>DATEUK010000095.1:0-11549 GCA_035283165.1 Thermoplasmata archaeon
TCCGAGTAGCCGGACGTCCACACGTCCGCGAGTGCGTCCCACTGCGCGGCGATTCTCCGGTCCGTGATGTCGTCCGCGTCGGCCACGAGGTCGTACGACCACGGCGGCACGATCTCCCTCTCCAGGCTGAGGCCGTGGCGCCGGCGGGCGAACGCGGGGATTCGCTGCCACGGATGTCGTCGTTCGAACTCCAGGCGGTCGAGGGTGGCGTGCTCCTTCTTGCAGTCGGGGCATGTCAGCGCGTAGTGGTAGGACCACCGCCAAAACGGCGTCCGCACCGCGCGGTGGCGTGGGGCGCACTTGATGCACAGGAGCTTCTTGGCGGCGGGGCACCATGCGATTCCGTTGAAGTGGTGGCTCCGGCCGCACCTGTCGCACACGAACCGCCAATGGATGTCGCATCGGGGGAACGAGGAGTCCGCGTCGTGGCGCGCGGGCTTGACGCGGTACCGGGGGTCCGCGAGGTGGATCTGTTCGCAGTGGCGGCAGCGGACGCGGGACGGCATGGGGCGCTCGCGATGCGGAAGGCCGTGGATATACGTTTCGCAGTGCTTCTTACGGGCCCTGCGAGCGTCGGAGCGCGATCACGTTCGCCCCGTTTTCGGCCCGATACAGCCCTAAGTCATACGGCGCTGGACGTCAACCCGGCACGCAGCACCGCGGGCTCTCCCAATATTCGAGCCCGAGCCGGACGAGGGTCTCGTCCGTCGACGTAATCCCGTACGGGGATTCCGTGTCCGCGCCCGACACGGTCAGCACCTGTTGTCTGTCCACGACGAGGATCAGACAATCGCACGCGATCGCGCGAATCTCCGCGATCCTCGCCAGGTCTTTGTCCAATGCGATCTTCGGCACCGCTAGCTTCAGACGAACTCGGCGTCGCGCGAGTTTCGCGAGTTCCGGCTCCAGCTTGCGGAAGAACCGCTCCTGGGAGGCGAGCACGACCACCTCCCTCCGTGCGGCAGCGACCATCGCCTGCGCCCGCGCCAAGACATTCGCCAGACCCTTCACGACATACGCCAGCTCCGTTGCGGGCGTCTTGGCGGCGGCCTGCAATGGCTCGATGAGCGCTGCGACACGGGCAACGGCGGATCGCTCCCGCCCATGTTTCTCGTCCAGCATCCGGTCGAGGTGCGAGGCCACGTCCCTGGACGGCACCGCGCGATACGTCTTCGGCTTCCCCGCCTGCACCGCCACGAGCCCGCGCTCCGCGAGTTCGTCGAGGGCGTAGTAGACCTTCGAGTCCGGAATCCCGGTCTTCGCGACCAAGGCCCCTGCGGTCGCCTCGGGCAGGCGCACAAGGGCACAGAACGCGTCCGCGGCGTATCCGCGCAGGCCGAGCTCGCGCAGTGTGGCGGCAATCTTCTCCGAGGATGAACGGGCCGCATCCTCGAGGAGAGTGTTCGCCTGGGTCCGGACTTCCGGCATCTGAGAAGACTACGAGAGGGAGAGTACTTAAGCTTGTCTACTACTTTGGAGAAGTAGATAACATGGAACCGACAGATGCAAGCGGAACGGGTCCCACCGCCACGACGTGCTGCGGCCCAGGGTGCTGTGGCGGCGAGCCGTGCTGCTCGGGCTGCTGCGGCGGCGCGTGACGGACCCGCGGGGAGGCACCCTCATCTTTTTGCGGGGGCCGGCCTTCCCGCCCGCGTATGCCGAAGCGGTTCGACCCGGAGTCCGTGGGCGTTTCGATTCCGCGGGACGTCCCCGTACGATACCATCGGTTCACGGATTACTTCAAGGGGTTCGAGGATGTCGACGCCGTCCGGAGGATCTTCGGCCCGCGCACCGCACGGGCCCTGAAATCCGTGCAGGTCGAGTTCTTCTCCTCGCGTTGGGGCTACATGGGCGTCTCGGACAAGGACGGTCACATGCTGATCTCCTCCCACTACCTGAAGACGGGCAACCCGCGGGACATCTACCTCGACGTGATCCACGAGCTCGTGCACGTGAAGCAGCACCGGAACGGGCGCCCCCTGTTCCACTCGCGGTGGGAGTACCAGGACCGGCCTACGGAGATCGAGGCGTACAAGGTCTGCACGGCGGAGGGGCGCCGGCTCGGGATGACGGACCGGCAGCTGATCGCGTACCTCAAGGTCCCATGGCTGGATGACGGGGAGTTCCGTCGGCTCGCGAAAAACCTCGGGATCCGGATCCCGAAGACACGGAAGAAGCGGTAGCGGTGCCCCCAACAACGCCATAAGGCCTTCGGCCGTACACGTGCCGATGCGTGGCCTTCGCGACCCACGGGAGCCGGCGACGTTTGCGATCCTCGTGCTCGCGGGGTTCGTCGTCGCGCGATTCCTGGCGGTCGCCCTGCACGAGGTCGTCGGCCACGGGTTGACGACGCTCGCGCTCGGCGGGTCGTTCTACGGCGTGTACATCTCCCCGGGGTCCGGGTTCGCGTACGTCCTCGTGCCGCGAGGGGCGCCCGTAGCGGGGAGCGCGGCGATTGCATTGGCGGGAATCGCGGTGGAGGTTGCCGTCGGGGTCCTCCTCCTTGCGCTCTACCGGCGCACCCGCACCTTCGTGGGCGCCCTCTTCCTCCTCCTCGTGCTCGAGGTGCTGCTCGTCTACCCCTTCGTCTACCTCGCGATTGGCGCGTTCGGCGGGACCGGAGGGGACTCCGCCCAGGCCGCCTCGGTGTTGGGCGCGCCCCATCTCGTCGCCGGGTTCCTCGTCGTCGGCCTCCTCTGGGCCATCGCGTTCGCGTACCGAATCAGCCGCGCGGTCGTGCACCTCACGGGGCCGGCGTCCCCGCCGAGACGCCAACTCCTGTATCTCGCCCTCTTCTGGTTCACCCCGCTCGCGATCGCGACGGTCCCGGCCCTGTCGCTCGCCTCGTCCGTGTCCGAGTCGCTGTTGCGGTACTTCCTGAGTTTCCTCGTGATCGGCGGGGGCGTGTTCGCGGCCGCCTCTTACGTCGCGTCCCGCATTGGCCCCGCGGGGCGAGTTCGGGATTCACGTCCGCAGGGTCGAGCGACGCCCATGGCGGTCGCGTTCGCGCTCGTTCTCCCCGCGTGGTTCGTGCCCTTCGGGCCGACGGACGGGACCGCCCACGGCCTCCTCCTCGGGGAGCCCCCTCTTGAGGCGGAGCCGCAGTGGGCGACGCCCCTTGCGGTGAACGTGAAGGCGGTCCTCGCGACGGACGGCAACGTGAGCCTTGAGTTCCGGTTCAAGGGCGTGCGAGAGCCGCGCTCCCCCCTCGAGGCCCGCGTCGTCTCGTCGTACGAGGAGCGGGCGTACTTCGCCTACTGGTCGGAGAGCGCCGTCCTCCTCGCATCGACGATCACCAACGTGACGTCGTGGAGCGTCGCCTCCATGGGGATCGAATCCGGCGGAACCGCGTGGATCGCCGACCGTACGGTCCCGCGCCCGCGGCTCGTCGTCCTCGACGTCTCCCGTGCAGAAGAGCGGGCCCGACTGCTCTCGGAGTCGCCGCCCTCGTTCCTCACGCTTCTGCTCCGGGACCCGTTCCAAGCGGACCCCGAGGCCACCTGCCGAGGATGCTTCCTCGACGAGGTCAATGTGACGTGGCCGGCGGACGCGTATGTCCCCCTCGTGATCGCGGAACGCGGCGGATACGCGGAGCGCCTGTTCGGATACGATCCGGGGACCGGCATGTCCTTCGTGCGGTTCCGAAACCGTTCCGCGGAGCATCCTCCGTCCGTGTACGACCTTCGCCTCGAACGGCTCGCCCCGCCGTAGCCTACATGTTGAAGGTCTCGACGCGCTCGTAGTTCTTCTTCAGGTGCCGGATCAGGATGTCGCGGTTCCGGCGCAAGTGGCTCTCGTACCACCCCTTCACGATGTCCCCCAGGACCTTGTGGACGTCGCCCAGGTCGAGGCGCTCGACCGACGCGTCGAGGAGCGTGTGGATCGACCAAATCCGCTTCCAGCCGGAATACTTGTAGTAGTGCTCCCCCTCGCAGTACTCGAACGTGAACTTGATCCGCGGCTTCCCCTCCGTGTCGTAGTGCGTGATCTTGAGGGCGTCGCCGATCCGTCCCTGGTCCTGCGTGCGGTCCGTGATCGAGATCGACGTCACGGTGGCCGCGTTGAACCCCGTCCGCCACCGCCACTCGCCCTCTGGGAAGGTGTCGGGGAAGACCGCCCACCGGTCGTAATTCGGCTCGAGGGTGAGGTGCACGCCGACCGCGTTGAACCGCTTCCAGACCTTCCAGCAATCCTCGATCAACGTCTTGTTCAGGTCCGTGCGCTTCGACGTCTGCTGGCCGACGTCCTGGAGGATCTCGGCGGTCTTCTTCTGGAGCTCCTTGTCGAGGGAGTCGAACCAATCGGAACCGCCTTTGGACTTCGCCATTGCGACCACGGCCGCCGAATAGGGTGTCCCGTTAAATAGGTTGCGAGCGTGCTCTTCTATGGAGGGGGACGAGGGTCAGCGCGCAGCCAATCGGCGCCGCAACTTTTCGTTCACGACCCGCCCATCCGCCTTTCCGCGGAGCCGGTCCATCGCGATGCCCATGAGCGCGGCGAGCGCCCGTTCGCCGCGTTCCCGAATCATCGGCTCGTGCGCGGCCACGATCTCATCGAGGATTGTGTCGACCTCCCGCTCGGTCAGGGCGACGAGGCCCAAGGATCGGGCCGCAGCGAGCGGGTCCGATCCCTCGCCCGCCATGAGCCGCAGGATTCGCGGGATCGCCTCCTTGGCGAACGCCCCATCCTTCCAGTGGCGAAAGACGCCACGCAGGCGGTCGAGGGAGAGCGCGTCCACGTCGATTCCCTCCCGGCGGATCTCCGCATAGTTGTACGTGAGCGCGGTCGCGATGGCCTGCGGGTCGGCGAACTCCTTTGCCAGGGTCTCGAACTCCCCGTCGTACCCATCCTCGATGAGCTGCGCCGCCTGCTGGCGGTGTATCCCGTGCACGGACACAAGCCGCTCCAGCCGGACCTCAGGCATCTCCGGCAGCGTCGCGCGCAAACGGTCCAGCCGCTCGCGTGTGATGCGAATCGGCGGAACGTCCGTTTCCGGGTACATGCGCGCGCGACCCGGCAAGGGGCGCGAGTATCCGGTCGTCCCGTCCGGGCGAGGGTCCCGGGTCTCCGGCGGGACCCCCCGGATTGCCGCACGTGCCCTCGAGAGGACCTCTCGGAGCGCCTCCCGGCCGAGGGACTCTTGGTCGGCGACGAGGACGAACGCGTCGTTCGGTCCCACAGCCAGGCGGGTCGAGATCGCCGCGACCTCTTCGGCGGTGATTCCGTACCCAGGGAGCTCGTCGGAATGGAAGATGCCGCCGACGCCCGCGATCCTCGCGTGCGCCGCCAACTCGGGGCCGAGCTTCCCCTTGAGGAGTCCGGCGACTCCGCGGAGGCGCACCCCGAGGACGCGTCCGCGCGCCGCAATCGCGTTCGCGAGAACCTTCGATGCCGACGCCGCCAAGGCGTCCGTCACGTCCACAACGGGGTCATCGACCGAGGTCACTCCGTGCCGCCGGAATTCGTCGGACACGTCGGCGAGCATCTCCTGTCGGGCGACCTCGTTCGCCACGTACGTCGCGATCATGCGAAGCTCTTGGACGCCCTTCGTTTCGGTCCGGGCCCCGCGCGCGATGCTCACGTTGAGGTCTTCGCGAATCGTCCCGATTCCGCGCTTGACGGCCCGTGTCGCGCGCAGGAGGCTTCCAATCCGGAGGGCAACCTTGGCGGCTTCTTCGGGCGACGCGATGTTCGGCGTCGTGGCAATCTCCACGAGAGGGATTCCGAGGCGGTCGAGCCGGTACACGACCTCCCCGTCCCGTTGCTCGACCTTCCGGGCCGCATCCTCTTCGAGGAGGATCGTCGGCACCCCGAACCGCTTCCCGTCGGCCTCGAACCAACCGTCCACCGCCACGAGCGCGGACCGCTGGAAACCCGTCGTGTTCGATCCGTCGATGACGATCTTCCGCATGAACTGGATCTCGTCCAGGACGGTGGCGTGGAACAACAATGCGATCTGCAGGACGGTGTCGAGGGCGTCTCCGTTGCACGGATGCGGCGGCTCCTCGTCCGCCTCCACGAGGCAGGAACTCGGCGTTGCCTGGTAGATGAACGCGAGGTTCCGCTTCGCCTCCTCGACCGCAGCGGCGTCGACCTCGCCGAGCTCGGACTGCGTGGGCCGGAGCCGGCGGCGGAACTCGGCCACGACGGTCTCCGAGAGCTCCGAGCGGTCCTCGCAGAAGAGCTTGTGCGTGTCGAGCTGCTGGTGGATCTCCAATCCCGCGCGGAATCCAAGGGACTCGTAGTCCATTCCGCGCATGGATGCGGCTGGGCCGGAAAAGGGTTCTCACTTCGGCGGGTGGCGATACCACCGCTCCTTCGCGTACGGGGATTCCATCTCCCCGTCCGCGCGCTTCACGCGCAGCTCCCTCTCCTTCTTCAGCCAGTCGAAGAGGCGCGCGGCGGGTCCGTACGGCTTGCACGCGATCGTGAGCTCGCCCTCCGCGGTCTTCAGGTCCACGAAAACACGGTCCGCGACCTTGTGCCGAACGGCGACCGTCTCCTCGAACGGCACCTCATGGTACCGCTTGTGCTGGGCCCCGTCCTGCGGAACCCATCCCTCGTCGAGCATCAGGATCCGTCGGTCCGTCAGGTAAACCCAGCCAGCCGTCTTCGGCAGGACTTCCTTCCCGAACAGTCCCGGGCGCCTGATGACGTACTCGAGCTGCCGGAACCCGATCACCTTCTCCCGGCCCGTGATCGTCGGCACGCTCGCGTCGTTGCAGAACTCCCCGAGCTTCCCGAGGACGCGGAGCCTCATCGCCGCCAAGGCAGAGGCACGGGACCCTTTAACCTTCCTCAAGTCGCCGCGCGTCGCCTCAGAACACATACTCGTCCAGGGTGATGGACGGGTTGATCTCCCCGACCAGGTTCGTGGTCATCAGCTGCCGGACCTCGTCCGCATCCCTCGTCCGCCCGAGGACCCACATCAGCTTCACGAGGGCGACCTCCGGGAGCATGTCCTCGCCCGGGATCACGCCGGCCGCGAGGAGGTCTCGGCCCTTGTCGTACACCCGGAGCCCCACGCGGCCGTTCAGACACTGCGTCGTCATCACGACCGGCGTCCCGCCTCTCGCGAGGCTCCGGATTGGCGGCATGAGGTCGTCGCTCACGTGTCCTAGGCCCGTCCCGGCGATCACGGCGCCGTGCGCCCCGTGCGTGAGGGCCTCAAATCGCCTCGCGGGCATCCCCGGATAGAACTCCACGAGCACGACGTCCCCATCGAGGCCCGTCTCCGCCCTCGCGGGTCCCTTTGCCCGGGGGGCAACCGACGCCTCCCACCGCACGGACCCGTCCGCGTGGACCACGCCGAGCCGCCGCCCGTTGATCGGCTTGAACGCGTCTCGGCGGGAGGAGTGCATCTTCCGGACCTTCGTCCCGCGCAGGACGTCGCACGCGGTGTCGCCCGTCTCGTGGTGCATGCAGGTGACGACCTCCCCGAGATCCTCCGCCGCGAGGCGGGCGCCACACAGGAGGTTGAACGCCGCGTCGCTGCTCGGGCGGTCGGAGGAGCGCTGGGAGCCGATGAGGACCACGGGCCCCGTCAGGTCTCGGAGCATGAACCCGAGCGCCGCGCCGGTGAAGTGGAGCGTATCCGTCCCGTGGGGGATGATCACCGCGTCCGCGCCCGCCGCCAGTTCCCTCACGGCCTCCACCGCCAGCACCTCCCATTCCTTGGCGGTGAGGTTCTCGCTGAACACGCTGTAGATCACGCGTGCCCGCACGTTGCAGACCTCGAGGAGCTCCGGCACGGAGAACACGAGTTCCTCGGCGGTCACGGCGGGATGGACGGCGCCGGTCCGGTAGTCCACGTACGACGCGATCGTGCCGCCGGTCCCGAGGACCGCGGCCGTCGGGCGCCCAGCCTTTGCCGCCGGCAAGGAACGCTCGGGAAGGACGGCGATTCGCTTCTCCAAGAGGGCCACTCTCGACTGTTCCTCCACGGCGATGCCCACGTTGTACCCGTTGTCCAGCTTCAGGACCAGGACGTCGTCCCCGGAGAATTCCGTGTGGGGCATGACCACGCCCTCATAGGCGCGACCTCCGCCGGTGACCCGGATCCGGTCTCCTTCGGCCGCACCACCCGCCTCAAGGAGCGCCTTCACCGGTGCAGGATAATCGACCACAACGCCGGATGGGCGAGTCTGACTTGACCCTTTCCCTAGACTTGTGCCGGGAAGATCAGGGGGCGTTCATCGATACCTTCGATCGTCGTCCATTTGAGCGAACGCGCGATGGCGGTGATGTGGCCAAGGCCCGCGACGTATTGAACGAGCTGAAGTGGCGGCAGGGGCGCGACCTCGTCGAGGCGGAGATATGGGTGCGCGGTCGCACAGCGGAGGACGTGAAGATGATCCGCGGAGACGAGATCGGTGACCTCGGTCGTCGGTATTTTTCCACGGCCACGGCGACGGTTCCCTACTACAAGATCGTCCGGGTCACCCACAGAGGGAGAGTCGTCTTCTTGAGGGAAATGGAAACGCACAAGCGGTAGCGAGTCCCACCGAGAACCGTGTCGACCAGCAGCGTCAGGATCGACCCACGGCCTAAGGCAGGGTGCAAGGGCTTTTTGCGGGAAACCGATTCCCCCAGGGATGGCCGACCCGCGATTCCCCGACGAAGTTCTCACACGCACGAAAAAGGGAGAGGTCGAGGTCCGTTCCCTCATCGACCGTGGTCGGTATGTGCGGTATCACTACCTGCATCCTGAGAGCGGCGCGGCGATGGAAGGAGGGAAGGTGAAGCTCGTCCTGATTGCGGAGTCCGGGAGGACGGAGGAGTTCTTCGTCATCCCGACGAAGTCGAAGCGGGACCTGCTGATTCCTGCCCCCGAGAAGGGCGCGCGCAGGATATGGGACGGAACCCGCGCCGTCGATCTCTGAGCGCCGAACCTTTATGAGAGGAGGCAGAATCCCGCGCCGTTCCATGCAGTCCGTCCGCCGGACGGTTGCGGTCCTGTCCGGCACCGTGTTCTTGGTCATGATCGGGATATCCATCATCGTCCCCGCGTTGCCGGAGTACGGCCGCCACTTCGGGGCGAGCGCGTTCCTGGTGGGGGTGCTCGTCGGCGCCCTGCCCGCCGCACGGGTGATCATCGACCTTCCGTCGGGTGCCCTCGGGGATCGGTACGGAAACCGCCGGATCATGGTCACCGGCCTAGGCGTCATCGCGCTCACTTCGGCGGTGGCAGTTCACGCCTTCGACTACTACGTCCTCCTCGCGGTCCGGTTCGCGGAGGGGATTGGCAGCGCGTTCTACGTGACATCCTCCCTGGCGGCGCTCGCGAGGCGCGTTCCCCCGGAGCGGCGCGGACGGTACATGGGAATCTACGTGAACGCCCTCCTCGTCGGCCAGCTCGTGGGCCCCGTGATCGGCGGGGCGGTCACCCTCGCGTGGGGGCTGCGGGCTCCGTTCGCGACGTACGCGTTGCTCGCGTGCGTCGGCATGCTCATCATCACGTTCGGCTTGGAGGCGGAGCCGACCGAGCGGCGTGACGCACGGGTCGACCTCCCCGCGGTGCGTCGCCTCGTGTCCGACCGCTCGTACGTGATCGTCACCGTCGGCACGATGGGGGCGTTCTTCGTTCGCGCGGGACTCGTCACCACGGTCATCCCCCTGTTCATCGTGTTCAACTGGGGCGTGTCCGGAGCGGAGGCGGTCGCGTACACGGGGGTGCTCATCACGACGAACGCGCTCGCGCAGCTGCTGACGCTCTATCCGAGCGGGGTGTTGGCGGACCGCGTGGGGCGCAAGATCCCGTTCGTCGCGTCCCTCGTCGGGGCCGGTCTCGTCGCGCCCGTCTTGTTCTTCGCCCGCGATCTGTCGAGCGCGATTCCGGTGATGTTCGTGTTCGGGCTGTGCCTCGGCCTCCACGGCCCTCTCGTCGCATGGACCACGGACCTGACGCCTAAGGAGGTCATGGGCACTTCCATGGGACTCTACCGAATGATCGGGGACATGGGGTTCCTGTTCGGCCCCGTGCTCCTCGCGGGCGTGCTCGACCTCACCCTCGTGGCGGACGCAACCGGCGCCTTCCGAGTCACCTGGGCGCCGTTCCTCGTCGCCGCCGCATGGATCATCGGATCCGGCCTCCTGCTCCTGTTCGCGCGGGATCCGGTCCGCGAAGCCCGATCCCGACGGGGGGCTCCCGGGCCCGCGCGGCCCCGAAATGCCGCGTAGTCATTCACACGATGCGGAGGTTGGTCGCACGCGCGACGCCCGGTCTGTGGCGTGGGCTCCTATGGATGGGTATCGAGCGTGTACGAGACCCGGTCCGTTTCCCGCCCCTTGCTGCGCCGCTCGGTCACCCGGATCCGTCCAATCTCCGACGTGTTGCGCAGGTGCGTCCCCCCGCACGGGCAATAGTCCCGGTCTCCGACCTTCACGACCCGGAGCCTCGCGATGGACTTCGGAATCATGTTGACGAGGGAACGGTCCCCGATCTCGTTCTCGACGTTCGCACGGTCCTCTTCGTAGATGCGCACGGGGAGGGCCTCCGCGATCGCGCGGTTGCACTCGTCCTCGATTCGCGTCAGGTCCTCCGGCGTGAAGTTCACCGGCTGAAAGTCCACGCGCGCGCGGTCCGTGTGCAACTGGTTGCCGACCGTGCGGGCCCCATAGGCGGACCACACGAGGCCGGACATCAGGTGCTGGGACGTATGGTACCGCATGTGCGCGTACCGGCGGTCCCAGTCGACGGCCCCGTGCACATCGTCCGCAACCGGCATCCGATCGACGAAGTGTTTGACGACGCCTTTGTCTTTGGTGACCTTGTGGACCGTCGCTTCGCCTCCGTCCCACTGCAACTTGCCGGTGTCCCACGGTTGGCCGCCGCCTTCCGCGTAGAACAACGTCTGGTCGAGCACAACGAAGTCCGGGCCCCGCTCCACGATTCGACCGTCGAACTGGCGGAGATAGCACGCGTCCGTGGAAGGAAAGTACAGGATTCTCGTCATGACGGCGGCCCGAGGATGCTCCGCGCGATCACGAGCCGCTGCACCTCGCTCGTTCCCTCGTACAGCTCCGTGATCCTCTGGTCCCGGTACAGCTTCTCGACGAGGTAGTCCTTGACGAACCCGTACCCGCCGTGGATCTGCAGGGCCTGATCCACGCACCGGTGCGACACCTCAGAGGCGAACAGCTTTGCGACGGAGGATTCGAAGGTGTGCCGCACGCCTTGGTCGTGAAGCCATGCGACGCGATACGTCAGGAGCCGCGCGGCGTCGATCTCCGTCGCCATGTCCGCGAGCTTGAACTGGATCGCCTGGAAGTCCGCGATGGGCCTCCCGAACGCCTCCCGTTCTTTCGCGTACCTGGCGGCCTCGTCGAGCGCAGCCTGCGCGATGCCGAGCGCCTGGGCGGCGATCCCGATCCTGCCTCCGTCCAGCGTCGCGAGCGCGATGTTGAAGCCTTTCCCCTGCGACCCGAGCAAGTTCTCCCTCGGGATCCGCACGTCCTCGAACCCGAGCATCATCGTGTCGCTTGCGCGGATGCCGAGCTTGTCCTCCTTCTTCAGGTCCGTGAGACCCATGGTCGGTTTCGGGACGAGG
>DATEUK010000096.1:0-11507 GCA_035283165.1 Thermoplasmata archaeon
TGAAACCGGACTTCGACTTCGCCGTCGTGCCGAAGCGGCATCACGGAGGACTCCACCGCCGAAGCCATGCGACAGGGTCCTTACGTTCGTTCGGGCCGCACCGTATGTACAATACCTATTCGCGGATACCCCGGCTCGAGACTCGCTGACTTCGCAATGGAGTATCTTCAGGTCGATGGCGGCGCATCCCATGGCATGAACGCGAACGAAGAAGCGAGGGTCCGGTTCACCCTAACCTACGTCGGACTCGGCGCGGTCCTGACGGGGCTGACCGCCGTCGCCTCGATCATGGGGAGCCTGGCCGCAGATCCGGCGGCCCGGTACGACCCTGCCGGCCTCTCCGCGGTCGCCATCCTCGGCCTCGTCATGTTCGTCCTCGGCGGTGTTCTCATGGCCTCCGCCCACCTGCTGCCCGAGCGCGTGACCGGTACCTGACCCGTGCGGGATTCCCGGGCAGGGAGGGCCTAGGTGGGTTGAAATCCATTCTCTCTTCGCGAAAAAAGTGTACATTCGCGGTACGGAGTCTCCGCTCCGGCAACGGCCGTGAGCAACGCCCCGACCTCTTGGAGGTTGAAGCGTATCTCAATCCTTGCCAGATGATGAGCTTGTCCATGGGAGTCGGGGCCGCCACCGGCCGTCCGTCTCTCCTACGCATGCAATGGCACGGGCCCGAGACCTCCCTGCCGGATTTGCCTCAAGATGCTGTCGTCCTTGATCCTGTCGTCGTTCACGAGGAACAGGATTTTGCTGATGACTTCGCTGAACTTCGTGTCGCCTTCGTCGGCGAACGGGAGGAACAGCTTGTCGTGCTTCTTCCCCCAGCGATCCGGCACGACGCAGAGGTAGTTTCCCGGCTCAATGAAGATGTGTGCAGTGCCGAGATGGACTTTGTACCTCGCGAGCTTCCCCTCCACTCTTGCGTAATGACCATCGATCGTCACGCCAGGAAGTCCGAGATCCTGCAGGAGTGCTTTAACGACTTCCCCCCTTCGCTGGAAGGCTTCCTCCGAGAGGACCGCCTCACCGCGCTGCGCGACGGACACCACGAGGTCCGCGTCGCGCATGACTTCGGAGAACACGAGGGGTGGGACTTCGCGGAGGGACACCCAATCCCCCTCCAGCGCCCACGTGCCCGCAACCCTCGGATGCCGCTCGAAATAAATGCGATCGCTCGTCACGGACTCCGTCTCCGCCAAGATGTGGCCCGCGTCGGGGAAGTCGAAGACCGCCCGAAGGCCTTGCGCCGGGAACACCTTGTAGGGTTGTGCGACATCGCCAGGGTCCGACTTCCAACCGCGGACCTGGAAAAGTCGGCTCGCCACGCCCGCGTTCAGAAGCTTTCCGGCGAATCGGTTCGAGAACGTCTGTGTCTCCTCCTCCGCGGGCGTGGGCACGTACAGTTCTCGGAACACCTGCTTGAACGGCTGCTCGATCCGCCGATGGACAATCTCCCTCTGCCACGCACCCAAGACGCCCGCGCGGAACAGGTGGTAGGGATGGGCAATGAGGAGAGTCTCCGGAACCGGCGTCCGCGACCCGTCCACCAGTACCAACTCCATCCGAGCGGCGTCGAGGAGGCCGAAACCACCGCCCTCCGTGCTCCACACGAGCGTCGTAACGAACGAGCGTGCGGACGGGAGTTGGAGGAGTCGATCGACCTCGCCACGTCGCAGGCGACCCCCCTCCGCCATGAGGTTCTCGAGGGACACCCGGACTCGCGAGGCTTGGTCGCGAAGCTGCTTCACCGCCTGCTTGACCTCCGCATGCTCGGGGCTCTTCTTCACGGCCTCAGGAACACTCTTCAGATTCCGTCCGTCCTTGGACACCGAGACTTCGGGTTCCCCGCGCTCGATAGACAATCGGACTTCGTATCCCCCGATCGCCCATGCTTTTCCCGTCGCATAGGAGCTTCCGAGCCGTGCCTCCATTGCCCACTCGAGTCGGGTGGCGTCCCCATAGCTCGCATTGCGGCCGAGGTTCTCCAGCCCCGCCTTCGCGGCCGCCTTCTCGTTCCCCTGACGGAGCATCCCGAACTTCTTGCTCCCCGCCGCGAACTCCTTGAAGAACAGATACCGCTCCAGGACCTCATCCTCACCCCGAAGGATGGGGAGCAGGCCGTACGCTCGGACCGCGGGCTGGTTGCGCTTGCGTATCCGCTCCCCGACGGCTTCGCGGTTCCAGCCCGCAACCGCTTCGACTAGCATCAGAGTCGGGCTCAGTTCCAGACCAGACTGTCGGAACAACTTCACGATTCGTTTCGTGAGGGCCTCCCCCGCGCGCTCGATCCCGGATCGCAGAGCTGCAGTATCGAGGACCCCGTAGGACGGATCCGGAGAGCTTCGCATCTCCGAAGGCCACCACGGGAGATCCCCCTGAAGTCTCGCTGCACGAAGGATCTCCTCCACGATCGGGAACGCCGCCTGCCATTCGAGGGCCTCGCAAATCAACCCCCGGCCGTGGGTGGCGAGAGGCAGAAGGTCTGCGAGCGTGTCCCGCGGGAACTTCCTCAACTCCTCGATTACGCGCGCCCTATCCTCAGCGGACATCGGCTCGAGTTCGGCCTCCGCTAGGTGGACGACGACGCCGGCGAGCGTTTCGTCGGGGGTCAGGTGGCCTCCCATCGTCGCGGGGTCGAACACGAAGTGCCACGGACGCTGGTATGTGACGTGTCCGATGCGGTTCTCGCTGTGAAGCGCAGCAGCCCGGAGCAGGAAGCGGCTTCCCCGGAGGCGTTCGAGCGTTCGCAGCAGGCCCTGGTCCCCCTCCTTCATTTCCTGACATAGCCGCCACCCAGCCTCGTCCACGACGGCCAGGCACATCGCGACGAACGTCCGTTCTAGCGGTCGGCCATAATGCGGCGAGACACCGTATGCAGAGAAGCGACGGGAGGCCTCCTTCAGCAGACGGGGGATGTGACGCGCCGCTGTGACGAACGTGTCGTCGGTGAGCATCCCGTGCCGATACAGGAGCTCCATCAGGGAGGGGAAGTACAGGGACAACGTGTGGCTCCGCACTTCGTACGCTCGAGGCCGGCCCGTCCCGTCTGCAATCCACCCGGGAGGCACGGCTCCGGGGCCTCGGAGACTGAACAGAATCTCGTACCACCGCGGCGGGGTTCGTTCGCGGGGGGCCCAGCACGTGGCGGATATCACTGGGAGGTCGAATTCGCCGACGACCAGCCTTCGGGTCAAGTCGAGGACGCCGGGGGTCGGCGGGAGTTGGAGCAAGAGCTCGAGGCAGTCTGAAAGCTTCGGGCGGAAGTACGGCTCTGGATCGTCTCCCGCGGCACCTCCCCGGTGGGGAAAACGCTCCTCCTCATGACCGCAGGGGAACTGGAGGAGGCGCTGAATCCGCTGCTGGATCATCGATGTGATACCCGGAGGCGGAGAACGAATCACGCACGCACGCAGAATGAAATCCATGGCCCTCCCGCGGCCGTCCTCGATGAAGTGCCAGCGCCAGAGGCCGGGCTGGAAGTACGTCTCGGCGGCGACGAGACCTAGCTCTGCCTCACTGTGCCCTCTGGAGAGTCGGCGAATGGACTCCTCGATAGCGGGAGCCGCAGCCTTCTCCGCTCCCCCCTCATCCCACTGCGGCATCCCGGCCTGGCGACCGGTCCGCAGCAGATCAGGCGGCCAAGGGTCGCCCAAAGTCGCTATGAGCTCCACGGCAAGTTCAGAAGCGCGCTTCTCGAGCGGGCTTTGGCTCCAAGGCCAGCGCACCGTCACCCACCCACGAGTGGTGTCAGTCGGAGGAACGTGACCTTCCCCGACTCCGCGAACGTGACTTCCTCCTTCAGGGAGGACACTTGTCGTCCGTTGGCGACAATTAGAAAGGTTCCGTCAGCGAACGCTTGGACCGCTTTCCGGACTTCCGCCTCGACATCAATCCGTGGAACACGGGAGGTCCGCCTCGGCGCGCGCACCGCTCCTTGCTGTGCCTGGGCGTCCACTTGCTCCTGAGTTAGGTACTGGCGCTCAAGGATGCGCCGCGCCTCCGCCTCGTCGACCTTTCGTCGCGAGAGGAGGTCCCACACCTGTTCCTCGACGACCCTGCGAATGAGGTCCTCCCCGGTCATCCGCATCTCAGGCAGCCGGATGGAAACGGTTTCCAGCTTCGTCACCTGCGGATTCCCATCGATGATCTTGCTCTCAACCTGGACCGTAGTGCCTCCCATGATTTTGCCCCCCGGCGAGCGCCAAGCGAAAGAGACCATAGGGTATTTGAAGGGACGCCCCCGCTGCCTTCGGTGGGTAAGGCGCCTTCGCGTCTCCACGAAGCGCGCACCTTCAACGGTTCGTATCATCAGTTCCGGCAGTGGTCGTCAGCAGCGCGAAGAACGGCACGTTCGCTTCGCCGGAGTGATCCGTCGTCACGACGATGTTCCGGTCCGTGTCCAGCGCCGCCGGTGTCAGGCGCCGGAACACGAGCATCGCCCCGTCCGTCGGCAGCCCCCGGTCCTTGCAGTAGTCCAGTCCGAGGAGGTGGACGACGATCGCCCCGAACTCGCCGCGGTCGAGGGCCCGCTCGAGCTCGTCCACGACCTTCGCGTCCCGCTCCCACGGGCTCGTCTCCTTCACGGACAACACGTAGTTCGCGGCCGCGCAGTACTGGTACGCGGAGTGGAGCCCGCCGATGTACGCGGTCTTCGCGTTCCACTTGCGGGCGTACCGCCGGAAGAAGAGGAGCGGCGGCGGGATGTCAGCGCGTCCCGCTCGCACGACAATCCTCGATCCTCCATGGTTCCCACGAGGTAGGTCGCGGCCCGTGATCGTGCGGGCCTCCTCGCGAATGGATCACCGGCGGAGCATCTTCGACAGTTCCTCGAGGTGCTCCCGCTCCGCGAGGACCTGGTTCTCGAACAAGACTCGGAGGTGCGTCTCGTCCTGCACCATCCCGAGCAGTTCCGTGTAGATCGACACCGCGGCCTTCTCGTTCTCGACGGCGGCGCTCAGGAGGTCGTCCAGGGTCCCCTTCCCCGGCGCCTTCGGGGCGTCCGCCGCCACGACGGGCTTCCCACCGAGGGCCACGATCTTGTCCCCGAGCATGGTCGCGTGGTCGAACGACTCCTTCGACTCTTCGAGGAAGTGTTCGACGATCGGCTTCCGGGTCGGCCCGAAGACGCGGAACGAGAAGTCCAGGTATTTCAAAGCTGAGTTCACTTCCATCCGCAACGCCTCATTCATGGTCGCAATGACCTTCTCCTTATCCATCAAGATCCCCGAGTCGCGAACAGCGGAGGGCCGTAAACACTTTTCGCAAGGAGCGTACGGACCGTGCCGGCCCTTGGGACCTTCGGTGCTTCGCGAATGGCTCGGCCGCGTGGAAAGGTTCGACGCCTCGAACCTCGCTGGGACGAGGAGGGCGGGGTTCCCCTCCGCCGCGGATCAGAGGATCTGATCCGCCTCCGGTGTTGCTTCCCATCGTGTTGCGGGAGAGCGGACCCGGGGGGATTCGAACCCCCGATCTCCGGCTTAGAAGGCCGGTGCCATATCCGGGCTTGGCTACGGGTCCCGGTCGCTCCATGCGGGCGCGCGTAGTTAAACGTCGTGCCGGGACAATCGAATGAACACAAGGCTAATCAGGGGCTTCGCCCTCGCGTCAGTGGAGAGGGCTCTGATGGTCGACGAAGTTCGCGTTTCCAGGGACGACCTCACCGGGTTCTGCGTGGCGGTGTTCGAGAGGCTCGGCGTCCCGCGGCGCGACGCGGAGATCACCGCGGACATCCTCGTCGTCGCCGACCTGCGGAACAAGGGCTCCCACGGCGTCGCCCGCCTCGGGCGGTATGTCGAGGGGCTGAGGAAGGGCGGCATCCTCCCGACGGACCGCAGCCGGATCGTCCACGAGACGTCCACGACCGCCCTCCTCGACGGCGGGCAGAGCCTGGGCCAGGTCGTCGGGCACCGAGCGATGACCATGGCCATCGAGAAGGCAAAGGCGCACGGCACGGGCTTCGTCACCGTTCGAAACTCGAACCACTACGGGATCGCGGGCTACTTCGCCCTCATGGCGGTCGAGCACGGCTGCATCGGCATGTCCGCGACGAACACGGCGCCCCTCGTCGTTCCCACGTTCGGCCGGGACGCGATCCTGGGGACGAACCCGATCGCGGTCGCGACCCCTGCGGATCGGGAACCCTTCGTCTTCGATGCCGCCACCGCCGTGATCCCGCGTGGGAAGCTCGAGGTGTACGACCGCCAGGCGAAGACGATGCCCCTCGGGTGGGCCGTGGACGCGCGCGGGCGGGGCACCACGAACGCGACGGAGGTGCTCCAGAACCTGAACAAGGACCAGGGCGGCGGCATCCTCCCGCTCGGGGGCGAGGGCGAGGAGTTCTCCGGTCACAAAGGGTACGGGCTCGCGATGACCGTCGAGGTCCTGTGCTCCCTGCTCGCGGGCGGGGCGTTCGGATCCGCGACGTTCGCCGAGGGGGGGAGCGCGAACATCGCGCACTTCTTCGGTGCGATCCGCGTGGACGCGTTCCGCCCGCTCGAGGAGTTCAAGCGGGACGTCCGTCGGTTCCTCGACGAGGTCCGCAACGAACCGAAGGCGGAGGGCCAGGAGCGGATTTACGTGCACGGGGAGAAGGGGTTCGCTGCGGAGCGGGAGCGGCTCGCGAAGGGCATCCCCCTCGGACCCAAGGTCGTCGAGTCCCTCCGGAAGATCGGCGGCGAGCTCGGCGTGCCGTGGATCGCGTGATGCGCGGCACTCACAGGGTTACGTTCATCTGAGCGGACGGATTCGTGGGCCCCGCCATGCACGAGCGGGATGTCGCGATCGTCGGGGGCGGCATCCTAGGCACGTCGGTCGCCTACTGGCTCGCTGCGCGATACGACGGCCGCATCGTTGTCCTCGAGCGGGAGGCACAGGTCGCCATGCACGCGAGCCGTCTGAACACGGGCGTCGTGCATCGGCCGTTCTACTTGCACCCGACGAAGGCGAGGTTGTTCGCGCGCGCCGCGCAGGTCTCCCACGCCCTGTGGAAGAAGTACGCACGGGAGAGGGACCTCCCGTGGCGGGAGGCGGGGACGTACAAGGTCGCCGCGGACGAGGCGCAAGTCAAGGTCCTGGAAACGAACATGGCGTGGGCCGGGGCGAACGGCATGGCCCCCTCCGAGGTCGAGCTCCTCGACGGGCGCGAGGTGCAGCGACGGGAGCCGAACCTGACGTGCGCCGGCGCCCTCCTCGCGAAGACGGACGCGTGCGTGGACTTCTCGGCGTTCACGGGGGCGATTCGCGCGGACGCCGAGGCGCTGGGCGTGAAGTTCCTCACGTCCGCGGGCGTGCGCGGGATTGACCCCAAAGTGGATGGCGTCAAGGTCTCCTTCGAGGGCGGGCGTCCGGACTTCCGGGCCGCCTACCTGATCAACTGCGCGGGCGGGGAGTCCCTCGACATCGCCCACATGATGGACTTGGGCCTCGAGTACGCGGACCTCCATTTCCGCGGAGAGTATTGGATCGTCGCCAACGCGGCCGCGGGGCTCGTGAACCGGAATGTCTACGCAGTCCCCCGCCAGCCGGACCTGCCGTTCTTGGACCCCCACTGGATCGTGCGGTGGAACGGGGGGCGCGAGATCGGGCCGAACGCCGTGCCGGTGTCGAGCCCCCGCCAGTACGAGGGGAAGTTCGGGCCGCCGCAGGACTGGGTCGAGAAGTTCTTCGAGCCGCCGATCGCGAACAAGCTCCGCCTCTGGTTCAATCGCGACTTCCTCGGAGTGACGGCGCGGGAGATGTTCAGCTCGTTGTCGAAGGGCGAGATGATGCGACGCGTCCAGCGATTCATCCGGGAGATTCGGGCGGAGCACCTCCAGGAGCGCGGGTTCGCGGGAATCCGGAGCAACGTGCTCAACCGCCACGGGGCGATGCTCAAGGAGGCCGTCGAGCTGCCCGGGCCGCACTCCTACCATGTCATCAACTACAACTCGCCGGGCGCGACGGGCGCGCCCGCCTACGCTGCATACCTCGTCGACCGCCTGACGGCGCGGGGCGACTTGGACCACTTGGCGCCGAGCACGAAGAAGACGGCGTGGGACTGGGACGCGATCGCGAAGGCGATGGAATTCGTTACGTGAGCGCCCGATCCGGGCGCCTAGGTCCGTATCTGAATCCAGTACGTTGGATCGTCGACGACGACGTACGTCGCGGCTTCGGTTCTCTCGCGGTCATGAATCCAGCCGCGGAGACGTTCGGCGGGATCCTCGCCCCGACGTCCGACGTGGCGGAAGGGCAGGAGCCCTAGGTCCTCGTCCGTCAGCCCGTCGCACAGAAGCCACAGGTTTCCCCAGCCCGTCCGGCGGTACTGCACGAGGAGGTCGACAGGCTTCTGCTTCCCGATCTTGAAGTCCTTCATGACGACATCTTGGACCGCGCGGAGGGCTCGGTCGATTGCCTCGCCGCCAGCATTGGCGGGGTCCGCGCCGTTCGCAATCGTTGCCTCCGCCTCGCGAAGGATGGGCGCAGCGATCTTCATGAGGTTCCGGAACTCCTCGTTCCCGAATCCGTCCGGGCAGGGCGCGAGACAGATGATCGTGCCTCCGGGCTTCACCGCCTTCGCGGCGGCATTGATCGCCTTCCCAGCTTGGTAGACGTTGATCCCGAGGTGTCGGGCGGTGACGATCGCGACGTCCGCGAGCCGCGGGATCTCCGCGACGTACACCCGGTCGAGCACCGCGCGCAGGTTCCGGTGGAGCGTGAGGATGTCACCGCCTTCCAGTGCAACGACCTCGTGCTTCGGGTTCAGCACGGACACGACGGCGTACACGAGGCCGCCCTTCGCCGCCATCGCATCGAGGATGATGCGCACCGCTTGGCGCTTGTACTCGTACACGGGGTTCCCGTCGAGGACGCCCATGTCGACGTTCGGCGCGAACCCGAGGGCCCCGAACATGCGGAGGTGGTCCGCCGTCGTGAGCGCGCGCCCCGCGATCCCGGGCACGAGGTGCTTCGGCCCGCCGCTCACGCCCGCGAAGTAGTGGTAATCGAGGTCGCTGAGCGAGAGGAGGACTTCGGAGCGCGCGGCGCGTCCGTTCAGCTCCACGGGCGTTCCGTCCGGCATCGTCCCCAGGCGCACGAGGTCCTCATAGTCGTGGTGCATCGCGATGCGGTCCCGCCATGCGGGCCACACCCCGTCCCCGAACATGAACGGAAACTCCGCCGGCCTCGGGTCGCGGTGCGTCGCGCCCGCGATCACGATCCAGACGTGCCCTCGGGAGACTCCGTGCGCGGCGAGCCACGCGAGGAGGCCTGGGAGGAGGCGGCGCTGGTGCGCGCACGGGCGCGTGTAGTCGTCCACGACGACCGTCACGTCCCCGCCCCGGTACTGCGTCGCGAGCCACGATTTTAGGGAGGGAACGAGGTTCGGCGTCGAAGAGACCTCGAGGGACCGCACGAGGGCGCCGTCCACGTCCGGCAACCCCGGCACCTCCGCCGGCGGTCGGAGGGGGGTGAGGCGGCCCTGCGCGACGACCGCCTCCGGGAGGAAGTCCTCGATCCACCGGTCCCCGTACGCCATCCGAGGAACACGGTCCGCGATCGTTCGCGTCGTCACGAGGAGGTCAACGCGGGCCGCGCTATAAAGCGGCTATTCGGGGGCGAGAAGCTCCGGCGTGAGAGGCCGCCATACGAGGTCCCGAGTCGGTAGGTGAGAAATGCATACGTGTGTATGTGTTGTACGTGTGCGATGTAGAAGAGAAGACCGCCGCATCCGGAAGATCGTGGTCTGCACCGCGGTGCGACCGGACAGTCCTACGTTCTGGAAGGAGGTCGCGGCGGCTCCGGGTGGGGCGGCCCTCGCGACATGCATTCAGTGCAACACGTGTACGAGCTCCTGCCCCGTCGAGGCGCTCGACACGGATTTCAACGTTCGCCAGTTCATCGCCCGCATCCGGCTCGGCCTGCGGGAGGACGTGCTCTCCGACGAGGCGATCTGGGCGTGCGCGCGATGCTACGCGTGCGTGGCGCATTGCCCCAAGGACGTCCGGCCAGGAGACGTCCTTGAGGCCGTCCGGCATATCGCGCTGCGGGAGGGCCGCTCGGGCCCCGGTGCGCGCCACACGCGCGTGTTCGCGGACTCCGTCCGGAGGAACGGGCGGATCCACGAGGCCCGCGTGACGTTTGCCTCCCTCGGCCTCCGAGGGCTCCTTCGGCAGGGATCGCTCCCCGTGCGCATGCTGCTCCGCGGCAAGGCCCCTGCGCTCCGCCGCCACCCGATCAAGTCTGTCGCCGAGGTGCAGACCCTGTTCCGTGCTGTGGAGGAGTCTCCATGAGGTACGCGTACTTCCCGGGGTGCGTCGCGCTCGACAGCTGCAGGGAACTCGACGCCGCCACGCGTGCGGTTGCGAAAGAGCTGGAGCTCGAGCTCGTTGACCTGCCCGAAGCGGCGTGCTGCGGAGCGGGGAACCTCCAGGAGAGCAGCCCCGATACCGCCCTCGCACTCAACGCCCGGACCCTGTCGATGGCGCAGGCGGGGGGCCTCGACCTCCTCACCGTGTGCGGCACGTGCCAGCTGTACCTATCCCGCGCGGCGCAGCAGCTCGAGGACCCGGGGACGCGGGAGCGGATCAACGGCCTCCTCGCGCGGACGGGCCGGCGCTACGACGGAGGCGTGCGGGTCAAGCACCTCCTTCAGGTGCTCCTCCAGGACGTCGGGCCCCGGAAGCTCAGCGCCCACGCGCGGCGGCCTCTCCTCGACCTCCCCGTGGGCGCGTTCTACGGCTGCCATCTCCTGCGCGCCCCGGGCGCGGCGGCGTTCGAGGACCCCGAGGACCCGAAAGGAATCGAGCGGCTCGTCGAGATCCTCGGCGGGCTTCCCGTCGCCTACTCCCACCGCACGGCGTGCTGCGGGTTCCACGTCTTGACGACGCGCGAGGACCTCGCCCTCCGGATGGCGGCGGAGGGTCTCGGCGAGGCCAAGGGCCAGGGCGCGCACGTCCTGGCGACCCCGTGTCCGCTATGTCACCTCGTCCTCGACGCGTACCAGCGCAAGGCAGCGCGGACCTCCGGCGAGCGTTTCGACATGCCGGTCCTCCACGTGTCCCAGCTCGTCGGCCTTGCGTTCGGCATCGACCCGGTGCGCCTCGGCCTCAAGCGCCACCTCGTCTCCGTGAAGCCCGTCGTCCGCGAGCTCGAGGACGGAGAGGTCGTGAAGGCGTGACTGCGCGGAAGGTCGGCGTCTTCATCTGCCACTGCGGTGGCAACATCTCGGACGTCGTCGACGTGAAGGCCGTGCGCGAGTTCGCCGCCGGGCTGGACGACGTCGCCCTGGCGACGGACTTCCGGTTCGCGTGCTCGAACGAGGGGCAGGAGCGACTGCAGCAGGAGATCCGGGAGCGCGGGCTCGACGGCGTGGTCGTCGCGTGTTGCACGCCGAAGATGTACGAGGACCTGTTCCGCGCAAAGGCGGGGGAGGCGGGGATGAACCCTTACCTCCTGGAGATCGCGAACATCCGCGAGCAGTGCTCGTACGCGCACCGCCACGAGCCGGACAAGGCGACGGCGAAGGCGAAGCT
>DATEUK010000097.1:0-8333 GCA_035283165.1 Thermoplasmata archaeon
CACGATCTGGGCGCCGTTCGGGCCGAGCCCTCGCTCCCGCATGATCTCGTCCAGGCGGATCCAGTCCCTGATGTCGACCGCCGGCTCGTAGGGGAGGGAATCCACGCCGGGGTCCATGTTCACCTGGAGCGCATCGAGGCCCTGCGACTCCATCCACACGCGGAAGGCCTGGGTCAGCGCGGTCTTGCCGGACCCGGCGGTCCCGATGAAGTACAGGTTGCGCGCCACGATGGCGGAACCGCGACCCGGATATGAATCCAACCGGTCGGCAGGACGCAGGATGATCGGAGAACTGCGGACGGGCGAGCGGGCGATCCGGCTCTCAGGGTCCGGCGGTGCTCCACTCAGGGAGTCGGCGTCTTGGCAAGGACGATGCCGCCAAGCATCAAGGCTGGGGCAAGGACGAAGAATCCCCCGTAGATGGACAGAAAGATGGACGCCACGAAAGAGCCGCCAACGATGAACAGAACACCGGCGATGAGTGCGATGCTTGGGGAGAAGGTGAACCGTCGAAGGACGATGAGCGCCGCCCCCTCCAGAATGAACACGGGTCCCAGAGCCACATAGCCAAGGACGACAAGAACAACGTCGCGAGTGGAAAAGGACCCGCTCGCTGCGTGCGCGCCGGTCATTGCCAGCGCGAAGAAGGTCGTGGCTGCGACCCCATAAACGAACGTTGCCCGGGCAATCGTAGGCCCATGGGTCCGGAACGTCCGATAGTATCCGAGGAAGCGGGGGAGCATCGCTGCGGCCACGATCCCCGCGAGGATTGCGGCGGTGGAGGATACGAGCCCGTGGCCGCCGCTGAAGAGAAGCAGAATGCCCACGCCATACCCGATTGACGCGGCGGCAGCTACGAAATAGCAGAAAGCCGTCCTCCCGATGTGGACCCGGATGTGTCGGGGCTGAGCTGGTCCGATCTCCAAATCTGGGGAACCCAGACCTTCCTCACCGATATTCGCCATCGGGCCATCACCCGACCGATACGGGCCCGGAGGGATTCGAACCCTCGACCTATCGGTGACCCCGGGCCGCTCCGAGAGCGCCCCTAAGAGCCGATCGCTCTACCTGGCTAAGCTACGGGCCCGCGGGCCGCTCGAACCCGAAGCAGGTAATCAAAGTATCGTCACACGAACGAGGCGACTCCCGCCGCGCAGGGACACGGGGGTGTCGCGTCCGCATCGCGAGGGATGTAGAATACCAACAGGTCGTACCGAACGGTCCCGGGATACGGTCGGATCGTGAAGGCGTCCCCCGCGGACAGGACCCCGTCCGCGTCCACGTCGGAAAACGTGACGTTCCCGCTCGGGCCCCACGAGAACGGGGCCGCGAGCTGCGAGATCGAGATGTTCCGGAAGCCCGCCGTCGCGTTCCCTGTGACGACATGGGCTCGATACGCGGACAGCGGGTAGTCTCGGCTGATCCGATCGACCGTCACGACGTATGGGTCCCGGCCCGTGAGGGAGAGCGTGATGCTCGGCGGCCGCACGCCCTCGAACTCCAGCCACTTCGGGACGAACAGCGCACCGAGGACGACGAGGAGGCCGAGGCCTGCGCCCAGGGAGACTTGCATGAGCCGCGTCGCCTGGCGGGTCGGCGGCCGCCCTCGGCGGAACGGGACGTTGGGGGCACGCGCCTTCCGCAGGGTGGGCAGCCGAATCGGCATCGTTCACTCCACGGAGATCGCGGGGCGTCCCGGCAGCGCGCGCCGCGCCTTGTTCTTCGGGTCCGCCGCGCCGGGCGTGCCTGCCTCGTGGACGACGACCGAGCATCCGAACTCCTGCTCAAGGAACACGCGAGAGGCCTCCAGGTATGAGCGTTCCTCGACGCCGGCGCTCGCCCGCGCCACGTCGTCCGCGCTGCGGTGGTCAAGATCGTCAACGAGCCGCTTCGCGATCGCCGCCAAGTCGCCCGCGTGGGCCTGCAGCCGGTCCGACTCCATCGCGCGCTGCATCAAGCCGGGCATCGAGAGGCGGCCCTCCCGCGCGAGAGTTGCCGCGAGCGCGGCGGCCTCCCCCTGCCAAGGCGGCGCGACGAAGAACGTGATGCGCGTGGGCGTGATCCCGGTGACCTTGAGGATCTCCCGCGCGTCGTCGAGCACGGACCGGAGGAACGCCTCCGAGGCCTCCGCCCGCGGGTCCACGTCGGTGGACCGCGTTTCCGGGAACGACGACGCGACCACGAAGTCGGACTTCCCGAGCTTCTGCCAGACCTCCTCGCAGATGTGCGGCGCGAACGGGGCCAGCAGCTTCGTCTGCACCTCGACGAACCGCTCCCGGACTTCGCGGTTCGGCACGGCGACGCGCGCCTCGTACCACTGCCACGCGGACTGCAACTCGAAAAACCCCGATCGCAACGCGGCCCGGTATTCCGTCGCCGCCATCGCGTCGCGGGTCGCCACGACGAGCCGGCTGAGGGCGGAGAGGAACCAGCGGTCCAGGGGCGTCGGGCCGTCCTGGGTCGTCCCCGCCGCGGTCGCGAAGGCGTACCACGACCGCAGACGCTCGCGGGCCACCTCCGCGAACTCCGGATCGAGCCTCGGGTCGTCCATGCCGTCGCCCGCGTTCGCGACCATCAGGCGCACCACGTCCGCGCCCCATTCCTCCACCGCCGCGCGGATGTACCAGACGTTCCCCTTCGACTTCGACATCTTCTCGCCGGCCATGCGGACCATCCCCGTGACCCCGAACCCTCGGGGCCACCGCTCGCTCGGGAACAGGGCGACGTGGTTGAAGATGCAGAACGTCATGTGGTTCTGGATCAGGTCCTTCCCCGTGTATCGCAGGTCGAACGGATACCAGTACAGGAATTCCTTCCGCAACAGCTCCACCGTGCGAACGTCCGTCCCAACCTCCTCTGCCACGGAGGCGGCGTCTCCCTCTCCGAGGAAAACGTGGTCGAAGAACGCGTCCGTCAGCCGGCCTGCCCAAGGGACCTCGGACCGCAGCTTCCCGTCCTGCAGCGCGTGGGCGATCGTGTAGTACGCCATGTACACCGTCGAGTCGGAGAGGGACTCGATCACCCAGTGGTCGTCCCACGGCAGTTTCGTCCCGAGCCCCTCGTGGTGCGCGCATGCCCAGTCGCGGAGCCAGTCGATCGTGTGGTGGAACTGCTTCCGCACCGCCTCGGGGTACAGCACGATCCGGCCGAGCGCGTCGTGCGCGGTCTCCTTCCAGGCGGGATCCCCGTACGTGAGGAACCACTGGTCGTCCACGATCTTGACGATCGCGCGGGTCGCGCACCGGCAGATCACCTCCTCCGCCGGCTCCCAGAGCGTGGACGCCTGGCCCGTCTCCAGGAGGCGGCGCCGGATCCTCTCCTTCGCCTCCTCGACGCGCGAGCCCGCGAACGCCCCGGCGGCGTCCGTCATGACGCCCGTGTAGTATCCGGTCCGATAGATCTCCGCCTTCGCCGACTCGAGCTTCTCCCGATCGAGCTGGCTCTCGATCCCCATGCGCTCGCAGATCTCCACGGCCGGGAGCGGGCCCCAGCCCTCCGTCCGGATGATCGGGATTGGCCGAATCGCCGCCACGCGCGCGGGGTCGAGGCCCGACGCGCGCGCGAGCTCCGGATCCCGCTGCAAGTCCCGGAGGGCCATCCAGTCGTCCGGCGCGTCCGAGGGGACGCTCGTGACGATCCCTGTGCCTCGGGCTTGGTCGAGGAACTTGCTCGGGAGGATCGGGATCGGCCGGTCCACGCCCGGCGCGATCACCTCCCGACCGACCAGGTCGCGACCGACGATTTGCCCCGTCACCGTCACGGTGTGGCCCTGCTCCCGCATCCCTTCGGCGGCCCGCGCGCTGAGCACCCACGTCTCCCCGTCCACGTCCGCCTTCGCGTACGTCGCGGTGGGATCGACCCACAGGTTCGTTTGCCCGAAGATCGTCTCCGGCCGCAGCGTCGCCGCCACGAGATAGAGGTTCGCGAACGGGAACTTCAGGAGCGTGAACTCCACGGGCTGGACCCCCACGCCCTCGAGGCGGTCGTGATCTCCGATCGGTGCCTGATCCCGGGGGCACCAGATCACCTCCTTGCTCCCCTTCTTCACGCGCCCCTTCTCCCGAAGGCGGCGGAACGCCCAGCGGACGAACGCATCGTACGGCGGGTTCAGAGGAGTCGTGATGAAGGATCGGGACCAGTCTACGGCGGCGCCGAGGCTCTTCAGGTCGTCCATGGTCGCCTGCGGGAACACGTCGATCCAATGGAGCGGGTCCGCGAACTTAGGGACCTCGGACTCGGGGATGCCCATCTCGCGGAGGATCTCGATCTGGCGGCGCTCGCCCGACGCCACCCGCTCCGCCGCCCCCAGGATCGGGAGCCCCGTGCAATGGAACGCCTGCGGGAAGAGAACGTTGTGGCCCGTCATCCGCTTGAAGCGCGCCAAGAACTCCGCCCGGAGAAACGGGACGGCGAACCCGAGGTGCTGGTATCCGGACATGTATGGATACGGGACGTTCGCATAGAACTTCGGCTTCGCCGGCGCCGCGAACGCGCGATATACCTTCTTCTCCTCCCACACGCGCTGCCACTTGCGCTCGAGCGCGTCCACGTCGTAGGGAGGGGCTGCCACATCGCGCGTAAAGGTCGGACCGGTAAAAGCTTTGGCGTTCGTGGCAATCCCCAAGGATGGGGAATTACTATTCTCAATGGGAAATAAAATTCCGACCCGGACGAGAAACACACCTCGCGCACCCCGTTGTCATAACTCGTCATATTCTTGACAAAACCTATTTATAGAGACATTCGGATGACGGCGGCAGAACGTCTCAAGGCGCCTGAGAACGGTATGACCGACGTCATACCCGGCGCGGTGAGGTGTGCCCGAAATGGACGAGGACGAGAACGGCCGGATCACGCTGCGATTGGAGCGAGAGAACCTCGCCCTGATCGACGAGTTCCTGGAAGCCCACCCGGCTTTCCGGAACCGGAGCCAACTGTGCCGCGACGCCGTCCAATCGTTCATCGAGAACGTGACGCAGGGAGGGAACACGGTGGCCATCAAGATCCCGGTGCGGATCTTGGAGGCGATCGACCACCTGGTGTCGGACGGCTACTACAACGACCGCGAGGACGCGATCGTCCAGGCCCTTCGGGAGCACTTCAACGCGGCGAAGCTGAAGGAGTTCCAGGAGACGAAGACGGAACTCCAGAAGGCGAAGGGCGAGCACATCGAAGTCCGGATGCGCGGCCGGGACGAGGTCGTGTCGAAGTAGGGAGCCGAGGGACGTCAAGGAGCCAGAAGGTCCGCACCCCGACGCGGGCGCACGCCCGCGACGAAGTCAGAAGGGATGGGATGCACGAACCTTCCGAGCACGGCGGGCCTCCTGGCTCCCATCAAGCCCCGGCGGGGCCGGGGAACCGGAGTCAAGCGGAGGGCGGAACATGGTACCCAAGGAGAGGGCGGACGAGGCCGTGACGGCGCACGCATACGGGACCACGGAGCCCCGGATCGTCGTCGCGGGATGCGGAGGAGCGGGCTGCAACGTCGTGAGCCGGGTGTACGAGAAGGACCTGGCGGGCGTCGAGACCCTGGCGGTGAACACGGACGCGGGCGCGTTGGATCGGATCCGCGCCGACGTGCGCATCCTGCTCGCCCAGGGCGTCCGCGTGGACGGGGACCCGCTCCTCGCCCAGTACGCGGCGGAGGCATGCCGAGATCTCCTGAGTTCCGCGACCGCGGGCGACGTCATGTTCCTGATTTGCGGGCTCGGCGGTGCGACGGGGACGGGGGCCGCGCCGGTCCTCGCGGATGCCGCCCGGGAGGCGGGGGCCCACACGGTCGCGATCGCGATCCTCCCGTTCTCCAGCGAGGGGCGCGGGACCCTCGCGGAGGAGGGCCTCGCGCGCCTCAAGGCGGCGTGCGACTCCGTCGTCGTGATCGAGAACGACAACCTCCAGCGGCTCGGCGCGGACCTGAGCCTGCAGCAGGCCTTTGGGTTCGTGGACAAGGTCGTGCTCACGATCATCGAAGGCGTGCTGGAACACCTCTCGTCCTCCGCGCTCGCCTCCGTGATGGACGAGGTCGAGACCGTCGCGCGGGAGATCCAGGGCGAGCCGGCCGCGCTCCCCGTCGAGGTCGCGACCCCCGTGATCGAGGCGGCCGGGAGCTTCGAACCCGTGGGCTTCGACGCGACGGGATTCATCGGGTTACGCTGAACTCCTCCCCCCCAACCAGGGCGGTGGCTCCCGCCGCCGCCCTTTTCTTTCCCGTCCCGCGGCGACGAAAAGGGTTTCCCGCCGCGCACCTTCGCCGGACCATGGCCGTCCACCGCCACACATTCACGTTCGAGACGCAGGGGGAGGCGCAGGCGATCGACATCAGCGACTCCGTCGCGAAGACCATCCGGGCCTCGCGGCTCCGGGAGGGGATCGCGTGCGTGTTCGCGGCCGGGTCCACGTGCGCCCTCGCGTTGAACGAATACGAGCCGGGCCTCATGGAGACGGATATCCCCCGCGCGCTCGAGCGGCTCTTCCCGAAGGGGATCCCGTACGGTCACGAGGAGCGGTGGCACGACGGGAACGGACACAGCCACGTCCGGTCCGCGTTCCTCGGCCAGTCCGTGACGTTCCCGTTCGCGGGCGGGAAGCCGCTCCTGGGGACGTGGCAGCAGGTCGTGTTCTTCGAGCTCGACACGAGGCCGCGGACGCGCGAGGTGGTGGTCCAGCTCGTCGGCGAATGACCGCCCTCGAATGACAAGCCTGCAAGGTTTAAGTGGAAGGGGCTGCTGGGTGGACGGGGGACGGTCCATCCCGGACGTGCAAAGCGGTCGCCTCGACAACGGGTTTCGCCTGACCAAGGTGGGCGTGACGGGCGTCCTCAAGCCGGTCAAGATCGCGCGGCCGAACAAGGTCGCGACCCTCACGACGACCTTCGACGTGTTCGTCGACCTCCCGTGGGACCAGCGAGGGGCCCACCTCTCGAGGAACCTGGAGGCGATCGCGGAGATCGTGGACGAGGGCGTGCGGAACCCCGTGCATTCCCTCGAGGACCTGGCCGCGCGGATCAGCGTGAAGCTATTGGAGAAGCACGACTACGCGACGAACGGGGAGGTCTGGGCGAAGGCGGACTACTTCCTCGAGAAGGTCACCCCGATGGGCCGGACGAGCCTGGAGTCGTACAAGCTCGTCGCCCGCGCGAACGCGCATCGCCGGGAACGCATCGAGGTCCGCAAGTCCGTCGGGATCGAGGCGGTGGGCATGACCGCGTGCCCGTGCGCGATGGAGACGATCCGCGAGGAGAACCCCGCGTACGCGTCGCTGAAGGGCATCCCGATCATCACGCACAACCAGCGGAACCGCACGTCGCTCGTCGTGGAGGAGCCGGAGGGGTTCGACATCGAGGCGGACGACCTGATCGGGATCGTGGAGTCCTCGGTCAGCGCGCCGACGTTTGAGGTCCTGAAGCGGCCGGACGAGGCGCGACTCGTGGAGGCGGCTCACGCGCGTCCCCGGTTCGTGGAGGACGTGGTGCGCGAGGTGCTCGGTCGGGTTCTCCAGAAGTACCGGGACCTTCCGGACGACGTGCTCGTCAAGGTCAAGAGCGACAGCGAGGAGTCGATCCACAAGCACGACGCGGTCGCGGAGCGCGTCGCGACCTTGGGCGAGCTCCGTGCGACCTGAACCCGGAGAACCGGTTCGAAGCCTTTAAGTGGCGTCCTCGGGCATGCGCCGCCCGTGGCGGTCATCGGCCTCTGCCACCTGTGCACGCGCCCCGCGCTGGGGAACTGCCACCAGTGCGGGCTGCCGACGTGCGTCCTCCATCTCGATCCCACGCACACGCGGTGCGAGGCGTGCCGGACCGGGCGGCGCGTGCGCTCCGTCCGCCGGTGGGGTCCTACTGGAGGAGTCGCTTCGCCTCCTCGCGGCTGAGGTTCAGCGCCTTGAGGGCGTAGGTGAGGGACTTCTGGGCGATCATCTCCCTCGTCTTGTCGTCGAGGAACTTCTCCATGACGACGGGCGCCTTGTTCCGGTAGTGGATCGCGAACTCCGAGTAGTAGAAGGAACCGTTGTCCTTGTCGAGCTCCGCCGCTTTCGTGTATGCCTGCTCCGCCTCGTTGAACCGGCCGAGGTCCATGCACAGGGACGCGATCGCCTCGTGGAACTGCGGGTTCTCGGGCTCCAGCTCGATCGCCTTGCGGTACCACCCAAGGATGTGCTCCGCATCCTCCGTCGGGAGGCCGAGCGCAGACTCCGCCTTGCCGAAGTACGCGATCGGGTTCTTCGGGTCGAGCTTCGTGGCCTTGTCGAAGTGCTTGAGCGCCGCCTCATAGTCCAGCTTGCTGAGCGCGGCCTCGCCGGCGGCGATCTCGTCCTCCGCGGATGCCATGGAATCC
>DATEUK010000098.1:0-4395 GCA_035283165.1 Thermoplasmata archaeon
TGCGTGGAGCGGGCGCTCACCCAGAAGGGCAAGCGGATCTCGCTGTACTCGAGTCAGCTCAAGAATGCGTACATCTTCTTCGAGGGTGGCCGGCTCCGCGTCCGGTTCCAGCTCGCGAACGGCCTCACGAAGGACTTTGGCGGCGACTGGAAGGCCGTCGACGTGGACGTGCCGCAATGACGCTGACCCCTCCTCCACAACCCACTTGGCTGGACCGAGACCCCCTCGTCCAGCCGCTTTATACTTAACCCCCTCCTCAACCCCCTCGGGCCTGCTCGGCAGGCCCAACCCTTATTTTTCAGGCGTAACGGAGAGCGAACGGCCTGGTCCGCGCACCAAGGGCCCCGGGACGACCGGGAGGCCTTTTCGACGCCCCGGTGCGCGTGTCGGATTATTGTCAAATCGCGTACCGGTTGACGTTCCGTATTTATAGGCAGAGACCCGTCGATTCCCAGACCATGGACCGGCACCGACTCAAGTACCTGTTCAAGGAAGTGCTCGGCGTCGACGTCGACGCGATCGTCGGGAAGGTCACCGCCACGCTCGCGGTCCAGCGCGCGCAGGAGGTGCCTGAGCACAGCAAGGATTGGGACCGGTACATGGCAGAGAAGGGCGGGATCGTCCTCCTCCCGAGGAACGTGACGGACCTCGGCAAGAAGCCGAGGGCCTAGGTTCTGACCGGGCGCCGCCACCCTGGTTGGGGGTTTTTTCCTTTCCCAGGCCAGAGCCAGCCTCCGGCCGCCGAACCTTTATACCGGATCGAAACTACTGCCGAGCATCATGGGGGGCTTCACGGGTCGCGACGTCCTGTCCATCGCCGATTTCTCCCGAAAGGACATCGAATCCATCCTGAAGGCCGCGAAGAAGATGGTCCCGGTCGCGCGGGGTGAGCGGACGAGCCGCGCGCTCGAAGGGAAAATCCTCGCAACGCTGTTCTTCGAGCCGTCCACACGGACCCGGCTGGGCTTCGAGAGCGCCATGAAACGGCTCGGCGGCGATGCGATCGGCTTCTCGAGCGCGGAGGGCACCTCCGTGCAGAAGGGGGAGACCCTCGCCGACACGGTCCGCATGGTCGAGTCGTTCAGCGACGTGATCGTCGTCCGCCACCCGCAGGAGGGCGCGGCCCGGTTGGCGGCGGAGTTCACGGACAAACCGGTGATCAACGCGGGGGACGGCGCCGGTCAACACCCGACGCAGACCCTGCTCGACCTGTACACGATCTGGGACGAGCGGAACGGGATCGACGGGACGAAGATCGCCCTCGTGGGAGACCTGAAGTACGGTCGCACGGTCCACTCGCTGACGCACGCGCTCTGCGACTTCGACGTCGACCTCACGTTCGTCGCTCCGGCCGGCCTGCAGATGCCGAAGGAGGTCGTGGAACACGTCCGCGCGCGCGGCATCCCCCTCGCGATGACGGAGGACCTGGCAGGGGTCGTGCCGAACCTCGATGTCCTCTACGTGACGCGGATCCAGAAGGAGCGCTTCCCCGACCCTCAGGAGTACGCGAAGGTCGCCGGGTCGTACCGCGTCGACACCGCCCTGCTCCGGGACGCGCGGAAGGGGCTGATCGTGCTGCACCCGCTCCCGCGCGTGGATGAGATCGCGACGGAGGTCGACGGGACCCCGCACGCGCGGTATTTCGAGCAGGCGTTCAACGGCGTGCCCGTGCGGATGGCCCTCCTCTCCCTGATCCTGGAGGGGTCCTCGTGAGGGACCTCAAGGTCACGCCGATCAAGAACGGGACCGTGATCGACCACATCCCGAGCGGGATGGCGCTCAAGCTGCTGAAGGTCCTCGGGATCACGGAGGCCGTGAGCTCCACGGTGTCCATCCTCGTGCACGTGCCGAGCAAGCGGAAGGGGTGGAAGGACATCGTGAAGGTCGAGGACCGGGAGCTGAACCCGCGGGAGCTGAACAAGATCGCGCTCCTCGCGCCGGAGGCGACAATCAACATCATCCGGAACTACAACGTCGCGGAGAAGCACACGGTCACGTTGCCGGAGCGCGCGGTCGGGATCCTCCGGTGCGGGAACCCGAACTGCATCACGAACTCCCGAGAGCCCGTGGAGTCCGTGTTCCTCGTGACGGGCAAGGAGCCCCTGCGCCTCCGGTGCCAGTACTGCGAGCGCGAGCTCGAGGACGTGGCGACCCAGGTCCTGTGACCCCGCCACCGAAGCCTTAAAGAACGGGAGCCGGATACACCCGCCAGCAGAAGGGATGGTGGTAGCCTGCTCGAGGAAATCTCCGAGTTGATCGGCCTTCAGGTGTATACGAACCAGGGCGTCTTCCTGGGGAACGTGAACAACCTCGTCGTCGATGTGGACAACGGCCAGGTCGACGGGCTGTTCGTCCAGGAGACGAATCCGCTCCTCGTGGAGGGTTCCCGGGCCGTGAGCGTTCCGTTCCGCTGGATCCAGAGCGTCGGGGACATCGTCGTCCTCCGGTACTTCCCGAAACGGGTGAGCCTGAAGAAAGTGCCTACTCTGAAGTGAACCGGCGAGGCCGTCGTCCGGAGACCCTTTATACGACGCAGGAATCGCCCCCGAAGGGGCCTCCCGCCGGTGCAGCCGCAGTTCGCCTTGGTCGACATCGGACGATTGCGGCCCCACGAGCGGACGCAGCCGCGCCTCCTCGCGAAGGTGCTCGATGAGATCCGCGGGACCGGGTACGTGCGCCGCGCGCTCCTCGTGGAGTTGGAGCACCTTGTGATCCTGGACGGGCACCATCGGTACGAAGCCCTGCTCCGCCTCGGGTGCGTGCGCGCGCCCGCGTTCCTCGTCGACTACAAGGACGACGGGATCGGCCTGACGACGTGGCCCGATGCGACCGTGAAGTCCGTGACGAAGGCGGAGGTCGTGGATCGCGGCCTGCGCGGGGACCCGTTCCCCCCGAAGACGACGCGCCATCTCGTGGGCTTCGACCTCGAGGACATCCGCATCCCGCTCGACGACCTACGGTGAGCGATCGATTGGGTCTGGCGGCATCCACACCTCGACCGGCCGGCGCTTCCGGAGCGCGAGGACGCCAAGGAGAATGCCGGCACTCGTCCCAAGTCCGGCGATCAGGACGTACAGCCACGGGAACGGTGGCGTAGGCTCTCCGGCGCGGTACCGGAAGGCCGTCAGCTCCGAGGAGGCGACGACCCCACCGGTCTCGTTGTACTCCTCCCGGACCACGTCCCCGCCGACGCGCGGAGCGAACCAGCGGACGACGCGGCCCTCCGGCCCCGAGTCCTCGATCCGATGCGCGTCGAACGCACCGGCGGCGACCGCCTTCCTCGCGGTCCCGTCGTGGCGGTGCATGGTGGTGAAGTCCGCGTCCTCGTACGTCGCGTTGGACTGCGGGGGAAACCCCTCGAACGTCACGGTCACCGTCTGCGACGCGTTCCAATGGGCGCGGGTCTCCCCCGCGGAGCCCTCGCGAACCGGCCACGCGAACGTGTCCGCGGTCACCCGGCGGGTCGTCTCGTTCACGATCTCCAGGGTCACGCCCACGGGCGGCGGGCCCGCCAGGGAGCCCGTGGCGGTGACGCGCCCGAAGGAGCGGACGGTGTTCCAGCGGATCGTCTCCCACCGCTCCGCGCCGGTGACGGTCCAGCTGCCGCGGATCGTCCCGAAGCCCTCGAACGTCCCCTCGAAGGTGCCGCCGCCCGACACGGAGACCTCCAGGGCGCGGACCCGCTCCCCCTGGACGTCCGTCTCGACCTCGCTCCCGGCCGTGACCGTAGAGTTCCCCTCGAAGCGGAACCCGAACTCCTCGGACAGGCTCGTGCGATACGACCAGAAGTCGCCCCGCGCGTACGCGGGCCGTTCCACCACGGCGGCGGACCGCGGCGAGAGGGACGCGAGGACGATTGCGATCGAAAGGGCGAGGACCACGGAGGAAGGGCGCATCGGACCGGCGCGCGTTCCAGGGGGCGTGCGGTCATAAGGCTTTGCGGAGGACCTTACCTCGTCGACTCGGGACGATCTCGAACGGTCCCCCGAACGCTTCGCGGAGAACGTCGCCGCCCAGGAACCGTTCCAGGAACACCGCCAACGCCGCGACCTCGGAGTGCGGCTGGTTCCCCACCGCCACGTTGAAGTCCGCGCGCCCGAACACCTCGCCCGGGACCTTCGCCGCGCCCACGACGACAAGCACGTCCCCTCGCGGGATCCGCGGGATCGCGACGTCGAGCGGCTCCCCGTACATCGTGAGGTGCACGACCGTCCCCCGCCAACCCTTCAGGATCCGCCGCCACGCGACGCCCGTCTCGATCTCGAAATCCCCGCCAAATCTGTCGACGACGCCTCCAACGCTCCGCTCCAAGGAGGCATCCTTCGTGCTCACCAACGCCTTGGACGCCCCGAACGCGCGCGCCGTGAGACACACGTGCGTCGTCACCCGCTTGTC
>DATEUK010000099.1:0-2732 GCA_035283165.1 Thermoplasmata archaeon
GTACCGGTACCCGGACGTCGAGGTCGTGACCGTGATGGGCGGACTCTTCGAGGACTTCACCCCGATGAAGGAGTACTGGATCCGCATGTCCGGCGGCCGGTGGCAGGAGACCGTCGAGGCGTTCCTCACGGCGGTCGCGGGGCAGCACGGGATGCCGACGAACGTGCCGGGGATGATGACGTGGATGGAGGACTTCCGGAGCACTTGGCCGGCGTGCATTGCGGTGAAGGCGGCGGAGCGACAGGGCGTGGAGGCGGGTCGCAAGTACCTGCGCCGGATCCGCGAGGCGGTCCAGGTGGAGGGTCGGGACATCGGGGCTCGCGAGACGCAGATCGCGCTCGCGAAGGAGGCGGACCTCGATTCCTCTTCGTTCGCGGGAGCGTTGGATGACGGTTCCACGCGTCTCGCGTTCAAGGACGGCTTGACGCAGTGCCAGCTGCGCGGCGTCTCCGGCTTCCCGTCCTTCGACATCCAGCGGGGAGAGCTGTCCGTGCGCGTCGAGGGGTTCCGGACATGGGAGGCGTTCGACCAGCTCCTCCACGAGCTCCACCCCGACGTGCGCCCGCGGCCCCTCGAGCCGAGCGCGGGCTCTGTTGTCGACGTACTCCGCAGCTCCGGTCGGTGCGCAACGCGGGAAGTCGCTGGAGTCCTTGGAATCACCGATGACGATGCGGAAATCCTGCTCGAGGAGCTTGAGGTTGCGGGGCGGGCGAAGAGAGAGGTTCACGGTGTCGCCGTTCTCTGGCGGGTCTCTTGACGAGGACGTTGGCGGCCGTGGTGACGACCTGACCGGGTCGAAGGATGCGGGCGTAGCGAGGGTTGCCGGTGAAGGCCTCGATGAACGCGTAGGTGTTTGCGAGGTACCTAGTCAAGGTCCTCGTCCTCGTTCGTCGCGGCATGAAGATCCGCGGCGGAGAAGCGTCCCTTGAGCGTACCGACAAGATCCTCGACGTTCGGGGCGTCGTCGATGCGGACACGGAGACGACGTCCCTCGACGAGTCCCAGGCGCCGGGCCGTGCGCTTCGGCACGCGCAAGTCGATCGAGTTTCCCGATTTTCGTACGATGACTTCCACTTCGTCCATGGCGAAGGTGAACGTATTACGGCGCGTAGCACAAGAGGTTTTCGGCGTCGAATGTCCTTCACGCGCCGTACCGACGCTGTCGCATCTGGAACGAGCGGATTGCGCGCAGGAAGTCGATCTTCCGGAATCCCGGCCAGTACACGTCCAAGAAATACAGCTCCGAGTACGCGAGCTGCCAAAGCAGGAAGTTGCTGATCCGCTCCTCCCCGCTCGTCCGCAACACGAGGTCCGGGTCGGGCAGGTCCGCCGTGTACAAGCGACGGGAGAAGAACGACTCGTCGATGTCCTCCACGTTGACCTTCCCCTCCTTCGCGTCCCTGACAACGTCTCGGATCGCGTCCACGATCTCCTGCCGGCCGCCGTACGCCACCGCCAGGTTGAGGCGATAGTTCGTGTAGTCCTTCGACCGCTCCTCCGCGTACGCGATCGCGTCCTGCACGTCCTGCGGAAGCAGGTCCCGCCGCCCGAACGCACGGATCTGGATCCCGTGCTTGTGCACGCGCTCGTCGTCCCCCGCGCGACGGAAGTTCTCCGCGAACGCCTTCATGAGGTACCGGACCTCGCTGTCGTCCCTCCGGAGGTTCTCCGTGGAGAACGCGTACACCGTGAGGATCCGGATCCCGAGGTCGAGGCACCAGTCGAGGAGCTCCTCGAGTTTCAGGCGCCCCTTCTCGTGCCCCTCGACGGTCGCGAGTCCGAGCTCCCGCGCGAACCGGCGGTTCCCGTCCATGATGATCGCCATGTGCTTCGGGATCGGGCCCGCCCTGACCTGCGTGAGAAGGCGCTTCTCGTACGCCTGGTAGGCGGCGTCGCTCAGGAGGCGGGATAGGTCGGAAGCCATCGGCGTGCGGGCCAAGCCGGGCGGCTGCTCATTAGGGTTTCGGCGGGCGGTTCATGCGCACGGCGGACGGGGTCGATCCCGCGTCGTCGCGGCCCTCGCTCACGCCACAGGGGCTCCGCAGCGCGGGCACACCGGGACTCCGAAGGGCAGAGCGATGCCGCAGGAGCTGCAGAACCTGCCGGGGGGTCCCGGATACCCGGTCGGAACCTGAGAGGGTGCTCCTGCGTACGGCGCCGAGGGCGCCATGTACGCGTACGCGTACGGATTCGCTTGCCCGTATCCGGGCTGTGTCGGCGGCCCGGTCGAGACCTGGATCACCACGGGCGCACGCTGGAAGTGAACGTTCCCCATGGAGGCGACGCTCCGGGAGGCCATGAACTGCAGGACGACCGAGACCAGGAAGAGGGCGAACACTCCGAACGAGAGAAACCAGCCGAGGCCCCCGCCCCAACGCGCGCTCGTTCCGAGCGTCGGCTCTGAGAAGCTCCCGAAGAAGCTCCCGAACGGCGTGCCGCCCATGCCTCCGCCGAACGGATCCGTCACGGCGGACGGCAACGCCAAGAAGAGGTAGAGGGGCGCGGCGAGCGTCACCGCGGCGCCCGCGAGACCGAGCGCGACGCCGATCATCCCCGCCCGGGGCCACAGGGCCGCGGGGATTGCGAAGACAATCATGAGGATGGCCATGAGAATCCCGACGAGCATCAGGGCGCTCGAGACGCCGAACGTGTTCCCAAGGGGGGCCAGCTGTCCGGCACCGAACCCGTAGGGGGCGCATCCGATGATGGGGAACCCGCCGCCGAATCCCGAG
>DATEUK010000100.1:0-2294 GCA_035283165.1 Thermoplasmata archaeon
CGCCGGATCAGGATCTTCCGCTGCCCGAAGTCCAGGCTCCGGAGCGCGCCCTCCCGGGAGCCCACGAACGAGTCCTTGATGAAGTCCTGGACCGCCGTCAGCATCCCCGACACGAGGTCGCGGTCCCGGTCGTGCTTCATCGTGTACGACAGGTGGGCGAGCAGGATCCCGCTGTCCCCGACGAGGAACACCTCCTCGATCATCCCCCTCCGCCGCAGGAGGACGACGCCCAGGGGGAGAGCCAGGGCGCTTGCGCCGAGGAGGACCCACAACCACGGGAAGCCCCCCGCGAGCTCGACGGACACGGCGTTGCTCAGGACGGACGCCGCGGGGCTGCGGGCCTCGTCCGTGTAGTCCATCGCGAAGCGGAACGACTTCGGGCCGGCGGTCCCTCCCCGTAACGTGACCGCGAGGACGATCTCGGACCCCGCGGCGGTCGAGGGGATCGCCCACGAGACGACGTTCCCCGACTCCGTGACCACGAACGACCCGCTGTCCGTGACGAGGTCCACGTCCGGGGGGAGCGTGAGGTTCAGCCATCCGCTCCCGGCCGCCCGCCCCTCGTTCCGCAGCGTCACGGTCACGACGAACGGAGCGTCGACCCCCGCCCGGGGCGCCGCCGCGGTCGCGTTGATCGCGAACACGGGAGCCCGGAGGTCCACGGGGGCCGTGAGCGTGGGGGAACCGAGGGGATTCCCGTTCCCGTCCGTCGCGTGCCATCGCACCTGGATCGGCATGGACAGCCCGTCGTTCAGGCCCCGGAGCACACGCAGCCGCACGACCAGGGCGTGGGGACCCTGGACCACGTTGCTCAGCGCCACGTCGAACCCGTCCCCCGTCGTCGCATACGGGAACGCGGGGGTCAGGGAGAGGAGCGCGTAGTTCGCGCCGGTCGTCCAGTTCGCCCACGCGGCGAGCGCGGACGTGGAGCCCGTGTTGTTGTAGGCGAGCGTCACCCATATGACGTCGTTCTTCTCCGCGTCCGCCGGGTCCGTCGCCAGGGTCACGGAGAACACGGGGGCCCGGACCGTGACGGGCGCCGAACCGGTCTCCGGCGGCATCGCCGTCCCCGTGACGTCGTCGTACGTCGCCAGGGAGCTGGATCCGACGGAGGCCCCGTCGGGTGTACCTGCGGGGATCCGGACCGTCCATTCCATGCTGGCCTCCGCCGCCGCGGCCACCGCCAGCCCGGTTCGCCGGACCGTGCGCGTCCCGGAATCGTACGTCGCGCCCGGGGAACTCGATACGAAGAACACGGATGGGTCCAGCACCCCCTCGATGTCGACGTTGCCCGCCGCTTCCTGGCCGACGTTCCGCGCGGTCGCGTTGTACGTCACGAAGTCCCCGGGTTCCGCGAGGGACACGCTTGAAGTGTGGGAGAAGGTGAGGAGCGCGTTTCGGACCACGATGGGAACCACGCGCGTGACCCGCGGCTGGGACACGCCGTTGTGGTCCGTGGAGTCGAAGACATACGTGGTCGTGGCGACGGTCCCCTGGGGCGTGCCACCCGGGATGGACGCGGTGAGGTTGAAGGCGAGGAGGTCGGGCGCGACGTTCGTGAACCGGTAGTCGTACGTCCCGGTCCGGTTGCCGCCCCAGAGGATCGCGTCGTCGGACACGTACGTGAGCGGCGCCGGCAGTGTCACGTTCACCCAGACGACCGCGGCGTCCCCGGACCCCGAGTTCAACACGTCCGCCCGGAACACGGGCGCGTCCCCCGCCTGCGGGTTCGCGTCCGACACGGACGCGGTGAAGGAGAGGCCGGATTGCGGGAACCCCCACACGCGGAACGTGTAATCCCGACCGGACGCGGACCACGAGAGTCCGTCGCCGGATTCCGCGCCCGTGCCGCCGAGGTAGGCCGCCTCGTTCGAGGAGCGCGACCAGTCGTACCCGTTGGACAGCAGGCTCCTGGGGACGATCCAGTAGAGCGTTCCCGCCGTGAGGTCCACCCACGGGGAGAGGTCGATGTCGACCCACACCGCCGTCGAGCCCGAGTCCACGGAGCCCTGGGTGAGGGCCGTCGCGGCGGGCCAACCGCCGACGCTCGACCGGACCGAGACCGCGAGGACGTCGCTCGGACTCTCGTCCGCGACGTGGAGGGACACGCGGGTGATCCGGAAGTCCGTCGGGGCGGTGAAGGACTGCGCGATCCACGAGTTGTCGTCGACCTGGAGCGTGGAGGTGATGATCTCGTTCGCCGCCTGGAGGTGGTACGGATCGGCCGCGGCGGGAGGAGCGCTGAAGGCGAGGGCTCCGCAGAGCACGACCGAGAGCCATGCGGCTACCCAAGC
>DATEUK010000101.1:0-4159 GCA_035283165.1 Thermoplasmata archaeon
TGGCGAACCGGGCGCTCGACGTGCTCGAGCGGGAGAACCGGATCCGCGAGGAGATCAAGCGCGGGGGGACGCTGTCCTCCGTGCTCGAGCTCGAGAAGTGGGAGAAAGTCGGCTAGGCCGGAGCCACCGCGACCGCCATCAGACGCTTCTTCCGCCGTACGCGCCCGGAGTGCGGGTCCACCTCGAGTCGCAGGCCCTCCATCGAGTACGCTCCGAGTACGCTGGTGTCCTTGGGCTCACCGAACACCGCGAGGTTTCCATGGAGCGCCCGAGGTAGTGGACGTACAACCGGCCCACCTCGCGCACCATCAATTCCCCGTTCGCGAGCTCGTATTCCTCCCGCCACTCGGGCCGAACCCCCAGCCGCCGAAGGAAAACCGAGGGGAGGATCGAGTCTGAGGCTCCGGTGTCGACGAGGAGCCGAATCGTCCGTTTCGGGCCATGCCGCGTTTTCGAGATCCCAACGCTCACGTAGGTCATGCCCATGGCCTCTCGCAGACGGTCGGCCTTAATCGGAATGCGCCGCACATGTTCTTGTCGTATTCTTGCCCGAGGTCTTGCCCGAGGCTACCTCAGAGCCTCCACGACCCTGCGAACCTTTTCCTCCATCGGCGGTGCGGGACCGCGGCGAGAGTCGATTTTGATCGAGATGGACAATCGCTCGCACTCTTTCAGGAGTTCATCGTTGCACCTCTTGATGACCCCCAAGACCTCGTCCCAGGGGCCCTCGACGACGGTGCCCATCGGGTTCACCTGATACTTCAGCCCGCTCTCGTGGACGACCCGGACCGCCTTCGCGACGTGCGTGCCCACGCTGACGCCCGCTCCGATCGGGGTGATGCTGAATTCCGCGATCATGGTCCGCCTCGAGGGGACGAAGGGAGATAAGGGATGTGACCCTTTGCGTTCCGATGGACCGCGGGAAGGTCGAGCAGGTCCTCCGCGAGCTGAAGGCGGGCCGCCTCGCGATGGGCGAGGCGATGGACCGCCTGCGCGCCCTCCCGTACGAGGACCTCGGGTTCGCGAAGACGGACACGCACCGCCCCCTCCGACGGGGATTCCCGGAGGCGGTGTACTGCCCGGGGAAGACGGACGCGCAGATCGTCGAGATCGTCCGCCGGTTGGCGGCGAATTCCGATGTCGTGCTCGCGACGCATGCGGAGGCTCGGACCTACGAAAAGGTCCGGACCGCACTCCGGGGCAAGTCCGTCGTCTACGACGAGACCGCGCGGATGATCGTGGTCGGCGAGATCCCGAAGGGGCGGAAGGGTCTCGTCCTCGTGATCACGGGCGGCACCTCCGACGCACCCGTCGCGGAGGAGGCGGCGATGACCGCGGAGGCGATGGGCGCGCGGGTCGAGCGGCTGACGGACGTCGGGATCGCGGGCGTCCACCGTCTCCTGTCCCACCGCCAGACCCTCGAGCGCGCGAAGGTGCTCATCGTCGTCGCGGGGATGGAGGGCGCGCTTCCGAGCGTCGTGAGTGGGCTCGTGGACCGTCCCGTGATCGCGGTCCCGACGAGCGTCGGATACGGGGCGAGCTTCGACGGCCTGGCGGCGCTGCTCGCGATGCTCAACGCCTGCTCCCCCGGCGTGGCGGTCGTGAACATCGACAACGGCTTCGGCGCGGGGTACCTGGCGGCGACGATCAACGCCGGCTAAAAGCGGACGACGCCGAGGGTCCAGCCAAGATATCCGACTGCTACGAGTCCAACGACCATGGCGACCCACATCACGCGATCGTACGCGAAGATCTTCGAGCCGTCCAATGGCGGGAAGGGAACGAGGTTGAACCCACCCAGAAAGAGATTCACGAACGCGATGTCTCCGACGAAGAACGCCGCTATGTTCTCTATCGGGTCCGGGGACACGCCGAGGAGGACGGCGAGCCCGATGAACCCCGCCGCCAGGATGGCGTTCGTCCCCGGTCCCGCGGCACTGATCCTCGCGTTCTGCCTCTCGCTGACCGCGCCGGAGACCATGACCGCGCCGGGGGCGGCGAATAGGAACCCGAAGGCAGCGGTGAAGATGCCGAGGAGAAGGCCCATCGGGTAGGCACGGAATTCGGCGAAACACCCATATCGCTGGGCCACCGCCTTGTGCGCAAGTTCGTGGAGGAGGAACGCGGTGACGACGGCGACGAACGAGGAGACGAAGATGAGAGCGATCACCACCAAGTCGAAGACAGCCGGCACCGAGGACAGCCAATAGATCCTACCCAGGAACACGAGCGAGAACGCGAGCGTCATCGCCGCGACGGCGATCAGAATCTGGGTGATCTCGATCCGGCTGAACCGCATCCCCCGCCGCGCAGGCTCGAGGCGCCAGTACAACGCTCTGCGATGAGTTCGACCCTATATGATGGTTACCGGAACTTCGCACCGCAGTTCTCGCACACGTCGACCGCAGGTTTCAGCGCGACGTCGCACAGGGGGCAGAGGAAGCGCTCGCCATCGCGGTTCTTCAAGACCTGCGCCCGCACGAGAGCAACGAACTTCGCCCGGAACGCCTCGGACCCTTCCTCCCGGAGGATCCGCTCGACCTCGGAGGTGTCGATTCCGCGCCCGCGCCACTCGCGGAACTGGTCCACGTACTCGCTCTCCACGGACGCCGTCAGTCCCACCTCCTCGAGCGTCGCGAGGAGGTCCTCTTTCATCTCCGGGGGGAGGCCCCGGAAGTCGGGGTCCGCCGCAAGGTCGTACACCTCGCCCGCGACGTCCTCGAGCGTTCGCTCCACCTCATCCGCGCTCGGTTCGATGTCCCGTGGAGACCCGCACAGCGGGCACCGATTCTCGTTCGCCTCGTGGACGGCGCCGCACGCTGGGCACTCGAGGGTCTTCCGCATCCGGGGGGCCGGTCTCAGCTCCTGCAGGGTCAGCCGGCGGGCGATCGAGCGGTGGAGGCCCTGCTCGACCGCGCGCGCCGGGAGCGCGAGCTTCAGGAGATCCATGGGGTCGTGAAACCCGCGCGCGTGGAGCTTTCGCGCGGTCTCGGCGTCCACGCCCGGAAGTCGGGAAAGCCGTTCAATCGCCTCCGCCTCGCTGGGTGTGGGCGGCGCCTGCACGGAACCGCCGCACGCGTCGCAAAGGGCGGCCGGGCCCTCGAACACCTTCCCGCACCGGCGGCAGAAGGCGCGCCCCTTGAGGAGGACCGTCCCGCACCGCGGGCACACGTCCTCCGGCCCCTGCCAACCGCACACGCCGCACCGGTGGGCCTGGGACAGCATGCCCTGCGGCGATGCCGCCCGCGCCTACATCAACGTGCGCGCACGGTTATCAGACTCCGCCCTACTCGGACGCCTTCTTCTGGAACGTCCACAGGGCCAGCGCGAACAGGAGGAGGAACCAGAACACGGCGGCCGTGCCCAGCGCGGATGCGTCCAGCGCGGTTCCACCGCCGGCGCCCACCAACGCGGCGGGGGCCGCCAATGCGATGAGCGCCCCAACGATGCTCGACGGGTTTGCGAGGGCTGCGGACTGAAGGATCCGGAACTGTGTCGCGGGATCGCCTCCGCTCAGGGCCGCGGAGAGGATGAACGTCACGATTGGGTAGAGGATGTTGAGCAGGAGCCAGATGAGGACCCCGAAGAGGACTGCGGTCCCACTCGTCTTCACGAGCGTCGATACCGCCAGCATGAGGAACACGTAGTATACGATCAGGAGGAGGGAGTACCCGACGAAGGCGGTGGCCAACGAGCCCGTGGGGGCCTGACCGGACGCCGCGCTGATCGCGCCGATCCCCGCGAGGTTCACGAGGGTGACGGGGAGGGCGACCGCCACGAAGGACGAGAGGAACTTCCCGAGGAGCACGCCGGTCCGGCTCGCGGGCCGCGACAGGAGGAGGTCCATCGTGCCCTGGACACGCTCCTTGGAGACCGCGTCGAAGCTGATCACGATCGCGAATATCGACACGATCCACGAGGAGAGGCTCGCGATGGTGAGGAGGACGAAATCCGGTCCGGTGAAGAACGGCAGCTCGCCACCCTCCGAGACGTACGCAGTCGTCACGAACGTCTCCCCCGCGACGTCGAGGGTGATGTTCCACTGTCCCGGGGACAACTCCAGCAGGAGGAATCCATGGGCATCGAGGCTGCCCGTCACATTGCCGTTCACGCGGACCGTCCCCGCAACGGGATCGCCCGCCAAGTCCAGGACGTGGAG
>DATEUK010000102.1:0-6002 GCA_035283165.1 Thermoplasmata archaeon
TGCCTCCGCTCGCGTCGAGCTTCGCCACGAAGGCGTCCCACCGGCCGTTGTGGGTCGTGTCGTAGGCCCCGAGCGTCGTGGGGAAGCCCGTGGCGGCGTCCTCCGTGTGACCGGTCACGTAGGCGGCGCCCGAGGCGTCGACGGCGATGCCGTTGCCCGCGTCATCCCCGCTCCCGCCGAGAAAGGTCGCGTACAGGAGGGGGTCGATCACAAGGTCCCCCGTCCGGTCCCACCCCGAGCAGGCGTACCCCACGGTGCGCTCCGCGATCCGCCGAAGGGCACAGTCTACGGGGAGCCCGCTCGCCTGCCAGGCGGCAGGGACGTCGTCGCGGAGGGGCCCTAGGCTCGTCTCCGCGGAGAGTCCGCGGGGGGTCACCGCCACGTCCGCGACACCCTCGTAGCGGAACGCGACGTCTGCAAGGTCCGCCCCGGGATGGACGACGAGGTCGTACTTCACCCCGCCGGGGGAGGGGCGGTAGACGACGTCGATCCCGTCCCACGCGTCCTCATACACAACCTCCGCGTAGTTGCGGACGCCCGTGCGCCAGCGGGCGGGATCGTCCCCGAGGAAGAAGTTCGCGCGGTGGGGGAGCTCCCCCCGGGCCTGAGGGAAGACCGGGTTCGCCCCCTCGAAGGCGATGCGGATCAGATGGCCGCGGATGGGTACTGCGGGAGCCTCCGGCCCTGCGGGTGCATGAACCATGGCCCCAGTCCGAGGATCGTCGCGGGCCGGCCGCTCCCGGAGGTTCACCACGACGGCCCCGTCGGCGAACCCGACGGAGACCCCGCCGCCGCGGGCGTAATAGAGGACCTCGGGGTTCCCGACCTGACCGGCGTTCTCCGTGAAGAAGTCGGAGAGGGCGCCGAGGTCGCGGGATGCCCGCGCTGTCGTTGCGTCGGCGAAGGGGGGATTGAGGTGTGCGTACTCGGCCCCTGCCGCATCCACACCCAAGGGTCCGAGCGGGAGAAGCATCGCCGCAAGAAGCCCCATGGCAATTGCAGTGGCTCGCAGCCCCCTCGCCTCCCTTCGGTGCATGGTGTCAGACTCCTCTTAGTCCTATGGCCTGTCGAGGGCAGGGCGGACTTCGCCTATGGGAAGCCGCCCTGTCCGTGGTATCAAGTTCCGGCTCACCATGTCCGACCTGCGCCCTCGGCGTCGTCCTCGTCACCCCGTCTTCTCGTCACGGGCAGGGGTCGCACCGCGCCCAGTCCGGTTGCGATCCGGGGCCGACAAAGGCCTGCTGCCCGGTTGAGAATTCATACGTCCAGACGCCCCGGACCGTTACCTGCCGCTTCCGGACTTGGGTGGTCTGGGAACCCACGAACGCGATCTTGGCGTCGTCCGGCAGCCATGTGGGTGAATCGCCACCGGCGACGACCAGCTGGGGGACGGGGTCGGGCTGGCTGATGTCCACGGTGTAGATTCCGGAGACCGGACTGTACGCATAGAACGCAATCGTGTCTTGCGTCCGGGCCCAGTCGAGATCGTAGAGACGGTACGTGACCGGCCCGAAGACCGTGCGGGTCGTGTTCGTCGGGATGTCCAGAACCATGATCGAATAGTCGACCGGAATGGGAAAATACTCCTCAGTGTCAGGCTCGATGAATCGCGTGCTCACCCAGGCGATTTCCGTGCCGTCGTGGCTCCACGTCGGCTCCGAGATTCCGTACGTGTCTTCCGCTGTGTAGAGCGTCGTCGGAGTCCCACCGGTCGCGGGGATCGTGCGCAACAGCTTCATGATCGGATGGTAAAGCCAGGGGTCGATGTCCTGATCCGGAAAGGCAATCACCGTCCCGTCGGGCGACCAGGCGGGGCTGACCTCCGTATAGTAGTCTGGATTGAACGGGGTGAAGATCGTGTGCAGGAGCAGGGGATCGGCCCCACTGACCGCCCCGTTTGCCACGTTCACGTCGACCCGCCAGAGCTCATAGGGGTCGCCGCTGCCCACGTACCCGACCGTGAATGCGATGGCGCTCCGATCCGCTGCCCACGTCGGGTTTTCGACTTTCTTGGTGTTGTTGTACACGGTGGTCGCCGCGGAACCGTCCGCGTTCATGACCCCGAGACTCCAGACGTCGCCCTTGAGGGACGTGTAGGCGACGACCGGATCTGCTGGAGCCGGAGGCGGCTTCGGCCCAGCCCCCGGCGGCTTCGGCGCCGTTGCGAGCGGCGCCATCAGAAACGCGGTGACGACGAGGGCGCTCAGGACCCACCAGGGCTTCATGGGCCTCACGGCTCCTCGTCATCGTCGTCGTCCTCGGGCTCGTCGACCACGAGGGCCCACGCGTTCGTGGCGCTGTCGTACGCCCACAGGTCGTTCGTGGCCGGACCCGTGCGTGTGGCCGCCCCTCCGAACAAGATTGTCCAACCTGCGGCCGCGTGATCGTCGTCATCCCGACTTCTCTCAGTCCCGTCGCGGTCATCGTCGTCGTCACAGTCCTCGTCCCGTGCTCCGCGGGTCCCGTGTCGGGGCCCATCCCGGTCATCATCTTCATCATCATCATCGTCGTCGTCCCCGACGTACACCATCCCGTGCCATGCACGCGGGCTCGGCGCCAAGCTCGGGCTCAGCTGGGTCCATGCGTTCGTGTCGTAGTCGTACGACCAGGTCTCGTCGTCCGTGATCTCCGTCGGAACCGGGCCGACGCCGCCGAACAGGATCGACCGCCGGGCGCAGGAGTCGTACACCATGCCGGGGAACCCTCGGGGCGAGGGCCCCGACCCGGGAAGGAGGAGGGTCCACGTGTCGCCGTTATAGTCGTAGGCCCACGTGTCGCCCCGGCGCTGGCCGCCGAATGCGCCTCCGAACATGACGATTCGATCATGGGCCGAGTCGTACACCATGCCAGGGTTCATGCGACCGGGGGGACTCACGAGGGGATGCATCTGCGTCCAGGTGTTCGTGTCGTAGTCGTAGGCCCACGTGTCCAGCCAGAAGGTGTTAGGAGCGGTGCGGCCCCCGAAGAGGATGATCCGGTCCGACTCCGCGTCGTACGCCGTGCGAATGAAGATCCGGCCGGGCGCTCCTGGAGGGGAGAGCAGGGGGTTCATGTTCGTCCAGCGATTCTTCTCGGAATTGTACGCCCACGTCTCGCCGTTCTGGTACAGGATGACGCGTTCCGACTCCGAGTCGTAGGCCATTGGGCCGACCGCAGGGACCGACCCCGCCGCAGGAGGCATCACGGGTGGACGCAGCTCTCTCCACCGGTTGTCCTCGACGTCATAGGCCCACAGGTCGTTCAGGTCGGTTCCCCCACCGAAGGGGGATCCCCCGCCGAGGAGGATCACCCGTTCCGACTCCGAGTCGTAGACCATTCGGTGTCCCGCACGTGGTGATGGCCGAGGATCCGGTGCGACAAGCGCGTCGCTTCCCAAAGAAGCGCCGGCATCGCCCAACTCGAAACCCGGACCCTCGGCGACGGCGCCGAAGATGCCCGAGGCCACAAGCGTTCCCAATGTGACAAACACGGCCCACAAATGGAGAAGTCTCATGGAACCTACCATCCGACGCACCCGCCCACGCGAGAGATCTCCAATCCCAATGACGCCTCGACTCCCACACCCTTGCGCCCTGTCGTTTCGCCCAAGTCGAACATCAGTTCGCCTCGAGGTCGCGCAGTGACGGGGCGTTATTAGCGAAGATTGGAACGGATTCCACCGGCTATATCAGGCTTCCGGCGCCGGTGATGCATGTACCGTGCGCAAAGCGAGGTCAGCCGCGCGAAGGAATGCATCCGACCCCGCGGGACTCTGGGCCCTTACGAGGCTTCTTGAAGCGACGGTTCCTCCGCCGCCAACGGCCGTGGTCGCCGCGAGAGGGCGTTCCGGACCCCCATCTCCGCCAACTTCCCGAAGGCGAGTTCGACGTTCTCGCCGGTCTTCGCGCTCGTCTCCATGAACGGGACGCCGTGCAGCTCGCACATCGCGAGGAGCTGGTCCTCCGTCACCTGCACGTGCTCGGTCATGTCCCTCTTGTTCGCCAGCAGGATCGTGGGCACCTGCCCCGCGACGGCCTTCACCCGCGCGATCCACCGGCCAAGGTTATCGAGCGTCTGCGGCCTCGTGAGGTCGCACACGGCCAAGACGCCCGCGGTCCCCGCGAGGTACGCGGCCCCGTATCGGCCCACGAACTCGTCCCGCCCGATCACGTCCCACACGGTGAGGTTCGCGGTGTGAGCGACCCCGTCGACGGGCACGACGACGACCCGCTTGTGGACGACGACCCCGACGGTGCGGATGTACCGGTCGTCGAATTCGGACACCACGAACCGGCGGATGAGGGAGGACTTCCCGACGCCCTCGTCGCCGACGACGCAGACCTTCAGCTTCATGGTGTCGCCCTCGCCGGGGGGTCCCGCCATCTCGCTACCTCATCTCGGGGCGTTCGCGCCTCGCAAGCCGGGTCGTATCTAGCCGGCCCCAAGTCAATAAAGCTGCGCTCATCAATATGAGGCATGATTGCCACGGTCCCCGCACGAAATCAAATGGGCCGTTCGGGGGATAAAGACGCGAAGAACATGTTCCCGTTTCCTTCCGGGCGAGTATTCTCAGGTTCGCGACGACCCCGTCATGGACCGGGCGTGCAACGGGCCGATCGAGCGAACGACAGGCGGGAATGGGAATCGGGGCGCAGTGACTCCCGCGTGAGGACAGGGGCATGCCGGCGTCGATGTTCGCCTCCTCCCGAACGAACGCGCACGGGTTAAATACGGGGCGCACGCATAGGCCACGCACATGGAGCCGGGGACGATCACCCTCGACCGCGAGGCGTTCAAAGCCCTGGCCTCCGAGGTCCGCGTGGAGGTCTTGAAGCAGCTTGAGGCCCGGCGGATGACGGTCACGGACCTGTCCCACGCCATGAGCCTCGCGAAGCCCACCCTCCTCGAGCACCTGGACCGGCTCGTCACCGCGGGCCTCGTCACGAAACAGGACGAGGGACGGAAGTGGATCTACTACGAGCTCACGAGGCGGGGGCGGAACATCCTCCGTCCTCATCAGGTCAAGATCATGATCTCCCTCGCGCTCTCTGTGCTCCTGTTCTCCGCGAGCCTCGTCGCGATCCTGACCGCAGCGACGACGCCCGTCACATTCAGCGGAGGGACGGGGTCGACGGGCGGCACCGCGACGACGGACGGCCCGTTCGAGCGCTTCCTCGGTGGGCAGGAGACGTTCCCGGACGCGATGGCGGCGGGGGCCCCGGGACCGTGGGGCGTCATCGTGGCGATCCTGGCGGTGATCCCGCTCCTGCTCGCGCTGTGGTACTGGCGCGCGGGCCGGGGGCTGATCAACGCGGCCCGGCTCCAGCTCGCGACCTGAGGCTTTCTTAAATATCCGCCGCGGCTTGGAATGGGCGTGGCGGACGTCGAGCGGCGGTTCCAACGAGCGTCCGTGCCCCTCCTGGTCCTCGCATCGATCGCGCTCCTGAGCCTCCTCGCGTTCAACCTCCGGAACTTGGACCCGGGCTCGGAGGAGCTCCCGCCCCCGCCGGTCGGGGAGCCGGACCCAGGCGCGGCCGCGGTCCAGCAGGGTGCGGGCGATGCCCTGCGCGTCCTGTACGTGGTCGTCCTCGTGTCGCTCGCGCTCGTCGTCGCCGTCGGCGTGATCATCCTGTGGCGGCGGGGCGTTCCTCCCTGGAAGCTCCTCTCCGTGTGGGAGCTCGTGGGATTCGCGATGGCGATCGCCTTTCTGCTGATCGCGCTCCTATTCTGGACGGAGACGCGGGAGGCGTTCGAGCAGGTTCTCGGCGGCGGCACGACCGAGGAGACCTCCGGCGGCACCGGCGGAGGGTCGGACGAACCACCGCGCCTTCCGTTCGGCACGCCTTCGTCCTGGATGCTGTTCGTCCTGCTCGGGGCGCTCGGCGCGCTCGTCCTCCTCTTCGCGCGCCGGCTCCTCCCGCCCCTTCTCGCCTCCGCGTCGGGGGAGGGGCCACCGATCCAGCGTCGGAAGGCGGCGCTCGCTCGCACGGTTCGGCGGGCGATCGCGGACTTGGAGTCCGGAG
>DATEUK010000103.1:0-10109 GCA_035283165.1 Thermoplasmata archaeon
CCCGCCCGTGATCTTTCGCAGTGACTTCACCACCTCGCCCCGACCGTCCACGACCTCGTCCGCGCCGAGCCGCTTGGCGGTTTCGAGCTTCTCCGCCGCGACGTCCACCGCCACGATGCGTCCGCCCACCGCCTTCACGACCTGGAGCACGGACAGCCCCACGCCGCCGCAGCCCAAGACGGCGACCCACTCGCCCGGGGCGACGTGGCCGCGGTTCACGACCGCGTGGTACGCCGTGGACCCGGCGTCGGAGACCACGGACGACTCCTCGAGGGGAAGGTTCGACGGCAGCGGGAACGCACAGGTGGCGGGGACGACGACGTACTCCGCGAATCCGCCGTCGCGGTGATTCCCGAGCATCTGCATCCTCGCGCAGATGTTCCCGCGGCCGCGGCGGCAAAGCTCGCACGCGCCGCACGGGATTACGGGAGGGAGGAGGACCCGCGCGCCGATCGCGACGCCCTCGACGCCGCCACCGACCGCCTCGACGGTCCCGCTGACCTCGTGGCCCAGCACGAGCGGGGGTGTCTTGGCGGTGGGGACTCCGTGCAGATAGTGCAGGTCCGTGCGGCACAGGCCGCACGCGGCGACCTTCACGAGGATCTCGCCCGCGCCGGGGACCGGGTCAGGCCATTCCTCGATCCGGAGGTCCGTCGCCCCGGGGTGCAGGACCGCCGCGCGCGTCAGTGTCCCCTCCACTTCGGCGTCCGCTTCTCCAGGAAGGATCGGAGGCCCTCCGTCGCGTCCTCCGTCGTCATGAGCCGGTTCCGGTACGCGTCCTCAATCGCGTCGAGCGCGTCGAGCCCCCCCGCGTCGCCCATCCGCAGGGCGTCGCGTGCCGCGCGGAGGGAGGACGGACTCAGCGCCGCCAACTTCTCGCAGACCCCGCGCACCTTGGCGTCGAGTTCACCGGCGGGCACCACGCCCGTGACGAACCCGCGGGCGAACGCGTCCTGTGCGGTGATCGTCTCCCCGAGGAGCACGAGCTCCGCGGCGCGGGCGCGGCCGAACCACCGGGGATACGCGGCCGCGGCGAAGGGGGGATACACGCCGAGCTTGATCTCCGGCTGTCCGAACGTGGCGGTGTCCGCCGCATAGGCCAGGTCCGCCGCCATCGCGAGCTCCATGCCGCCGCCCAGGCAGGGGCCGTGGACCTGGGCCACGACGGGCGTGGGGCACTGGAGCACCGCCGTCGCCATGCCCCGGAACGCCGCCAGCATCGCCCCGATCGTCTCCGGGAGGTGTTCCCGGACGTCGACGCCCGCGGAGAACCCTTTCCCCTCGCCGCGGATCGTGACGACTCGTGCGTCGCGGATGCCGCCCAACGCGTCCCGCAGTTCGCCCATCATCGCGATCGTGAGGACGTTCAGCGGCGGCCGGTCCAGGATCACATGGAGGACGGGACCGTCGCGTTCCGCACGCACCGTACTCATCGCGCCTCGCCGAGCTTCCGGAGGCGGACGAAGCCTAAAAGGGCAGCGCCGATCGCCCCCGCGTACACGGTGTCGGGCGAGGCGTTCACCGTCCTCCCGAGGCGCCGCTCCAGCGCGGTCAGCATCCCTCGGTTGAGGACCACGCCTCCCGTGACCGTGACCTCCCCGTCCACGCCGACCTGCCGGAGGAGGGCGAGCGCCCGGTCCGCGATGGACAGGTGCGCCCCCATCAGGATGTCCTCCGTCGCCTTCCCGGACGTGACGAGGCTGATCACTTCGGACTCCGCGAGCACGGCGCAGATGCTCGAGATCGCCTGGGGGTCCGCGGAGTGCAAGGACATGGGCCCGAGATCATCGAGGGGCACCTCCAGCGCCCGCGCGACGCGCTCCAGGAACCGGCCCGCCCCGGCGGCGCACCGGTCGTTCATCCGGAAGCGCATCACCCGGCCTGCGTCGTCCACGCGGATCGCGCGCGTGCTCTGCGCGCCGATGTCGAGGAGGCAGCGCGTGCCCGGGAAGAGGTACGAGGCCCCGCGGGCGTGGCACGTGACTTCCGTGATCTGGATGTCCCGTTCCGGGAGCTGGTACCGCCCGTACCCCGTGGCCGCGACGTACGCGATGTCCTCTCGCCGCAGGCCCGCCTTCTCGAGCACCGCCGCGAGCGCCCGCGATCCTGCGGCGTCGAGCCTGGCGCCGGACCTCTCGGAGACTTTCACCAGGATCCGGCCTGCGTCGTCCATGAGGACGGCCTTCGTCGTCCCGGCGCCGATGTCCACCCCGGCGGTGATCATGCCGCACCCCCGGCGGCGATGCGGTGGACCGCCCCGCCTTCGACGCGTTCCAGCGCGATCAGGGCGGCGCCGAGCGCGCCCATCCACTGCGACAGGGGGCTCACGTGGACGGAGACGCCGAGCCTCTCCTCGAGCGCCTGGACCATGCCGACGTTCCGGGACACGCCGCCCGTGAAGGTGACCGCCGGGTTCGTGCCCACGCGGCGCACGAGCCCCGCCGTCCGCGACCCGATCGCGAGGTGCACGCCCCGCAGGATGTCCTCGACCTTCTCTCCCCGCGCGAGGTGCGCGATGATCTCGGATTCCACGAAGACCGTGCACACGTTCGTGATCCGGATCGGCTTCTGGGCGTTCATGGAGGCAGGCCCGATCTCGTCGAGCGTCATCCCGATCACGTTCGCGCACGCGTCGAGGAAGCGGCCCGTGCCCGCGGCGCACTTGTCGTTCATGCTGAAGTCGAGCACCTCGCCCCGGTCGCTGATGCGGATCGCCTTCGTGTCCTGCCCGCCGATGTCCACGATCGTGCGCGTGTCCGGGAACAGGAATTGCGCGCCCCGCGCGTGGCACCCGATCTCGGTGACCTGGTCGTCGCCGAACGCGACCTTGTACCGGCCGTAGCCCGTGCCGATCACGTATGCGGCCTCGCTCTCGTCCCGCTTCGACGCCGCCAAGGCCTCCCGGAACGCCCGCTCGGCGGCCCGGACGACGTTCGCCCCGGTCGGCAGCAGGGACGTGCCCGCGATCTGGCGGCGATCGTCGAGAACGACGGCCTTGCTCGTCGTCGAGCCCACGTCGACGCCCGCGACGATCACGCCGTCGCCCCCGTCAGGCGGCGCTGCGTGAGGGACTCGAAGAACGCGTCGATCCGGTTCCTCAGCTGCGCCTCCTGGAAGTACCGAGGGTCCGCGAGGTCCGACTCGATCATGAGCGTCGGGATCCCGAGTTCGTTCACGAACGACTCGCGGAAGTCCGCCTGCCCCACGGAGAACGACCGGCAGCTCTTCACGGAGTGGATCACGAGCGCGTCCGCCTCGTACTCTTCCACGTACCGGCGGAGCAGGTCCGCGCGCTTCGCGAGGTTCCAGTTCGTGTAGCCGTTCATCGCGTACTCCGCGATGCTCTCGAGGGGCCGAGACGGATCGTGGCGCACGCCCTGGTCGTACAGCCCGCCGACCTTGGAATACGTGCTCGCGACTGCGACGGCGCCCCATCGCTTGAACAGCTCCCAGAACGCGCGGAAGTGGGGCCACGCGGGCGGTCCCTCGATCACGACGCGGAACTTCTCCTCGGGCACGGGGCCGCGCCGCTCGTCCGTCCGTGCGCGCATCTCCCGCAGGACCTGGCGGTAGTACTCCACGGATTCCGGCGTCCCGCGAAGCATGTTCACCGGCGCCATGTAGAAGACGGCCTCGAAGTACGAGTCGAACGGGGACGGGCGTTCCCGGGCGAGGTGCAGGATCTCGACCCACAGGTCCTCCGCCTCGCGGGAGTAGCCGAGGATCTCGCGGAGCCTCGCCTCCGAGAACGTCACGCCCGTGCGCGCCTCGCACCGCGCGATCAGCTCCTTCAACTGCGCAACGACGTACGCGACGTCGCCCGGCGAGATCTCCGACTCGCGGATGTACGGGATGTCGAGGAGGAAGAACTCGGAACCGTAGAAGTGGGCGAGCGCCTCGAACCACTTGATGAACGTGTTGCACCCGCTGTAGTTGCACACGAGGAGGTCCGGCGTCGGGAGCCGCCCGAAGGGCGACTGGCGGTCCTTGAGCATGAGGCCGATGTCGTTCTTCACGTACCCGCAGACGTCCGCGGAGTACCCGAGGTCCTCCGCGCGGATGATGTTCTCCCCCGCGACCTTCTTGATCCCGCACTGGAGCGCGTTGATCTCCGGATACACGGGGAGGAATCCGAAGCATTGCGTGAGCTCGACGATGTTCCCCGGGATGAACAGGTACGCGACCGGGACCCCGTCCGCGTTCGCGGTCTCGAGCGCGCCGTAGTACTTCGCGAGCATGTCGCGCTGCATCGTTTTCCCGAGGTCCGGGGGCACCGTTGTCTGCGTCGTCGTCGCCATCGTTCCCACCTACCCGAACATCACGGACTCCACGAAGGTCTCCACCTGCGTCTTCGCGTGCTCGAACGCGGTCATCTTCTCCTCGAACTCGACGTGGAGGTGCGGGATGTCCGCCTTCTCGAGCACCTCCTTGTACGGAACGTAGTCGTACAGGGCGGGCTCGCAGAACTTGGCGGTGCAGAATAGCACACCGTCGACCTGCAGCTCCCGCGCCCTCTGGAGGAGCCACTCCGTCTTCGGCCGGACCGTGTGGCAGACGGACGACATCGCCGCACCGTGCACGAAGCCCTCGGCGATCGCGCGGAGCGGGTCCCCGTTCGCCGCCAGCGGGCGGTCCAGGAATCGAAGGCCGAGCGCGAGGTCGTCGTCCAGGACGTAGCAGCCCGCGTCCTCCATCGCCCGGAGGAGCGCGAACGGCGGCTGCTCGCAGAACGAGCCGAGGAGCAGGATCCGCATCTTGTCCATCGACCGCGACGACCGGGAGCGGATCTCCGCGAGCGTCTCCCGCAGGAGCCGCGTGTGCTCCTCCTTGGGCAGAAGACCGCCCGCGCGCGTGAGAACGTATGCTTCCGACGCCGGCAGGAGCCAGGGGGCCTTGGACCGGATCTCGTGGAGATCCCGAACGAGCGCGCGGTTCTCCTCGAACGCCCGCAGGCTTTGCGCGAGCGCATCGTTGGAGATGTTCACGCCGCCCATTCGTTCCAGGGTCGCGAGGAGGCGGCGCAACTCTCCCGTCATGTAGTCCACGGCCGCTCCCGATCCGACGTTCTGCGGGAGGTGGAGGTACTCGACCGTCTTTCCCCGGAAGTTCCTCGCGAACACCCCGGACAGGTTCCGCGCGACGTCGCAAATGTTCGTGAACACGAAACCGTCAAAGGCGTCCAAGTTGCCGCGCAGTCCCAGTTCCAGCGTGCTCCGGGTGATCGAGCAGACGAACGACTGGATGCGGGAGTCCGCGGCCTCGATCTCGACGCCGCCGCCCGCGCCGAACAGGTGGACGGGAAGCATGCCCGCCGCGTGCACGAGCTCCATCGGCGCGTAGACGGGGAAGCTTCCGACGACCTTGCCCCCGCCCTCCTTCCACTCCCGGGCCCGCGGGAACGTCACGTCCTCCACAAGGGACCGAAGGTCCTCGACCCTCCCGAGCGGGGCGGACATCGGGGAGTGCTATATTGTAGCTACAATATAATCATGTCGATTCCATTGTCGATCCGATACCGGGGTTATATCAGACGGACCGCTCCAGGACGATCGCCCCGCCGCGGTCGAATCCGAGGGACTGGAAGTACGCGACGAGGTCGCCCGCGTCCCACTCGACGAGCGTCTTCACGCGCCGGATTCCGCGCCGCCGCACCTCGGCCAGGAATCGTTCGCCGAGCAGATGCCCGAGTCCCGATCCCTGATGGCGAGGGTCCACGCCGACGACCTTCACCCAGGCGACCTCGCGGTCCTCTCCGAATTCCCACGGTCGGACGTCCCCGACGAGGAATCCCGCGACCGTCTCGCCGACCGCCGCGACGAGGCACACGCCCTCGCCCGCACCAAGCTGGCGGCGCACGTACGCTTGGAGCGTGCTCGTCCGCCGGCTCTTCGTAATCGCTCGTTCGATCGCTGCCACCGCGGGCAGGTCCGATGTCTCCATCCTCCGGATCCGAACCGCCATCGCCACCCCTCAGTCGATCCTGATGACCTTGACCCGCTTCCCGATCCAGTCCGGCGGAAGGTACACGCGGCCGGAGTTCCCGCTCCGCTTCACGACCTTCTCGACCATCTCGTGTCCGAAGACCTCGAACCGGGCAACGCCGCGCGGGCTCTTGCGGGCCATCCGTCTCTCCGCCACGGGATTAGCTACAAGGTAGTTATACGTGCCGTCCGTGCGAAAGGTAGAAATGGCGCGGAGACCCGTGGCGGCTTCATGTCGGCTCCGGCGTTCCAGGAGATCGCGTACGAGAAGAAGGAATGGGTCGCGACGGTCACGATCAACCGGCCGCACGCGTACAACGCGTACACGTTGAACACGCTCCGCGAAATGGCGGCGGCGTTCAAGGACGCGTCGTTCGACGACTCCGTGGCGGTGATCGTCCTCACCGGGGCGGGGGACAAGGCATTCTGCACGGGCGGGGACGTGAAGGAGTACGCGGACGTGTACACGCAGAGGCCGCGGGACTACTGGAAGTACATGGTCGAGTTCCAGGCGGCGCACGACATGCTGCGGAACAGCGGGAAGCCCGTGATCGCGCGCGTGAACGGCGTGTGCGCCGGCGGCGGGAACGAGTTTCACATCGCGTGCGACCTCAGCGTGGCGGCGGAGCACGCGGAGTTCCTGCAGGTCGGGACGCGCGTCGGTTCCGTGGCGGCGGGTGGCGCGACGCAGTGGCTCCCGCTCCTGATCGGGGACCGCCGGGCACGCGAGATGCTGTACCTGTGCGAGAAGGTCCCCGCCGCCAAGGCGCTCGAGTGGGGCCTCGTGAACTGGGTCGTTCCCGCCAAGGAGCTGGACGCGAAAGTGCGCGAGGTCGCGGACAAGTTGGTCGACAAGTTCCCGGAGTGCACTCGGTACACGAAGGCGCAGGTGAACTTCTGGAAGGACTTCGCGTGGCACATGACGATCCCGCACGCACGGGATTGGCTCAGCCTGCACTTCGCGACGCGGGAGCCGTGGGAGGGCATGCGCGCGTTCGTCGAGAAGCGGCCCGCGCGGTACCGGGAGTTGCGGGAGGAGGCTGCCAAGGGGGGCGCAACGGAGTTCCTCTGGGGGGCGCCCACGAGAGCGTGTCCGTCGTGCGGCGCTGCCGGCCTCCCCGCGGGCTACGCGTTCTGCGGGCGATGCGGCCACGCCTTCGGCTGACTTCCATACGGTAAAGGGGCAAACTACTTGGCGGGGGGATCGGCTCGAGCGTCTGGGATCCCATGGAAGACCCGAACGACGTGCTGAAGGCGGAACACGAGGCGATCGAGCTCCTGTTGGCGGCAGTCGAAGGCATGGCCGGGCGAGTGGCGACGAAGGCCGTGTTCCCGAGGAGGGACCTGGAGGCCGCGATGACGGTCGTGACGGAGTTCGCGGACAAGTGCCACCACGCGAAGGAGGAGCGGACCCTCTTCCCCGTGCTCTCGAAGCACTCCCCGAAGGTCGGCGCCGAGCTCGCGCGACGGCTCACGAGCGACCACGTCGCGTTCCGGAAGCTCGTCGGCACGATGAAGGAGCAGATCGCGAAGGGGGGGACGGAGGACAGGGCCCGGTCGCAGCTGGCCAAGAACCTGGACACGTACACGAGGCTGCTGCGGCAGCACATCCTCGTCGAGAATACGGAGCTCCTTCCGGAGGTCGAGAAGAGCATCCCGGCGGCGGAGCGGACGCGCCTCTCAGAGGCGTTCGAACGGGTCGAACGGGAGGAGATTGGGGCGGGCGTCCACGAGAAGTACCACCACATGATCCACACGCTTGCGGACCGATACGCTCGGTAGGTTCGTCACTCGAGGGAGTGGAGGATCGGGTACCGCCGCTCCAGCATCTGGTAGAACGCGTCAGAGCACACCCACGGGAACTCCGGCTTTCCCTCGACGCGGATTCGGCCGTCGATTACGATCGTGGGCACCGCGCGGACCCCGTACCGGGCGGCGGCGTCCGCATTCGCGGTGAAGTCTCGCGCGAGGTTCCGTTCGATCAGTTCGCAGGACCCGCACTTGCCCGCCTCGACGGCGTCGAGAGCCTGCCGGCACAGCGGGCAGTCCCCCGTGAACACCTCGATGCGGTGCGGCACCGAGGTCGAGACCGGGCGCCGTGCACTAGAACCTTCCGGGTCAGTACGCGTACGTCTTCCCGACCGGTTCCCTTGCGGGCCGAGCGTCCCAGTACGGGCGCGTCGTCAGGTACCGCAGCTTCGCCTCGTACAGGTCGTCGTAGAAGGCCTTCTCGTCCCGGTGCATCTTCGCGAGGATCCGGGAGGCCGCTTGCGGGCCGACGCCGTACACGCTCATCGCGATCGCCGCCTTCCGGCCGTACACCGCCACGAGGTCCGCCCCCTGGCGGGCCCGCACGAGCTCCTTCTCCTCCTCCTCGCTCAGATCCATCCCCATCTGGCGGCGGGTGAACGCGTCCCGGATCGGCGTCCCGTGCCACGACAGCGCCGCCAGGATTGCCGACCCGCACTCCGCACACGCGGCCTTCTCCGGCAGCCCCCCGACCTCGCGGTCCGGGTCGATGTGACCGCACGAGAAGCACAGCAGGTTGACGCGCTCCGTCCTCAGGAACTGTCGCATCCGCTCGACGTTCTGCTCCCGCTCCGCCTCCGGGGAGAAGAGCTCCGGCGCCTCCACGTACCGCCGCACGATCGGGTACCCGAGGGGGGTCGGCTTCTCCCCCTTGAACGTCGCCACCCGAAGCGCGCCCGCGCGGAGGTTGCGGTAGAGCTGCCGCACGCGTTCGAAGTCCACGTGCTCGAGGAACGTCTCCCTCCGGGCCTCGTCCTCAATCGGGGTCCCTCGGAATCGAACCTCGAAGCTGTTCAGCTCGTCCGCGGGAATCAGCAAGCCCCGGGCGATCGCCCCGAACCGCTCCGCAATCCACTTCATCTGCAGCCCGAAAGGGATGTGGTCCCGGACGAGGATGTCGAGGCTCCGCTCGATCTCCGCCTCGTCGACCTGGAATAGGAACGAAGCGAGTTCCTTCAGGTCAATCTCCTCCGTGGTCGTCACGAGTTCGAACAGGATTCGGTGAGCGTCCGTCCACCAGAAGCGGACGAGGTTCCGTCTCGCGAGGAACTCCTCCAGGAGGTCCCCGAACGTGTTGTTCACGACCTCGCCGAACGGGGCGTGCACGATCAGGAAGCGGCCGAACGCCTCCAGAAGGATCGTGCGCTCGTCCGGGACGGGGGCCTCGAGGGCCATGTGGCTCGCGACGAGCTCCACGATCCGGCGGGACGCGGACTTGTTCACGGGCCACTCCGCCGCCAACGCCTCGGTCACGTCCCCCGTGGCGGCCTCCCGCAATCGGGCGGCGATCCCGCCCCGGAGTTTGGCGGTCTCTTGGGCGACGCCGAACGGGACCGGGAGGATCTCGCCATCCCATCCGGGGATCCGAGCGGTCGGGTCCTCCACGGGGTTCACGAAGACGCGTCCGTCCCGACCGATCTCCCAGATCCGCCACGTCCTCCCGCGAACGATGAAGGACGTCCCCTTCCGCGCCCGCAGGATGAACTCCTCCTCCCCGAGGATCCCCACGGGTTTCATCGTTGTGAGATCGATCACGGGATACGTGCGTTCGTCCCGGATCGTCGAGAGGTTCTGGAAGTAGTAGTCGCGGCCTCTGGCGGTGATGACGAGGTCCCCGCCGTCCGCTCGGAGGAGCTTCAGGTGGACCATGAAGTCCGCGGTCTTGTCGAACGCAACGCCGAGCTCGCGGTACGGCCACGCCCTGCGGACCACCGCCAGAATCGGGTCCCGGCCCGCGTGGCCGCCGGAGTCCAGGACGCACCCGACGATCTGGTGGCCGAGCACATCGAGCGCGCCGACGTGAATCCTGAGCGGCTCCAATTCGCCACCCTGCGCCCTCTGGATCACCGCCAAGCTCTCGAGGACGTCGTCCGCGCTCACCGCCACGATCGTGCCTCTGCTCGTCCGAGCGAGCGTGTGGCCAGACCGCCCGACGCGCTGCACGAGGCTTGTCGCCTGGCGGGGGCTCATGTACTGGAGCGCGTGGTCCACGGACCCGATGTCGATCCCGAGCTCCAGCGTGGAGGTCGCGACGAGCGCCTTCAGGCTCCCCGCCTTGAACTCCGCCTCCGCTTTCTCTCTCGCCTCCCGGGGCAGCGA
>DATEUK010000104.1:0-16418 GCA_035283165.1 Thermoplasmata archaeon
TCGCCTCCTCGAGCTGTCCCGGGATGATCCGCAGCTGACAGATGAACAGCATGGGCGGCGCCGCCGACCGATTCGCAGGCGGCTATATAGCGTTTGGCGGCGCGGAGCACGGTCAGGTCGCCCGGGATTCCGAGCCCGCGGGCCGCAGCGGCTTCGCCTCCCGCCACACGACGGTCGTCCCGAGCGCGCGGTCCGAGAACCGCTGGCGCGGGTCGCCCTGGCCCACGAGCCCGAGGATCGCGTCGAGCAGGGGGAACACGTACCAGAAGAACTTCGGCGCATTCCGAGCCGCCGCCTTCCGGACCGTCAGCGACCCCCGGATCGTCCGGACCTCAAGGGCGAACGCGTGCTTGCCGAGCGTCCTGCCGTAGAACGCCTCGGCGACCGTGCCGTACACGACGTGGACGACCCCGGAGGCGATCGCGAGGAGGACGATGTCCGAGCTTCCGAGCGCCCGCAGCAGGGCCCAGGTCGGGAGCAGAACGAGGATCGTGTCGACCGCGTACGCGCCGAGCCGGCGCGCCCAGTGAGCCTGCAGGGCTCGGCTGTGGCCTAGGATTTCGAAACCGCTCGCCATGAGTGCATCCCGGCGCTCCATCCCGCCGGGGGTATTTGGGTCTTGCGGGCCGCATGGACGCACCGCTCGCACCCGAGACGGAACCCGGGGCCGCTCAGATCGCCCATCACCCATCACGCGTCAGCGTCGGTTGTCTCATCACGGCGGTACGCTCGCGATGCTCCGCGGACGCATAAGGGCTTTGGCGGCCCTCCGATCAGGAAGCTCCCTTGATCCGCCTCAGGTTCGCCTGATACTGCTCGTAGCTGATCCGGCCGCTGCCGTACGCCTCCTCGAGCCTCCGGACGCGGTCATCCCCGGCGGGTGCCGGAGGCGCCTCGACCGCCGCGCCGCACACCGGGCACGCCCCCGACTTCGCCGGGATCGTCAGGCCGCATGAGGGACACTCCATGGTCGGGCCTTCCGCGGCGGCGCTCGGTGGGGGCGGCAGGACCGTCGTCGCCGCGGGGGCGATCGGGGCCCCCGCCGCACCCGGCGGGATCGTCTCCTCCGGCTCGCGCTTGCGCCGCCGGAGCAGGAAGAACGCGATCGCGAAGGCCGCGGCGACAATCGCCGCGGTGAGTCCGCCCCATGCGACCGGCGACTCCAGGGCGCCCACCTGCCGGTACTCTGCGATCAACGCGATCGGGGCCGCCGCGGGGATGGTGAGGCTCGTGGCCGTCGATCCGCCGGGCGTCCACCGGACGAACCGGTACGTCGGACCTCCGATCGTCGCCTCCTGCGGCACGCGGATCACGACGCTCGCGCCGAATTCCACCCAGTATGCGCTGTCCGTCGCGTCGAGCGGCACGGCGACCGAGTTCGCGGTCACCGTGATCGCGAGGCCCGAGAGCGTAGGCTGCGTGGTCACCGTGATCCGCACCTGCATCTGCCATTCCGCGGACACGCTCTTCGGCCCGCTCATCAGGATCTGGGACGACAGGGAGAACACCGTCCCCGTCGCGTCCCCCGTCCACTGGATGAACTTCTCGCGGATCCCCGTCACGGCCGAGTAGAGCTCGGAGGCCACACTGACGGTGGCCTGGGATCCCTCATCGTACCAGCAATCGCTGACGTTGCACACGATTGGGAGCGGGGAGAGCAGGTCGTCGACTGTGAGCTCGTGCTGCGTCTGGAACACGGCGGTGAACGAGGCGGGCCCGGTCACGGTGATCGGTCGAACGTCGTTCAGGTTCCCGTCGCTCCACTGGTCGAACACATAGCGCGTCCCGGTAGCTCCGGCCTGGGGCGAGGTCGCCTCGATCGTCGAGGAGCCCTCGCGGATCCACAGGTAGCTCGGACCGCCCGAGGGCGTGATCGTCTGGCCGCCGACGATGAGGTCGATTCCCGCGCCGGCGGGGGTGACCGTGAACGACAGCCGGTACTCCGCATACGTCTGCGCGTCAATGTTCAAGGGGCTAGACACGCCCGAGAAGGTCCTCGGGTTGGTCACTCCGGCATCCGACCACTGGGCGAACACTCGCTGGGCGTCCACGCCGGTGGACTGCGGGGAGGGGAACCTCGCGCTGTGGGTCGAGCCCTGCGCGAACCACGCGCGGCACGGCGCCGTGCACGGAACGGTATCGATCTCAAGGGCGAGTCCCGTCGGGACGGTGTTCAGGACGTGCTCGTACTCGAGCACCGTCTGTGCGGTGAACACCCCGGGGCCCTGGATGTTGACGAAGGAACGCGGGTTCGCCGTGCTCGCGTCGGTCCACTGGACGAACGAGCGCCGGGTCTGCGCGCCGAGGGGTACCGTCTGGAACTCCGCCGTGTGGGTCGATCCCTGTACGAACCAGAAGGCGCAAGGCGTCGGGCACGGAACGCCGTCGACATCGAGATCGAGAGCCGTCGGGGCCGTGTCCAGGACGTACTCGTACTCGATTGCGGTCTGCACGATGAAGACTGCGGGGCCCTGGATGTTGGCGAAGGAACGCGGGTTCGCCGTGCTCGCGTCGGTCCACCGGACGAACACACGCTGCGTCTGTGCGGCGATGGGAACCGTCTGGAACTCAGCGGAGTGGGTCGACCCGTGGTCCCACCAGGGCGAGAGGCACGGGGTCGTGCACACGATCCCATCGACGAGGAGCGGCTGAGTCGTCGGGACCGTGTCGAAGGTGTAGACGTACTGGGCGATGATCACGACCGTGAAGGACCCTGATGAGGCGACATTCGGGAAGGACCGGGGGTTGTTCAGGTTGCCGTCCGTCCACCGGTCGAATGTCTGGCGCGTATCTGCGGTGCCGACGGTCACGAACTCCGCGGTGTGACTCGAGCCCGCCACCCACCACTCCGTCCGGGGCATCGTGTACGATGACCCGTCGAGGAGGAGATTCTGGCCTGGGGGATTGGAATCGAACTGGTACCGGTACTGCGTGATGCACGTGAGGCGGAGCACCTTCCCCGCCACGTCCGCCTGGAACGGGTGGGCCTGGAGGCCCCCATCGTCCCAGCTTCCGAACACGTACCGGATGTCCGCGGTGAGGCCCTGCGGGCTCGTCACGTCCACGAAGTGCGTGGTGTCCCTCACGAACCAGAACGTCTGGGCCGCCGTGTACTCGGTCCCGTCCACCCAGAAGTCGCAGTCCGCGGGGTTCGGCAGGACCTGCACCTGGTATTCCAGCCGGTACTCCGCGACGTAGGCGCCGACCGTGCCCGCGCTCGCCGTGAACGACCGCGTCGCCGGGGCCCCGCTGTCCGTCCAGCGGAACCACGTGTAGCGCTCCAAGGGACCTGCTGGCGACTGGGGAGACGTCGCATTCACGGTGTGCACGCTCCCGTCCGCCCACCAGTTGAAGTTGCTGGGCGTGAACGTGTCAATCCCGTCGATCCGGAGCTGGAGACCGGTCGGCAAGGTGTCGAACCGGAATCGGTACTCGACCGCCGCGTCGCACACTTCCTGAATTGGGCCGAGCATGACGATGGTGTCAGGGTTCGACGGATTCGACGAGGATCCGGGACCGGAGCCGATCCACTGTCGGAACGTGTACCGGTCGTTGGGTCCGCCCGCCGGCAAGACACACTCGATGAGCACGTTGGCGGCGTCGTCCTGCCACGAGTCGCCGGGGAGCAACGTCGCGCCGGCGACGGTCGACGTCATGGTCAGACGGTGCTGCGTCCGATAGTTCGCAGTGACGACCTGGTCCGTCGCGACGACGCTGATGTCGTGCGGGTTCGGGAGGCCGTCCGACCAGGATTGCCAGACGTACTGGGTGCCCGGCGGGCCCGCCTCGGGGTCCGGCGCGAGTACCGGGTGAAGCGTCCCCACGTTCCAGATGAACGCCGCGGGCACCGGGGTGTTGGCGGTGTCGATGTTGATCGTGCCGCCGATGCTCGCGGGGCTCTTCCGGATGACGTACATGGAGGCCCCCGAGAGCGTGGCGAACCACGGGTCGTCGTCCCCGTCCCGGTTGTCCAAGAACGCGATCCCGACCTTCGCGCCGTAGGCGACGGCCACGGAGCGGGGGGTGTCCGGCACGGTCCCCGGCGGCCCGTTGTCGCTCGGGAGGTAGGGGCCAGCCCAGGTGTTCCCGTCCACGGAGATCCAGTAGGAGAGCTCGCCCCCGCCGCGATACGCGGCGTGGAACACGTCGCCCACCGCCGCCAAGTTAAGGTACTTCTGATCCGCGGCGGGAGGTTCGAAGGACCCGCTCGTGGCCTGGATGAAATCCCAGTTCGCGAGGGGGCCGCCGTCGTTGTTCGAGTACAAGACCTGCATCAGGAAGAACGGGGTCGTGAAGAACGCGGGGTTGTGGTACCCGCCGCCGAAGACGACGTCGCGCCCTTTCACCGCCACGGATCCGTAGATCGGGGCGTCCGAAGAACAGATCCCGAAGCAGATCGCCACCGCGTCCAAGGTCCCGTTCATCTGGTCGATGCGGAACAAGAAGAGGTCCCAGGAGGCGTCGTTCGCGTCTTCGAACTCCACGAGGAGGTGGAGCATCACGCTGGAGCCGATGAACTGGGGTCGGAAGCCCTCCCCGGTCGCATCCCCGCTGGAGTAGATCTCGATCGTCCAGTCCGCGGTCGTGCCAGGCGTGATGTCCATCAAGAAGACGGACTGCCGGGCTCCCGGCCCGGGCGCGCAGTCCGCGCGCGTGCAGGTCCCCTCGTAGGCGACGAGGACCGCCGGGCCCGTGCGGGCCTGGAAGTTCACGCACGCGTCGCCCGTCGAACACATGTTCGCGCCCGGAAGGCGCAAGTTCGCGAACCCAAACCCCGGTGGGAAGTTCAGCGTGTGCGTGGCCCACGTGCTACCCCCGTTGCCGGACACGAGGTAGCGCATTGCTGTCGACGCCGCGGCGTCGTCGTGCTCGAAGAACACAATCACCGTGTTCGGGGGCGAGAACACGGCGTCCGGGTTCCGCCGGTTGTACGTGACCGCGGGCCCCAAACTCAGGATCGACCACGAGGTGCCCCCGTTCGTCGACTTCGCGACGCGGACGTCCGTGGGGAATCCCGGGTTCTCGTACGCGACGTACAGGTCCTGCCCCGCGCCCGCGGCGATGCTGATCACCCTTTGCGCACCCGCTGCGTTCTCGACCTGGACATTCGCACCGAACGGCGGGTCGAGCGGGGACGGGTCCGGACCGCCGAGCGGCGATGGCACGTCCTCCGCAATGACTGTCGCGGGATACGGACCGTCCTCCGAGAACTCCGTGAGTTCCTGCCGGGCGAGCTGAATCCGCGACGTGTCCGCCGCGAAGGGCCCAGGATGCGTCGACGAGGTCACGGTCGAATCCGTCGAACCCGCCGTATCGTCCGTTCCGCCGAGCGGCGCGTTCGGAGCCACAGGCCCGGACGGCTGTGCCGCCGAGCTCAGGGCGAGGACGCCCGCGAAGGCGACCGCGCCGAGAACTGCCAGCCAAACGCCCGTCCGGAGACCACTCTGAAATCCCCTCATAGTTCCTCCTCCCACCTTCAGGCGCATCGAGAAGCCTGAGCGACGCTCCATGAGGGACGGACCATATTTAAGCTCTTTGGAGCATCCCTCGAACTCCCTTCGATTCCTCCCGTAGAGAAGTCCATGCCGCAGATCGTCGAGGTAACCATGGACACACCGAGGGTGAGCGCACGAGTGGGCGGCATAAGTCCGCACTACGCGCCCGGACGACCCTCCGAGTGCGGTGACGGGGTCTCCGCGCGTCGGGTAGGCGGCTCGGCACGCGGGGTCGTCAACTCCGCACCGTGAGGGCATCCCCTCCGATGCGGACAGGACTTCCGAACGTGCAGAAATGCAATTTCCGCATGCGGAGATTCGATCTCTGCATGCGGGGAGGAAGGATCCGAGTGCGGGAACGTCCTCGACGCTTGCCGAGAAGGCGTCCCCGCACGGCGGGAAGGGGATTCCGCGTAGAGACGGAGGTCCCGACGGTGCGGAGATCCTCGCCAGGTGGGACCCGCTTCACCGGACGGACAGCGAGCCGCGCCTTGATACAGGCGAACCTCAATAAAGAGCCCGACGCTGTCCGGGTGTGGATGTCCAGCTTTTCGCGCTTCACCTCAGGGCGTGCGACCCGAAAAAATGCACCTCGAAGAAGCTCGCTCGGTTCGGCATGATCACGACGTACGGAAAGACCCACCAGCTCCCTCGGGGCGGGGTGATCCTGAATCCGGAAGCGGGTGTCGCCCTGTCCCCGGCAGACGCCCCCAAGGCGGAATCCGGCGGTCTCGGCGTGATCGACACGAGCTGGAAGCGAGGCCCGTTCCCGAAGCTCCTCAACCACCGCCAACGCGCGCTCCCCTATCTTCTCGCGGCGAACCCCGTGAACTACGGGAAGCCGTTCGTCCTATCGAGCGTGGAGGCGTTGGCGGCGGCACTCGTCATCCTCGGACACGAGGAGCAGGCGAAGATCATCCTCGCGAAGTTCGCGTGGGGCGGCCAGTTCCTGACGCTGAACCGGGAGCCCTTGCGCGAATACGAGAAGGCGCGGACGAGCGCGGACGTCGTCGCGGCCCAAGCGCTCTTCGTATGAAAGGGGCCGTCTACGCCTCGGCCATGACGTAGTACGGGTAGGCCGCGCCGCCGTTTTGCGCTTTCCATGAACGAGCCACCTAGACGACCCGTGACGACCAAGGTTTTCTCTGGAGGTGCGACAAGACCCGTTCCGGCACAACGTTCAAGGCGGGTAGGGAGATTCGGCTCCGCGGGTGCCCATGAGGAGGGGCGGGCGTCCAAGCTTGCAGACCTCCGGAATCCGGCATGCGGCAGCCGGAGGGCCGGAGGGGTTTCCCGCCGCCAGGAGCCGTGCGCGGGCTTCGGCCATGATCGCGCTCCTGCTCCTGACCCTCGCTTCGCTGGGAGCACCCCGATTCGGCCTGGCGGGCGATTCGAGCCCGGAGTCGACGGAGCCCGGCCGACCGTTCGTGATCCAGACGGACCCACCGAGCGACGCAGTCGGGGTTCCGCCGTACGCATGGATTGTCGTCTACTTCAGCGAACGAATGAACGCCTCCAACACGTTGGTATTCATCGAGCCGTCCGTCGACCTGACTCCGCATTGGCTGAACAGCCAGACGACCCTGCTCCTTAGGCACGAGACGGACCTTCCCGCATGCACAACGTTCCGCATCTATGCGGATGGAGAGGACTTGGAGGGGGAGTACCTCATACTCGGAGACGAGTCGGTTGTCGTCCCCAACCCGTGGTTGTTCACCACCTCGTGCCCCGTGTTCGCGATCACCCGGACGGATCCCCCGGACGGACAGAGAGGCGTGCCACTGGGTGGCAACCCTCCGCTCAGGCACATCACGGTCTGGTTCAGCCGCGAGGCCGATCCTGCATCCCTCCAAGTGACCCTCACTCCTTCGAGTTCTCCGACTCCCGAATGGGCCAATGGCAACACAAGGGTGACGCTGCGGAACGTGGGGTTCGCGGAGTGTACCCGTCACACGGTCACGGTGTCCGTCCAGGATCGAGCGGGGAACTCCCTGGAGAACGTCACAGGCTCTCCACCAAACCCGTGGGGATTCGACACCGTGTGCATCACGCCGCGGATTCTTAGGACGGAGCCCGCCGACGGCGCTCTGGGCGTCGAGGTCGACGCGCCGATTGTGATCACGTTCGCGACCGTGATGAGCCGGGATACGGTGAGCGTCGACATCTCCCCCGTGCCCGCCACCGCCTTCGACTGGACGTGGGAGATCGAAGACCGGGCCGTCACCTTGACTCATTCGTGGTTCTTCGACCTTTCGACGACATACACGGTGAACGTGACGGGCCGTGACACGCACGGAGTCCCCCTCCAGCCGGGCCCCGTGCCGAACCCATGGTCCTTCACGACGTCGGACCTCCTCCCCCCGCCTCGAGGGTTGCACGTCGCTCGCGAAAGTCCGGACATCGTGCTCACCTGGAACGCACCGCCGTGGGCGGCGTCCTTCCTCGTCTACGCGGCGGCCGACCGGTTTGCTCCATGGCCTTGGCCGTTGCTCGAGGAAGTGCCGGGGACGACGTACCGCCATCTCGGTGCCGATATCGATGGCACGGACCGCTTCTACATCGTCCGCGCGAAGGACCCCTCCGGCACGACGAGCGGGAACTCCACGATGGGCGTCAAGCTGGCCCACGCCTTCACCGTCGTGGCCGGTCGGACGAACATCCACTGGGTTTCCCTCCCCTACCGCTCGAGCTACCGCACCGCCAAGGACATCTCCGACGCATTGACCGCCGCGAACATCGAGTTCGTGCTGAAACACGACGCCGTCACGCAGCGGTCGGTCCTCTGGTACTTCTTCCGGGGGCGGTGGCAGGGCACAGACTTCTCAGTGAACCCCGGGGACCTCCTGTCGATCAGCCCGCGCGCATCCTTCAATTGGATCGTGAACGGCACCGACGGACCGGAGGTCCTGTCGTTCGCGCACTACCCGCCGCCGAATGGGAACGTCCACCTCGTCGCCCTGCCTCCGACGTCCGTGTACGCGATGGCGTCCGAAGTGGTCGTGGACATCGAAGGCGGCCTCGGGCCGGTCCCGGATCCGCAGATCGTCGAGATCGCGCGTTGGGACCCGATCGCGCAGCGCCTCGTCCGGTTCGTGCGGATCCCGGGGGGTTGGGGCGGGGCGGACTTCGCGCTCTTGCCGGGCGAGGGGCTGTATGTCGTGGTTGCGTCCTCGTTCATCTGGAGCCCCCGCCTCATCACCCCCGAGCGGCCGTAGCCCCGGGAGCGTGCGAGTGCCGCGACCACCTGAGTAGTTAGGCATACCGGTCTTGTCACGCCTTCAGGGAGAACCGTGGTCCTTGGCGGTGGTCCACTTGGATCGTCCACGGAGAAGGCGGGATGGCGTTGAGGCCTCGACCCGGCTGCGACGATGTAAGTCGCGCCGGAGCGGGGACCGCAACACCCACCTCGCTCTGCGAGGCTTCTTGGCGGCGCAGGCGATACCGCCACGTGGCGGACCGGAAGCGCCTCGTCGAACTGAAGGCGCGGTACGAGGATATCGGGAAGGCTCGCGCACTCCTGCACGCGAGCGAGCGGGTGGGGGCATACCGCCAGACGGACACGTACTTCGCGCTCGGGGAGCGGCGGCTGAAGATGCGCGAGGTCGAAGGAAGCGCGACGGCCCAGCTCGTGTATTACGAACGGCCGGACCGTCCGGGAGCGAAGGAGAGCGAGGTCCTCCTGTCCGTCGTCCCCGACGCCGCAACGGTGAAGGAGATGCTCGCGCGGACCCTCGGCGTGCAGGTCGTCGTCCGGAAGCGCAGGGAGATCTACCGCCACGAGGGCGTGCAGGTCCACCTCGACGAGGTCGAGGGCCTGGGGCGCTTTCTCGAGTTCGAGATGGCGGTGGAGGACGCCGCCGAGGCAATCGAACGAGGCCACGCAAACTTGGCGGCGATGCGACGGCTTTTCGACATCCCGGACGAGGACCTCGTCGCGTCCTCCTACTCCGACCTCCTGGCGGACTAAGGGGCGCGGACGAGCAAGATCGCCAACCCGAGGATCCCGAGATCGAGACCGAAGCCGATGACGCACAACAGGCACATCGCCCGGATGACGAGGATCTCGACCAACGTGAGTCCGAGCCCGACGAGCGCGCCAACCACCGCCAACGCGAGGAGCCATCGGTTCGTCGACCAGCGGGAAATGATCTCGACCCCCCGAAGGGCGAGCACCGCCACCGCCAGAAGCGCGAGGAAGCCGAGGAGCCCCACGGCCGCCGTGGGGACCGGCCCGACGTGGGACCACGGGGACTCGCGGACCGCCGAGCAGCTCCAGTAGCTGTTCAGGTCGCACCACGTCGCGCCCTCGGAGGCGTACCAGTCCCACGTGAGGTACGCCCCGTCGGCCGCGCCGAACGCCGCCAACGTCGCCACGATGAGGAGGAGGTCGCCGCGGCCGAGGCCGCCCATGTCCTCACAACTCCAGCGCCTTCTCGAGGGCGTCCCGGTACGTCGCCGCGCCCCCCGACGCCCTCCCCACGAGCTTGAAGGTCACGATCCCGTTCCGGTCGATCACGAAGGTCGTCGGCGTTTGGTCGACCCCGTACGCCCGCTGGGTCGCCGCGTCTTCGATCATGTACGACCAGTACGTCCCGTGCGTCTGCCGGAACTCATTGATCCGCTCCGCCGTGTCGCTCTGGCCCACCGAGTCCACGTCCACGCTGAGGAACCGGACGCCGCGCGCCGAATACTCCGCATACACGGTCACGAACGTGGCGGTCTCGTCCCGGCAGGCGCCGCAGTCGATGTCCATGAACTCCAGGAGGACGGGTGAGCCGCGCAATCCGGATAGCGCAACGGCTCCGCCCTCCGTCGTCGTCAGCGCGAAGTCCGGGGCGTACTGACCGACGTTGGGCCCGACGCCGCGGAACGGATTCCAGAGCGCGAGGACGAAGAGCACCGCCACGAGGACCGCCACGACGGCCACGACCTGGACCCCGCGCCGTGTCACCGCCGGTCTCGCGGGGCGCCGTCGCGCCGTCCGCCGCCGTTCCTCTCGCGTAAGCAGGGCCGAGACGTCCACGTCCTCGCGTGGGTGGCGGTTGCGGACGTGCCGCTCGAGGTTCTCCAACTTCACGGAGGACCCGCATACGGGACATTTCCGGAGCGTCACGGCGGGAACCTTGGGGAGAAGGCGGCGATAAGGATTCCGCGCTTACTGTTGGGTCTTCGGCGCCTACGCGAAATCCGGCGGCAGGAGGTTCGGGATTCCCTCGTGGATCTCGTACGTGTGCGGGCACGTCTTGCAGTGCAGACTTCCCTCGAGGATCTCCCCGTCCTCCTTTTCCACGCGCAACTCCAGATCGCCCTTGCACACGGGGCAGCACAGGATCTCCATCAGGTCGCGCTGCACGGGAGCGCGTACGTTCGCTCTCCGTAAAAGCCTTTGGCGGCTCCGCAGAACCTATATCCGGCGGACCCTTGCGGCGGCGATGTCCGTCCGGTGGCTCGTCGATCCGGAGACGAACGCCGCGCTCTGGCGGGACCTCTCGGACATGCCGCTGCGCCTCGTCTCGATCCCCGGGCAATGGGTCGCGGACCTGGGAGGGGGCAACGGGAACTTCGCTGCGCCCCTGGTCACGAAGGGGGCGCGAATCGTCACGGTGGACGTGGATCAGTCGGCCCTCAAAGGCGCGAAGCCGCCGATCTGCGCGGCGTCCGGCTCTCTCACAAGCCTCCCGATCCGGGACGGCTCCCTCGACGCGGCAACCGCGCGCGCGGTCCTGCATCACGTCCCGGACACGATCGACCACGCCCTCCGCGAGGCCCGGCGCGTCGTCCGGCCCGGCGGCCTTGTCCTCATCCAGGAGCCCACGTCCGGGAACTTCCTCGCGAACGCCGCCCGCCGGTTGTTCCCCACGGAGCGGCACGAGGCGCACGAACGCCCGCTCCCCCTCGACGCGTACGTGGACGCGGTCCGGCACGAATTCGACGTCCTCGAGGTCGTCCCCTGCTTCCTCCTCTCGTACCTGCTCCCGCACGTGGTCGGGCGGATTCCGCCCCGACGGCGGGCCGTCCCCCGCGCGGTCGCCCGAATCCTCGCGGCGTGGGATCGGCGCTTCCTGGCAGCCCTCCCGCGCCTGCGTCATCGCGCAGCGTACGTGTCCATCCTCGCGCGGCGTCGATAGCGAGTCCCATCCGGAACAACCCTTTTATAAGGGTCGCTTCTTAGCAGCGGTTCCGGCTCGCCGTAAAGGGTGTCGCGCTGGCGGCTACAGGGGACTGGTTGCGCAGAAATTGGACCACGCCGGTCATTCTTCTAGGGATATTCCTCGTCGCCCTGTACCTGCGCGCGTACTTCCCGTGGGACCTCGCGATCCAGGACCGGCTCCTCTCCGGCGGGTCCGACGCGTTCTATTACGAGCGGATCGTGAACCACTGCGCGGAGACGGGGACCCAGCTCGTCTTCGATCCGCGGCTTGCGTACCCCATGGGCTTGACGAACCCGCGGCCGCCCCTGTTCTCGTGGACGACGTGTGTGGCCGGCGAGGCGGTCTCGCCGTTCTTCGGGTCCGAATGGGAGGCCGTGACCGTGGTCTTCCTGAGCTCCACGGCGGTCTGGGGGGCGCTCACGATCATCCCCCTGTACTTCCTCACGAAGGAGGCGTTCGGCCGGAGGGCGGCCTACCTCGCGTCGTTCTTCCTCGCGATCATGCCCGCGCACCTGCAGCGGAGCGCGGCGACGAACGGGGACCACGACGCCATGGTCCTGTTCTTCGTCGTCACGGGGTTCTACTTCTTCCTCCGCAGCCTGAAGTCCCTGAACGAGAAGCGGTGGGTCGAGGCCTGGCAGTTCCGGACGAAGGAGGGGCGCGCGGCGATCCGCGCCGGCCTCATGACCGCGCTCCGGGAGAACCGGACGTCCACGCTGTACGCCCTGCTCGCCGGATGGAGCCTGACCGTCGTCGCCCTGACGTGGCAGGGGTGGGCGTACGCCCCGATCATCATCCTCCTGTACTTCCTGTTCCAGGTCCTCGTCCACCGGTTCCGGAACCAGGACACGCTCGGCATCCTCGCCATGTTCGTGATCGCGCTGGGCGTCCCCCTGCTCGTCGCCTTCCCCTGGTACTTCCAGATGCGGCAGATCGGGGTCTGGTACGACGTGCCGCTCTACCTGTACCTCGCGGCGATCGCCCTCGGGGTCGTGTTCACCGTGACGCGCGACTACCCGTGGGCGCTCGTGATCCCGCTCGTCGTGATCGTCAGTGGCGGTTCGCTCTTCGTGGCCTCGCTTTTCTCCCCCTCCATCGCGAACGCGTTCATCTCCGGCGCGGGCTACTTCGTCCCCACGAAAGCGTACTCGACGATCGCGGAGGCGCAACCGCCCGGCATCAGCCAAGTCATCCTCTCCTTCGGCGTCGCGACCTACTTCATGTCCCTGTTCGGCCTATTGTGGATGGCCCGCGGCTTCCCGAAGCGGCCGACGCCCGACTACCTCTTCGTCGTCGTCTGGGCGATCGCCGCGATCTTCATGGCCAACGCCGCCGCCCGGTTCATCTTCAACGCGGCCCCCGCGTTCGCGATGACGAGCGCCTGGGTGACCGTCCTCCTGGTCGAATGGCTGCGCTTCGACGAGATGAGGAAGACGTTCCGCTCCCTCGCGGGGAGCCGGTTCGCCGCCTTCCGACGGAGCGTGAAGGTCCGCCACGTGATCGCCTCCCTCCTGATCGTGTTCATCATCCTCCTCCCGAACGTGTGGTTCGGCGTCGACGCCTCGATCCCCTTCGAGAAGAAGAGCCGATACGACGAAGAGGTGTACGCCGCGTTCCCGGACTTCTTGAAGCCCGCAGGGTACCAGGCCGCGCGGGGCTCCTTCTTCTTCGGCGCCTTCGGGTACTCCCTGCCGCTCGAGAAGGAGTACTTCCCCGCCGCGTGGGCGTGGTTCCGAACGCAGGACGCGGATGTCCATCCCGTGGAGAACCGTCCCGCGTTCCTCTCGTGGTGGGACTACGGGTTCGAGGCGGTCGACGTGGGCGCCCACCCGACCGTCGCGGACAACTTCCTCGATGGATACCAATTGGCGGGGAGCTTCATCACTGCGCAGGGGGAGGAGGAGGCGGTCGCGCTCCTGGACCTCCGCCTCCTCGAGGGAGACTTCTGGGCGAACGGCCGGCGGTTCGGCGCGGACACGCGCGCGGTCCTCACGGGCATGGGCGTGCCCTGGGGGAAGCTGGAGGACGCGTTCCGGAACCCGGCGGCGTACACCGCGACGGTGGAGGACGACCCCCTCCGGTACGGGCGGTACGAGCGCGTGCAGCCGCTCAACGCGCAATACATCTACGGGCGACGCGTCCTCATGGACGCACTGGACGCGGACGGGCTCACCTCCCTCAACCGCGCCCTCCGCGAGATCACGGGCCGCTCGATCCGGTACTTCGCGGTCGACACGCGGCTGTTCCCCCTCGACGGGCAGAACACGGGCATCTTCTACGCGCCGGCGAAGCTCTCGGACCACCGGGTCCTGGAGATGCGGGACGGCCGAACGATTCCCTACGACTTCTTCGACGTCATGGCCACGACCTCGAACCGCGGCAGCGTGAACCTCAAGGACGTGACCCCGGAGGACCAGGTGACCGCCCTCACCCTCCGGTACAAGGACATGTTCTACAACAGCATGTTCTACCGCGCGTACATCGGCTTCCCCCCGCAGGTCGTGGGGCAGACCTGCACGGACTGCGTCCCGGGCCTGCCGAGCCCCACGAACCAGCAGATGGCCCAGATCCAGCCGATGCAGGCGTGGAACCTGAGCCACTTCAAGCTCGTATACAAGACCGCGTACTACAACCCGTTCCCGGCGGAGGAGATCGCGAACCACACGGACGCGTGGCAGGCGATGGAGTGGAACGCGGCGCAGGAACTGCAGGGCAAGATCAACCGGGGGAACGCGACGGGCGTCGTCGACCTCTCCGCAGGGAGCGCGATCCGCAATGGAATCGTCGTCGTGAAGTACTACGACGGCGCGTTCCTGAACGGGACGGTCCGACTGGACGGGGTCCCGTGGCCCGGCGTGCGCGTGACGGTCCACGACGAGCTGGGGGTCCCGCACGACACCGCCGTGACGGGAGCGGACGGGCGATACAGCGTCCTGCTCCCGTTCGGCACGATCCACGTGCAGTCGACGGTGGGGACGCCGGACAACCGCACCCTGGTCGGGCCCACGACAGTCAACGAGTTCACGATCGAGGTGAGCGACGCGGCCGCGATGCGCGAGGACGTGGACGCGGACGGGGACGGCCTCGCCGATTGGAGGATCTCGCGGGACATCGACGTCGACGGCGAGACCTTGGACGGCACGGCCTACATCGACATCGACGGGGACGGCGTCCGCGACGCGAACGAACCCGTGCTCAACGGGGCGAACGTGACCCTGTTCCTCCGGGACGGGACCCTATCGCGGTCTGCGCGCGTCGCGCCCGACGGCCACGTGTTCGTCCCGGGACTGTACGCGGGCGACTATGCGGCGACGGTCGTCTGGGAGACCCGGACCCTCACCGTGACGAACGTCGCGATCGCGAAGGACCAGGGGCCGCGGGACTTGGCGGTGACGCCCGCGATCCTGCAGGGCTTCGTGCTCGACCCGACGGTCCGCACCGTCGCCGCCGCCTCCGTCATCCTCCGAGACACGGTGAATGGGACGACGCTCCGCGCCACGACCGCGGCAAACGGGTCCTTTGCCTTCCTCGGCCTTCTTCCGGGGGCCTTCGAGGTCGACGCCTTCGAGGGGACCCGCCGCGCGCTCCCCGAGCGCCTCGAAATCGTGTCGGGGGCGGACCCGCGCGCCTTCAACGTGACCGTCCGTCCCGCGGGGACGGTGGACCTCCAGACCTCGGTCGCGGGCGCCCCGCAGGGGTTCGTCACGGTCACCTTCGAGCAACGGAGCGCGGCCGGGTTCATCCGCGTCGTGACGTCCGATTCCGAGGGTCGCGCGTCCGTCGTGCTCCCCGCGGGCACGTGGGACGTCCACGCCCGCCACTTCCGGGAAGGGCGCCTGTTTGCGTTCGTCGGGTACCTGACCATCGGGGACGGGGATTCCGTTGCATACACGACGAGCCTCGACCCGGGGGCGACCGTGGGCGGGAGGGTCTTCGAGAGGGGGAATCCGACGGCCACCCTGGGCAACGCCCACCTGGTGTTCCGCACGGGGGCCGGGGAGCTCCATCTCGCCACGGATAGCCAGGGCCGATACCTGACGCACCTCCCCCTCGGGACGTACGAGGTGCAGCTCTCGTACTCCGACTTCACGTTCAACGGGGAGCGCGGGATCACCGCGGACACGACGTTCGACATCGAGGCCGAGCGGGGCATCCGGATCGAGGGGACGATCCTTCGCGCGTTCCCTTCGGACGGGACCCCTCAGATCGAGGACCGGATCGAGGACGCGACGGTCACCTTCTTCGACGCGACGCGCGAGTATCGCGTGGTCTCCGCGACGGACGGGACGTTCGACGTCGCCCTCCCGGGGCAGGGACTCTTCGCCCTCCGCGTGGAGCACCCCGGCTACGAACCCTTCGAGCGGCCCGCGGCCACCCCGTCCGCATGGCGGGACGGTGCGCGGTTTTCGCTCCGAGCGCGGGAGATCTCGATATCCGGCGTCCTTCGACTCGACGGGAGCGCCTTTGAGGACGCGACCCTCCCCGTCGTCTTCCGAGGACTCATCCCGGGTGCCCTCACGGCCACGGCGATGCTGGACGGCACGGGCGGATACACGGCATCCCTCGCGCCGGGGCGGTATGCCGTGGAGGTGGATCGGGACCTGTCCGGGACGGGAGACCGGCGCCTCCAACTGAAGGACGATTTGAGGGTTGAGGTCCCCGTCGGCAGCGCCCCCGTCTCGCTGGACCTGGAGCTGGCGGTCCGCGCCCTCGTCGACGGCACCGTTCGGCTGTCCGGACAGCCGATCACCGCCGTCGTGCAGTTCCAAGG
>DATEUK010000105.1:0-2427 GCA_035283165.1 Thermoplasmata archaeon
CAATGCCCCGGGGACGGCGGTGGACGCACGAAACGCTGTAGACCTCCTCTTCTCCGGGCGGGTCGCTGTTGCCTGGGCAGACACACGGTCCGGAGCGAACGACGTGTACTACGCGGCCCTGCAGTCACAAATCACGATCCAGACGACGCCGATCGATCTGCAGGTCACGGTCGACGGGATTCCCACGACGACGCCCACAGCGATCTGGCTCGATGAGGGTTCCGCGCACCCCCTCGTTGCGGTGACGCCACAGAACCCCACGCCGGATACCCTCTACGTCTTCGTGAACTGGACGAACGGTCCGACGACCCCGCAGTACGCAGCCGTGATATCGGGTCCCGCGACTTACGAGGCGAACTACCGCGTGCAGTTCCGCGTCTCCGTTGGCGCGTCCCCATCGGGCCCAACGATCTGGGTCGACGGGATTCCGTACACGGCTGCAACCGACTTCTGGTGGGACGAGGGGAGCCCGCATACCCTCGATGCCGGGGGAATTCCGCAGCCCGCGGGGACCGGGACACGATACGCGTTCGACCGATGGAGCGACGGCGGGACGGGTGCGAGCCGAACCGTGACCGCTGCAGGTCCGGGCGCCTTCACCGCCGAATATACGCTCCAGCATCAGCTCATCATCGACTCAGCCTTTGGGAATCCGGTGTGCGAGGACCCGGCCGACCCGGACGGCTGCTGGTACGACGCGGACTCGAACGCGCGGGTCTCCGTGACGAGTCCCTTCCCGGCCGCGGACGGGAACTATGTGTTCACGGGGTGGATCGGGGACGCGGAGGGCACGTCGACGACGATTACGATCGTAATGGACGGGCCGAAGTCCGTGCAAGCCCTATGGCGGCGGCTCACGTTCCTCGAGGAGTGGGGCTGGCTCGTCGCCGTCATCGGGGCGATTGTCGTGGCGATTGTCCTTGCCCTCCTCTTCCTCCGGAAACGGAAGCCCGCACCGTCGATGCCGCCGGCGGCTCCCCTCCCGCCGCCGACCGTGGAGGCTCCACCGCCCGCCGCGCCTCCCACGGAACCTCCTGCGACGCCGCCGTCCCCGCCACCGTCGCCGCCCGCGGAGCCTCCGACGGAGCCGGAGCCCCAGCCGCCGGATCCGGACGAGCTGTGAGTTCCGCCTCCGGCCAGACACCTTTTTCTATCCCCATCGCGGTTCCAGTCCCGCCACGATGATGAGACAGTCGACGCTGATTCGTGATGACTGATGGGCGATCTGAGTGGCCGCGGTTTGTCAACGCGGGCGACATCCCGCGGCGCTAATTTCTTATAGCGTCGCGGTCGATGGGCGCCCGGGATGCACTCATGGTGACCGGCTTCGACATTCTCGGCCAGAACCGGACCCTCCAGATTCACTGGGGAAAGCGAATTGTCGCGTTCGTCATCGACTGTCTCGTCGTGCTCGGCCCCGTGTGGGTCGCGCTCCTGTTCCTCGGGGAACGGCGGATCGCGTCGTACGGGATCGTGTCGGGCGTCGCGTTCTTCTTCTATGCAACGATCGCGGAGGCGCTCTGGCGGAAGACCGTGGGGAAGGCGATCGCCGGCCTCGAGGTCCGACCGGTCGCGGGCCCGATGACGTTCGGGAAGGCCGCGGTGCGGAACGTGCCGAAGCTGTTCTGGTTCCTGTTCCCACTCCTCGACACCGTCGCGGGTCTCCTCGTCGAGGGCGATCCCCGCCAACGGTTCTCGGACCGGATCCTTGGCACGACCGTCGCGCAGTCCTCGCTCATCCACGTCCGGCTCCAGAGAATCGGCGCGGCGCAGTAAGCACGGCCCCCCCACGACGATTAAATAGCGAGCGCGCATCCGAGGAGCCGGTGGAACGTTGCTGTTCGTGACGCAGCTCAAAGTGATCCCCGGTCAGCTTGAGGAGGCGACCCGCCTCTTCAAGCACCCGCGGATTCCGGCGAACATCATGATCCACGAGTTTCTGGGCCTCCTCGGGCAGCCCGACGCGATCGTGATCTTCGAGGCCCCCGACGCGAGCACGGCTGCGGATTTCACGGTCCAGTTCGGACGCGTCGCGGAGACGATCACATCGCTCGCGCTCCCAATCGAAGAGTTCAAGTGGACGTGGTAGGCCGCGGGCGGCTACCCGAGCCGCTGCGTCGTGAGGATCCGCGATGCGTCAGAGATCTCGATGATGCTCGGGGCGGCGTACCAGCTCCGATCAATGTCGATTCGATCCCCTGCCGCGATCTCCTCCACGGTGGGGTTCGAGCCGTCATAGTGCACGTGGTACGTCGCCCAGTTCGTCCGGGTCAGGGCGGAGAGGGGCAACTTTTCCAGGAGGAGGTTCAGGTTCGCGTCCCGGATGAGCACGTACGTGGACTTCGGGAGCAACCCCGTTGGCACACTTACGATCGTAAGGGTCCAGTTCCCGCCCCTCATCTCGACCACGACGCCGATGTACTGGGG
>DATEUK010000106.1:0-2265 GCA_035283165.1 Thermoplasmata archaeon
CGCCGGGCTACCGCTGGACATCCAACTCCTTGGCGGCCCGAGCGACCGCCTCCGCGCTTCTGAGGCGCGGGCGCCAACCCAATGCGCGCAGCTTGTCCACCGCCAGGGCCATCGCACGGACATCGCCGCGCCATCCTCCCCAGTCGACTCCTCCCGTCCAGCGATACGGCACACCGCCCAGTCGCAAGGCCTCACACACCCGGTTCGCGACCTCCTCGACCGTGATCGCGTCCTCGCTGCCGATGTTGAACGCGTGGACCCCTACGTCCACCGCAGACCATGAACGGAGCATCCTGTCGATCGCATCCTCGATGTGCACGTAGGACTTCCGCGTCCCCGGGGAACGCCCAAGGATCTTCAGTTCCGAGGGATTCGCGCGGAGCTTGTCCACGAAATCCCGCACCACGCCCCGGGAGCCTGGGCCGACCACGTTTGCGAACCGCCACACCGCAGCGCGGCACGCATGGTTCGACGCGAACGCGTGGATGAGCCCCTCCCCTGCCAACTTCGAAGCTCCATAGACGGAGACGGGTGCGAGTGGTTCGTAGGTCTCCGGGGTGGGAATCACGCTCGGCTCCCCGTAGACCGTGGACGTGGAAGCAAACCCGAAGCTCGTCACTTGGGCGGCGGCCATCGCCTCGAGAAGGCGCGCGGTCGCCAGCACGTTGTCTCGCAAGACCTCGGCCGGCCTCTCCTCCCCCACGCGCACGTCCGCGCTCGCGGCGAGATGGAGGACGGCGGTGCAGTCGCGCATCGTCGGGGCCAGATCGGCCGCTCCCAGATCCCCCTGCACGATGGCCACGCCGTCCGCCGCGCGTACGCTTCCGGCGCGCCGCCCCTCCTTGTCGAACACGACGACGGAGGCCCCTCGGTCGACGAGGGCGCGCACGAGGTGGCGGCCGATGAACCCGAGGCCGCCCGTCACCAGGATCCGCTCGCCCTCAATCCGCAATCCTTCGCCCCCGAGCGTAGAGATAGACTATGGCGCCAACGAACGCCGCGGTAATCAAGATTCCCGCCGTGAGGCCCACAATCTGGACGGTCGGGGACGTAAGGGCGGCATAGACGGGACCGATGAAGTAGTACGCGAGCAGACCCATCGGGACGCCGCCCGCGAGGCTTCCCGCAGCCACGGCTAGGAACACCTTGGTCCTGTCGAGCCCCATGATCCGGCCGAGGACGGAGCCGAAGAGCCCGCCGGTCATCTGGAACGGCATCGCGACGTAGGCAGCGAGCGCGGCGTACGTGGCCCGCTCGCCCCACCGCCGCTTCTCAATGATCGAATGGCACTTCTCCTCGATTCGGCGAACCACTCCCCCCAGCCGGGGCACCCGCTCCACGAGGTCCCAGTTCCACAGGAAGAAGAGCGCGGTGAACGCGTCCACGAGGACGACGCTCGTGACCGCAAGCGCGAACAGGAGCGGCTGCGCGCCGATCCCGAACAGCCCGACGAACACGACCGGGATCACGATCTCCGTCCCCACCGGCGCGAGCAGATACGTCGCCATCCCGCCGAAGATGACGTACCACGCTTCGAGGGACATCACCGCCAAGAGGGACACGACGTACACGAACGCGAGCGCGAACGGGAGGACGAACAACCCCAGTCGGAAGAGGATCTCCCCGAGGCGGGACCTCGCCCGCACGTCACCGCCCCTTCAGGAACTCCGCGACCTTGCTGGCGGCGGCCGCGCGATGGGAGACCTCGTTCTTCTCCGCCATCGAGATCTCCGCGAACGTCCTGCCACGACCCTGGGGAACGAACACGGGGTCGAAGCCGAAGCCCTCTTGCCCCCGCGGCGCGACGGTCACGCCGCCAAGGCACTCGCCCGCGAACAGGTGCTTCTCGTGCCCGATCCGCACGCCCATCACGGTCCGGAACCGGGCCTCGCGCTCCACCACGCCCTCCATGAGATGCAGGATCCCGCGGATCCCGATCGTGCGGAACGCATACGCCGAATACACGCCGGGGAAGCCGCCGAGCGCGTCCACGAAAAAGCCGGAATCGTCCACGATCACGTCCTTGGCGGTGAGCCCGGAGAGGGCGTCGAGGGAGTACGACACGACCTCCTCCAGCGTGTCCGCCTGGATCTCCGGAACCCTGAGGCGCTCGCGGTCGACCTTGACCCCGCTCGCGTGGAGCAGGGAGGCGACCTCCCGGTACTTCCCGTCGTTCGTCGTGTTGAAGTAGATCACGTGTACCGCCCCCGGTCCTCGATCTCCCGGAGCTTCGCGAACGCGGCGCCCGCTTTCGGGTACGCCTCC
>DATEUK010000107.1:0-3233 GCA_035283165.1 Thermoplasmata archaeon
CGGCGACCTGGAGGAACACCACCGCGAAGGACGGGCTGATGCCCGCATACATGCGATTCCAGGGAAACATGTACCGGCGAATCGCGCGCGATGCGTGGGAGTCCCGCGAGCGGGGTGTGGAGGTCCTCATCGCATCCGGTCTGTACGGGGTCCTCGCATCCCGCGACACCGTGTTCGCGTATCCGCACTCGATGGCGGAGCCGGTGCCGCCGTTCGGGAAGCTGAACCGCTGGTGGCACGGGCGCGGCCTTCCGGGGATTCTGGCGGCGTACCTGAGCGCTGCGAAGCCGAGGACCGTCGTCGACCTTCTGTCCAAGGAATACCGCGAGGCCATTACGGGATACGCGGACCATCTCTCCGGCGTGGCGGTGAAGACGATCGAATTCCCGGGCATGGGGCGATCGAGCCAGCCGAGGCGCGGCGAGCGCGTCGCGGAGATCCTGCGCACCGGGGCGGTGTGACCGCCGCCTACGAGACCGCCGGGATGCCGAGGGGGTCCTTCTCCGCAAGCGCCCGAGCACGCACGCCTGTCAGCAGGGTCATCACGCGCATCGCGCCTTCGAACTCAGGATCGGTCCGGACGCCGAATACGATGCGTGTATTCCGATCCGTTCGTCGCCGCAGTTCCTGGACGACATCGTCGATCGCATGCATCGGTAGGCTGGGTCCCGTCGTCATGTGCAAGACGGCGCCCGTCGCGACGGCGACTTCCGCGTCCAGCAGAGAGTTCTTCATGGCGTTCTCCAGGATGGCTTTCGGTCGATCGGGGTCGCCCTCCCCGAAGAGCAGCGCGGTCAGCCCGCCGTCATGGAGGATCTCTCGCACGTCCGGGAAGTCCAGTTGAATCAGGTGTCGGTCGTGCATTGCGCCGGCGAGCCCGCGGATCGCTTCCCCGATCACGTGGTCCATGACTGCGAACGCCTGCTCCAGCGGGAGGTCCGGAACCTGCCTCAATAGCCGGTCGTTCTCGAGGACCACGAGGCTGTTGCACGCGGCGCGCAATGCCGCGAGCCCCCTCCGTGCCGCGTCGTGGCGGTGGGCCTCCGTCCGGAAGGGCATCGTCGCGAGCCCGACCACCGTGCCGCCGGAGCGGCGGGCCCACTCCACGACGAGGGGCGCGACCCCCGTGCCCACGCCGCCCCCCAGTCCCGCGATGACAAATGTAAGGTCCCCGCCGGTGACGGCGCCGCGGACCTCCTTCTCGTGCACGGCCGCCAAACGGGCGCCGATCTCCGGTCGGCCTCCCGTCCCCCGAACGGCCCCGTCCCCGAGCAGCACCTTTGTGTCGCAAGTCGTCTGTGCCAAGTGCTCGCGGTCCGTGTTCACGGCGACGGTACGAATCCCGCGGGCTTCCGAGGCCGCCAACCGATGGACGACATTCGTGCCGGCGCCACCGCACCCCACCACCCGAATGCGGGGCCCCTGGGGGTCGACTTCCGTGGTTCCCATCCCTTCCGCGCCGGACGCGTCCGCGCCGGGCCTACCGATCCGCGCCCTCCGCCGCCTTCATTACGCGGCGTCGGACGTACTCGCGCACCGCGTTGCGAATCGCGTCCTCGATGGAGACGGAGTCGCCCGACTTTACCAGTTGCTGGAGGTCGACGACGTTCCCCTTCGGCAGCTCGACGGTGAGCTTGCGGATGTAATCCGGGGCGAACTTCTGGTCGATGAACCGGTCTATGGCGGCGCGGATCGCGTCCGAGATCGTGTCGAACTCCCCCTTCTTGACGAGCGATTGGAGGGAGTGGATCTTGTCCGGAGGGATGCGGATCGTCACGCGGTCGGACTCGGGCGGCATCGCACGTTGCCTCGACGTCAGACGAATCAGGCTATTTCGTCTGACACCTGCATGCACGCCGGCGTACTTAAAGGTGTGCCGGGCGCCTCCCCTCCATGGACGGCATCGCGACTACAGCGTCGGCCGACCACGCCGCCAAACTTCGATGTAGTCCCCGCGGAAGTGCATCGGATCCGGCAGACGGTCGAACCACGCGGCGGCGCGAACCCCTTTACCCGACATCGGTTCGCCCTCCGAGTGATCCGCCTCGAACTGGAAGAACGTGAACCGGACCGTCCGCTCCCCGTGGGTGACGTGGCAGACGACGACCTTGGTGAGTCCCGTAATCCGGATGGCGACCCCCGCCTCCTCGAGCGCCTCGCGCCGCGCGCACTCCTCTGGGGTCTCATCCGCCTCCGCGAACCCGCCGGGCGTCGCCCAGAGAGCTTTCTTACCCTCCACGGACGCCTCGCGGACGAGCAGGATTTCGCGCCGTTTGTTCCAGACGAGCGCCGCGGCCCCCACCGGCTGTGGGCCGCGCCGGGAGAAGCGGGCAAACTCCTCCGACGACACCGGCCAATCCCTCTGCTCGCCCGGGAACGCGCCGTATCGATCGCGGAACGGTCGGAGGTCCATCGGCGGGCGAATGGCGGGACGCCTAAAGTCCGTGATGGAGAGCCTTTATGGGGGGAGCGGCCTTCCTCCGAAATCGAAGAGGTGGACGATGTCATTGGAGGGCGTGTCGGACCGGGCGAACAAGGTCTACGACGCGATGAAGGCGGCCGGGATGACGGGCGAGGAGAAGATGCGGGATGCCGAGGTGATCACGAAAATGTCGAAGCTCCCGAAGGGCATGGTCCTCTCCGCCCTCCAGGAATTGGAGTCGAAGGGGTACGCAAGGCGAAGGGCCCGCGAGAAGGCCGCGGGCTACTACCTGACGAGGTGACTACTTCCGGAACAGCGGCGCGACGAGTAGCGGCAGGATGACGGACGCGTCGCCCTCGATCGTGACCTGCTCCGCCTCCTCGCGCACCTTGTTCCACGAGACCGCCTCCCGCACGCGCGCCCCGGACAGGCTCCCGTCCCACTCCGGCGCCGTCGTCACGTATACGGCGTAGTCGAGCCCGTCGCGGAATTGGTTCCACCAGATCGTGTGGTGCTTGCTGACTCCACCCCCGATTACGAGCGCTCCCGTCCGCTTCGCGGTGAAGACGAGGTCCGCGAGCGCCTGCTCGTCCGCCATCTCGTCGACGCGGAACTCTCGGTGGTCCTGCCAGAAGGACCAGAGCTGGGAACCGAACGCTCCGTCCATGATCGCGGGCACGAAAACAGGGATCCGGTTCCGCGCCGCCCAGTACAGGATGGACTTGCGGTCCTTCATGCGCTCCCCGAACTCCCAGACGAGGTCCCGGGTGGAGATGGCCCGCACGCCGCCGTCCCACAACTCGCGGAGGAC
>DATEUK010000108.1:0-4052 GCA_035283165.1 Thermoplasmata archaeon
CGCGGCTGGGGGCGACGGAGAAGGAGATGGTCGAGATCGCGGAACTCATGGAGATGGCGGCGGCGGGGAAGGGCGTGAAGGAGGAGGTCCTTGCGCTGCGGTCGCGGCTCAAGTTGTCGTACGCATTCCCCGGCGCGTAGCCGGATACTGATAGGGATCATGAAGCAGGCGAAACCTGCCGCGATGACCTCGCGGAGGAATCAGCATAGGAAGGGGCTTACGACGGTCACCTGGCACATAATCCCTCTTATTGTTCGTCGGCGGGGGATTATTGTTCATCAGAATGGGGGATGCTTTCGCCCCTCCGGCGGATACGACTTTGCTAGACAGAGCTGCGCCGCGGTTCTTCTTCCAATAAAATCAGCTGACCGCGGACAACGCATTGAAGGCGAGGAGGAAGAACACCAGCATGACTAGCGTTCCCAGGCTTCCGAAGGAGACCGCGCGAGAGAACGACCGCGCGCCCATGAAATCATATGCACGCACGGAGAGGTAGGCCGCGAGTGGAGCCCCTATCGCGCCCGCGGACGCATAATAGGCGGCCCTCTCCAGGAGGATCCGAATCTAGCCTCCACAGCAGCCCACGAGATCGGCCACCATTTGATTGGCGAGCACAAAGACTGCACCACCTCGGGATATTGGGTTCAGAAGCGCCTTCGCATCGACTTTGGAATGTGCCTCATGAGCGGTGCGTCACTCGTAGATTTCGGAATTCGGGACTGGATTTCCACCGCCGAGTATGAGACATTGTTCCGTCGGTTACGCTAGTGGACGGTTCATGAATTTCGGGGTCGTCAGAAAGCCACTTACGACCGCCTCCAGTCCGAGGGTTCCAACCACCCGGGCTCCGTGTTCGTGCAGACCCCGCGCGGCCCCGTCTGGGTGTCCCCGATCGAGCACCGGCTCTACGAGGCGATGCGCAAGGACGGCCTCGACCCCGTCCCCCAGTACCGCATCGAGGGACACTACGCGGACTTCGCCTTCCCCGACGTGCGCTTGGCGGTAGAGGCCGACGGCGCCGCGCACCACGGGGAGGACCGCCGCCAGCGGGACCGGAGGCGAGACTGGATCCTCCGTCAGAAGGGCGATAGGTGGTCAGGGCCTCGTCTCAACGGCGGATGTGGACCACCCGAACGCCTCGCGCCTCCAGTTCTGGTTGGATCCATTGGCCCCGGTGGCATTCGGAGGGGTCCTCCTCCTTGCACATGATGCAGACGCGCCTGGCGGCCGCCTCGCTGGTCAGCTCGTCCAGCGCCTCCCGCCATCCGGGATGCCGGGGGCCAGTGCTCCCCTGGAACGCGTCCGGCTTCCCGTACTTCCCGCCCAGACGCGGCTCCCAGCGATATCCCTCTCCCAGGGCGGCCTCGAGTTCCTTCGCGCTGTAGCCCTTTTTCACTCGGAACTTCGGGTTCGATCGGACGTCGACGAGCCGCTCGATTCCGTATTTCCCGAGGAGCGCTTTCGTGTCCGGGAACGCGGAGTGGCTGTACCCGATCGTGCAAATCGTCGCCATGCTGCTCCCCTGGGAATCGCTGAGAACGGATAAGAATTCGTTCCCGGAAGGGTTCTCGAGCGCGGCAGGGACCCCGCAACCGTTATCCGGGATCGTCTCGCTTCTCGCCCTCTCGGTGCGCATGCAAGGTCGGACGTGGAAAGGAATTACCAGACCCCAGGCGGAGGAGATTCGGGTCTTGCTCTCTCGATTGGGGGACGCTGACGACAAGGTCTCCGGCATTAAGGAAGTCTGGCGCATCCGGGTCGAAGGGTCCGTCTTCACGTTCTACGAGACCGGGACGCTATACTTCAATGGCGGCGTGGGCCTCGCGGAAACAGTCGCGAACGAGGTCTCGAAACTTCTTCAGGCTGGAGCTCCTCCGTGAAAGCTGGGACCGACCCACGAGAAGGCCCCCGTCCGAACGCCCGCCAGGAGGAGTTGAAGCGAAGGTCAAGCCGCAGACGGAGAAGACAGTTCGCCAAACCGAGCGGCTCCGCGGCAAAGCGTAGGACGGTCCGACTAGTCGTCTGGCGATAGAGGAAGCAGTTCGCACCGGGCCGACCTTCATTAGGCACGGCCAAGATTCGTGCGCATGGCGGCGGAGCGCCCCCTATGGACGTGCCCGAAGCGCGGGCGCAAGCTCGTCACCCGGAACATGTACCACGCGTGCTACCCCTACACGGTGGACGACTTCCTGAGAGGCCGCGGTCCGAGAGCGAGGGCCCTCTGGGTCGCGTTCGAGCGCACGGTCCTCCGGTGCGGTCCCGCCGAACGCGTGGCGACGCGGACGCGTGCCGCCTTCATGGTCCGCGTGCGGTTTGCCGGCGTCTCCTCGCTCAGCGAACGCGGGATGACGCTCGGGGTCTGGCTGCGGCGGAAGTCGCGTCCCCGAGAATCCAGCGCTTCCTCAAGGTCGGGCCGGACGCGTACATCAACACCATGCGGTGCTATTCGCCCCGGGAACTCGATGACGAGGTCCAAGCCTGGCTGTGCGAGTCGTACGCCGTGGGGCGGCAGAAGGAGACCCCCAGGGAGGCCGAGGTTCATTAGGGAGCGCTCGGTTTCATCCGCGTGGCGTCCGCGGACCGGTACCACCGCCAGCGCATCGTGCCGGAGATCGGCGAGGCGGGACAGCGCGCCCTCCGGAAGAGCCGCGTGCTCGTGCTCGGCGTCGGCGCCCTCGGGAGCGTGGCGGCGGACCTCCTCGCGCGCGCCGGCGTGGGCCACCTCCGGATCGTCGACCGGGACGTCGTGGAACTCACGAACCTCCAGCGGCAGACCCTGTTCGCGGAGGGGGACGTGGACCGGCCGAAGGCGGAGGCCGCCGCGCGCCGGTTGGCGGCGGTGAACTCCGAGATCGCGATCGAGCCCGCCGCCAGGGACTTCAACGCGCGCACGTACGCGGACCTCCTCCGGGACGTGGACTTCGTCGTCGACGGCACGGACAACATGGAGGCGCGCCTCCTCCTGAACGACGCCTGCCTGAAGCTCGACGTCCCGTGGGTCTACGGCGGTGCGATCGCGACGAACGGGATGGTCCTCCCCGTGCGACCGGAGGGCGGCCCGTGCTTCCGGTGCATGGTCCCGCGCGCGCCCGCGCCCGGGTCCCTCCCGACGTGCGACACCGCGGGGATCCTGAACACGGTCTCCACCGCGATCGCGAGCCTCCAGGTCACCCTCGCGATCCGCCACCTGATCGGGAACCCGCCGCCGCCGAAGCTATACGTGTTCGACGCGTGGGAGATGGACTTCCAGAAGCTCGACCTCAAGCGACGGAAGGACTGCCCCGCGTGCGTGAGTCATAGGTACGAGTTCCTGGCGGCGACGTCCCGCGAGATCCTCGCCTCCCTCTGCGGCCGGGACGCGATCTCCCTCGACCCGATGCACGAAGGAACTGTGGACCTGGCGGCGATCTCGGAACGGCTGAAGCGGATCGGGACCGTGCGCGACGCCGGCTCCGTGGTGATGTTCGAGACGGAGGGCGTCTCCCTCACCGTGTTCCCGGACGGACGCGCGCTGATCCGCGGGACCGAGGACCCGGACCGCGCGAAGGCGCTGTACGCGAAGTACGTGGGGCGGTGACGATGGACGGCAAGGCGCTCCTCCTGCTCAGCGGCGGGTTCGACAGCCCCGTCGCCGGTCACCTGATGCGGCGGAAGGGCCTCGACGTGCTCGCGCTCCACGTCTCCCTGGAGCCGGTGACGGACGACGCCTCCGTGACGAAGGCCACGCGGCTGGCGGCGGAACTCGGCTTCCGTGGGCTGTACGTCGTCCGCGCGGGGGACGCGTTCAAGGAGATCGTGAAGCGCACCCGCCACCCGTGGTACTTCGTCCTCAGCAAGCGCCTCATGATGCGCGTGGCCTCCGAGGTCGCGCGGCGCGAGGGGTGCGCGTACCTGATCACGGGGGAATCGATCGGGCAGGTCTCCTCGCAGACTCTCGCGAACCTGGCGGTGATCGACAAGGCGGCGAGCGTCCCCGTCCTGCGCCCGCTGATCGGCTTCGACAAGCGGGAGATCATCGACCGCGCGAAGGCGCTCGGCACGTACGACATCAG
>DATEUK010000109.1:0-4394 GCA_035283165.1 Thermoplasmata archaeon
GCAAACTCGTGCCATGGCGGGACGACGAATCGCTCGAGCCTCCTGTCCATGAAATCCACGCGAGTCGAGAAGGACGGCATGCGTCCCGGCTCGAGATCCTGCTGAACGAGGCCTCTTGCGACGACTGGGTGTTCCGCCGCAATTCCGCGATCACGCGATCTCTAAGCACCGTTCGACTCCTTTCTGAGGCGGGCGTTCCGTACCTTGCGCCGGAGATCGTTTTGTTGTACAAGGCGAAATCACCAGGCCCTCACGACGAGCTCGACTTTCGCAACCTGCTGCCTTCCCTCGGCCCGGAGCGGCGCGCATGGCTCCGGCACGCTCTCGAAATCTGCCATCCGGGCCACTCTTGGATTTCACACCTCTGATCCGCCGGAAAAGCTTTAGACGCGCGACCGCTTCGACAGCCCGTGGCGGTGTCCTCGCGGCGGGGATCCCGAAGGGCGGGCTGGACGCCGTTCGGGATCGGCCAGACGAAGCCGCACCATTATCTCGAGATCATCCGCACGATGTGGGAGAACAAGCACGCGCCGCTCTACGCGTGGCGGGTCCTGCGAGACGGGGTGTGCGACGGCTGCGCCCTCGGGACGACGGGAATGCGGGACTTCACGATGGACGGCGTGCACCTCTGCACCGTCCGCCTCAACCTCCTCAAGCTGAACACGGCAAAGGCCCTCGACGCGCGTCGCCTCGAGAACGTGGCGGGCCTCGCAGGCCTAGGCTCCCGCCAACTTCGGGACCTGGGGCGCTTGCCGTATCCGATGATCCGCCGCCGTGGCGAGGCGGGCTTCCGACGCATCCCTTGGGACCTGGCGTTCGAATCAATCGCGGAGGGGATCCGGCGCACGACGCCGGACCGGATCTGCTTCTACATCACCTCCCGCGGGGTCACGAACGAGACGTACTACGTCGCGCAGAAGGTCGCACGGTTCCTCGGGACGAACCATGTCGACAACTCGTCCCGCGTGTGCCACGCGCCGAGCACGACGGGCCTGAAGGCGACGATCGGTGTCGGCGCGTCGACGTGCTCGTACGCGGACTGGATCGGCTCGGACCTCCTCGTGCTCTTCGGGAGCGACGTCCCGAACAACCAGCCCGTGACGACGAAGTACATGTACTACGCGAAGGAGCAGGGGACGAAGATCCTCGTCGTGAACCCGTTCCGAGAGCTCGGCCTCGAGCGGTACTGGGTCCCGTCCGTGCCGAAGAGCGCCCTGTTCGGCACCCGCCTCGCGGACGAGTTCTTCCTCGTCCACACGGGCGGGGACATTGCGTTCATCAACGGCGTGCTGAAGCACCTCCTCGCGAACGATGGGATCGACTGGCCCTTCGTCCGGGACCACACGGCGGGGTTCGACGACGTCGTGCGGATCCTCGAGGGGCAGTCGTGGGAGGAGCTCGAGCGGTTCTCCGGTGTCAGCAGGGACGAGATGCGGCGGTTCGCGGACCTCTACGCGTCCGCACGCACGGCCGTGTTCGTCTGGTCCATGGGGATCACGCAGCACCGGTTCGGCGTCGAGAACGTGAAGGCGATTGTGAACCTCGCCCTCGCGCGGGGCATGGTGGGTCGGGAGAAGTGCGGGCTCATGCCGATCCGAGGTCACAGCGGCGTCCAAGGCGGGTCGGAAGTCGGCTGCGTCCCGAACCTCCTCCCCGGCGGGGAGCCGATCCGCCACGCGAAGGATAGGATCGAGACGCTCTGGAGCTTCCCTGTGCCCGACGATCGGGGCCACACTTCGGTCGAGATGATCGACGCCGCACACGACGGCGAGATCGACGTGTTCTATGCCGTGGGCGGGAACTTCCTCGAGACGCTCCCGGAGCCGCGGTACGTCCGAGAGGCCCTCGCCCGCGTGCCCCTTCGGGTCCATCAGGACATCGTCGTCACGACGCAGATGCTCGTCGACCCGGCGGACACCGTCATCCTTCTCCCCGCGCAAACCCGGTACGAGCAACGCGGCGGCGGGACGGAGACATCGACCGAGCGCCGGATCTACTTCAGCCCCGAGATTCCGGGACCACGGATCGGTGAGGCGATGGCGGAGTGGGAGATTCTCATGCGGGTCGCGGAGCAGACCGTACCGGAGCTCGTGCCTCGGATTCACTTCGACGGCGCGCAGGCGATCCGGGCCGAGATCGCGATGGCTGCGCCGCAGTACGCGGGGATCGAAACACTTCGCGCGAAGGGCGACGCGGTGCAGTGGGGGGGACCGCGCTTGTGCGAGAACGGCCAGTTCCCCACCCCAGACGGTCGCGCGCGGTTCACGCCGCTCCTCCCGCCGGAGTTCGATCTCCCGGAGGGTGCGTTCCTCCTCAGCACCCGTCGGGGGAAGCAGTTCAACAGCATGGTTCAGCGCGATGTCGACCCGATGGTCGGCGCTCCGCGGGATGCGATCCTGATGAGCGAAGAGGACGCCGGCGGGCTCGGCGTCCGGGACGGCGATCCCGTGGAGGTCCGGTCCGACGTCGGTCGCTACGTCGGCACCGCGTACGTCACGAGGATCAAGCCCCGCAACCTCCAGATGTACTGGCCCGAGGCAAACGCGGTCCTTCGTCGTGGAATCCTCGACCCGGAGTGCGGGATGCCGGACTACAACGCGGTCGTCCGCCTCCTCCCAGCGCAGCGGGCGCTTGAGGTGCCGGCGTGACGCGGACGAGTGCGACGGCCCGCGCGACGGTGACAAAGGTCGCCAACGGCAAAGGGGAGCGGGCGGAGGACGTCCTCGTCGTCGAGGAACCGATGGAGATCCGACTCGACATCCCGGGGAAGGACGGCGTCGTGACGAAGAGCCTCGCGGTCACGATGCGGACGCCAGGGAACGACTTCGAGCTCGCGGCCGGGTTTCTGTTCACCGAGGGGATCATCGCGAGCGGGGAGGACATCGAGCAGCTCACCTACTGCGTCGATGGGAAGGCAGAACAGGAGTTCAACGTCGTGACCGTTGCCCTACGGCAGGGGCTCGCGGTCGACTTGGAGCGGCTGACCCGCCACTTCTACGCGACCTCGAGTTGCGGGGTGTGCGGGAAGGCGAGCCTCGACGCGGTCCGCGTCCAGGTGCAGGAGGCGCCCGCCCCGGGACGACCCACCCTCTCGCCCGCCGTCGTGGCCTCGCTCCCGGACCGTTTGCGGGAGGCGCAGGGTGTGTTCGCACGCACCGGAGGCCTCCATGGCGCCGGCCTATTCACGGCGGACGGCTCACTCGTGAGTGTGATGGAGGATGTCGGCCGCCACAACGCCGTGGACAAGGTCGTCGGCGAGCAGCTCCTGCGGGGCTCGATCCCTCTGCGGGACCATGTGCTCCAAGTCAGCGGCCGCGGTGGGTTCGAGATTGTCCAGAAGGCCGTCGTGGCCGGGATCCCCGTCGTCTCCGCAGTCGGCGCTCCGTCGAGCCTCGCCGTCGAGGTCGCGCGGGAGTTTCGGATGACGCTCCTCGGGTTCGTCCGCGAGGGGCGGTTCAACGTATACGCGGACGCGGATCGCATCCTGACGGCCTGACGTCCACGCGCGCCGGCACGGACTTCAAATATCCCGTTCGCGCTCCCCATCCGGGGGAGACGAGATGTCGAAACTCGCTGCGAACCTTGTGAACAACTGCCTGCGGATTCGGTCCTCAGACAACGTGTCGATTTTCTTCTACCCGCATTCGACCGCCATCGCGGAGGATCTCGCGACGGAGTGCTTCCGCGTCGGCGCGGACGCGATTCTTGTGGCGTACACGGACAAGTTCTATGAGGCGTACATGAAGCTCCTGCCCGTGGATAGCCTGCGCCAGCCGTCCGCGTATTGTCGCGGGCTCACGGAGCTCTCGACCGCGCAGTTCTGGGTCGGGGCGGCGTACGATCCGTCCGTGTACCGTCGAATTCCCCCGGAGAGGATGGCGGCGACGAGCGAGGGCGAGACGGCCGCGCATTATGGGCCCTCGCGGGAGCGAAAAGTCCGCTCGCTCTTCCTCGAGCTCGGCCTCGTCACCCGGCCCCGGGCGAAGGTCTACGGATTCTCGTATCCCGTGTGGGAGCGGATGCTCCGCGCGGCGTCTGCAGTCCCCGCGAAAAAGCTCCGGACCGACGGGAAGAAGGTCGCGGCGATCCTCGAGACAGGCGACCATGTCCGCGTGACCGCGGATGACGGCACGAATCTCGAGTTCTCCGTCCGTGGCCGGCCCGCGTTCATCTATGACGGCGTCGTCGACGACGAGGACATCGCGTCGGGCGCCCTCGATGCGTCGATCCCGGCGGGGAACGTCAGCGTCGCTCCGATCGAGTCGAGCGCGAACGGGACCGTCGCGTTCAACGTCCCGCAACCATGGGCGGGCCGCATGATCCGGAAGATGGTGTGGGAGTTCAAGGACGGGAAGGTCACGTCGTTCACGGGAGACGCGAACGCGCTCGCGCTC
>DATEUK010000110.1:0-11646 GCA_035283165.1 Thermoplasmata archaeon
GCCCGCCTAGGCGGACCCCGTCGCCTCCGCTCTCCGTGCTGAGGTAAAAGCGGATGTAATCGCGTCCGATCCTTGGCGGCGGGGGCCTTGCTTCGGAAGTGCCGGCCGCGGGTCCACCATCCGCCTGTGGTCGCGCGAAGCGTTCTGGGACAAGGCTCCCCTCCAACGCCTCCCCAGACAGCCTCGCATAAAGGAAGACCGCGTCCTCGGACGAGGACGCGTCCCAGCCCATGATATCCATTGAAGGACGGCGGACGATGAGGGAGCCCGCCTCATCCAAGCTCGGGTTGGTCCAGTCCGTGAACAGTCCGTCGATCCTCTTGACGCCATCGTCCGGCGCCGAGAGCACGTGGGCTCGAGCCTCCAGCCCCAAGACCGAGAATGGCCGATCCGTCGCCACCCCCGCGACACCCGCCGAGACGACCGATCCTTCGGGGAGGGTCAAGGGATCCACAGCCACAACACGGGTCACGGGACTCCCCTCGGAGACCTCGAAGTCCTCGGGAATCGCGTCGAATGCGGCGCCAGCGCTCGTCTGCAGCTCGACCCGGTGGATCAGAATCCGTGCTCCGCTTCCGATTGCCTCGAATTGGAGCGAGAGGAACGGCTGGGATCCCCGATCGAGCGTTGTCGCAATGACCTTCTGACTCACCCGCAGCGCGCCCAAGGCAAGGCCCACCGGAACGAGCGTGTGGCTCGTTTCCCCGGCGTTGTCGTCAGAGGCGAACCTTGCGCGGAAGGAGTCCGGCGCGAAACCCTCCAGGAGCAGCGCCGGGATTTCGGCCTCAAGCCCGGGACCGTTCGAGGCGGCGGGTAGTCCCTGGACAGACCTCCACCCATTCCAATCCTCGGGATTGTCCCCTTCGAACCGGAGGAGGACCGCCTGGTTCACGAGACCTTGCGAACCGGATATGCGGGCAAGGTAGTCCGCACCGAGATCTCCCAGGTCATAGCCCGTCGTGTGGTTGCCGTCAACGTCGAAGAACCCGTGGATGGTATCGTAGTCCACCGGGTCCGCGAACGCAGTTCCGGCGAGTTCGACTCGGAAGTAGACCGAGGATTCCACGTGCTTCAAGGCGACGGACCGGATGCGCACGTTCGGATTCGCCCCCTGCGTTCCGTCGAGATACGAGGGAACTGCCCGCCAATCCTCGAAGGAACCATCGATGGAGATTCCGGGGGTCAGTCGTGTGGGTGTGAACAGCCCGAACAAGATGACCGTGACCATGAGGAATGCCGCCGCCAGCGCCAGATGGCGGAGCCCCAATCGCCTGAGACCGCTGCGCACCCGTCCGGGGGGATTCGCGTCTCCGTGATCGACACTAGTGCCCAACCCGTTGACTCGCCCGTTGCCGCCGCCGAGGACCCGACCATTCGCCAGCCCGTTGACGCGCCCCGTGGCGTGGGGTGCCCCACGACCGAGCGCGAGCCCGTTGACACGGCCTGAGCCGTTGAGTACCCCCAGACCATTCGCGAGTCCGTTGACTCGGCCGGTCGCGTTCGCCGGTCCGGTGCCGTTGATGAGGCCGTTGACTCGGCCGGCGCCGTTCACGCGGCCCCTCCGGGATCGCGGCCGGTCTACCGGTCCCCGATTGGACACCCCCAAGACCGGCCAGCTTGGGGATGGGCTTAGCAGGCCCCGGCGGCGAGACAACGCCCGGTTCGCCTGCGGGTCCCGACCCTCAAGGGCGAGCTGGGCCACGGGCGCAGGCTGCACGGGGATCTCGGGCAGGGCGTCCGCGGTGATCGGCAGATGAATCGGTTGCGCGACCTCTTCGTACGTGAACCAAGGCGAGCAAGTCAGGATCGGGGAATCTTCGAGTTCCGGGCCCGATGGAGGAATGCCGATGCACACGAACCTCGTCGGATTCGGCGACCCGCACCGGGCGCACGCTATCTCGGGCTCGACCCGAATCAGCGGATCGACGACGGTCGTGGTCCTGCACGGAGGACACACCGACAGGGCCTGAAGGTCCCCGGAACATTGGGGGCACCGATAACACTCGTCCAAGCGGAGCACTACGGATCCCCCTGACGCCTCGCGTTCGCAGATTGACGAGCGACCGCGCACGACTCCGGTCGAAGGGAATAGCGAATTCCCGAACCGTATGAGCCACTTCGGCCGTCTGGACATGAAAGAGGCAGGCCCAAGTGGACCGATCTCGCGGGGTAGACGATTCCGGTCAGAGGGGAGGTTTCGCGTGACACTTGGCCTGCCTTGCGGACTCTTGCCGCGATTTGGCGACGATTGATTTCAATTGATGACTCTTTCCATCTAAGTATCAGAATCAAGAATAATCGTCGAGTGTGGATTTCGCGGCGCATTTTTATATACATCATTGGTTTTTATTAGCTTGCTCGTCGATTACCTCAGTGTGCCACGCCGAGCAATCCCTCATCGGCCCTCCACGAGCATCGGGGTCCGAGTCCCTCCCCCGCTGCTCATGCGAATCGACGCGCTCGTTCGGACCGGCCTCTATCGCTCACGGGCCGAAGTCGTTCTTGCCGCGCTGAGACGTTCCATGGACATCCTAGAACGGGAGGCTGGGATCCAGCGTTCCCCGCCGATCTCTCGCCCCTAGCGGATCGGAGATTGACAAATCCCTACCGCCAGATCTCGCTGCTCTACCACCGACGCTCCGCTGCGACTTGCCTCTATGGAACCGACCGCCCGAACGCGCAATTGGCACGGCCGGGAACCGCGATGGGGACGGGTCCTCGGTGTTAGCCCCCGTGGTGCCAACCCAGTGCATTGAGGGAGAGGAGGACTCCCTGCCCCCGGCCCGCCTCGACGACCTCGCATAGCACGACGCGATGATCTCCGCGGTCGAGAACCTCGAGGGACCGGCACTCAATCCACCCGGCGGCCCCCTTCACGATGGGAAGCCCGGAACCCGTGGGAGTGGTCCCAACCTTGTGGAACGCCTCGTCAAGAACATCCTGTGCGAGGCTTTCCATTCCCTGCGCGAGGAACGAGACCGCGAACGACTTGGTTCGCCGCACGTTCGCGAGCGTCCGACTGGCCTCCGAGAATGCGAACGCTACCAGGGGCGGCTTGAAAGATGTCTGCATGAGCCACGTCCCGAACATGAGGTGGGCAGCCCCCTCCTCCGACTCGGTGCCCACCACGTAGGCCCCGTATGGAATCATCTGCAGGACCTTCTTCCTGGCCGTCTTGTTCATGGGTGCCATTTGCGCGCGAACGCAACCGCTCCTAATGAACCATGGGAGGCTTGGGTCCCGTGAGGGAAGGTATGGAAGGCGTAGGAGCTAATACCCCTCGCGCGAGTCCGGTCCCCGGAGCCCATGAAGCTGCTCTACACTGGCATCCGCGTGCGGGACCTCGACCGCTCGATTCGCTTCTACCGCCAGGTCCTGGGGATGCGCCTCTCGCGGAGGGGGACGATGAGCCACGGAGGCCGATGGGTTGAACTGAAGAGCCCGGGGTCCCACCAGAGGCTGGAACTGAACTGGTATCCGCCGGGGAGCAAGTTCCACACGGCCTACCGGAGAGGGGAGGAGCTCGATCACCTCGCGTTCCTCGCGAAGGACGTGGCGCAATCGTTTCGAGACCTTGTCTCTCGGGGAGCCCGTCCTGAAATCGAGCCGTTCCGCGAGGAACGGTACGAGTTTGCGTTCGTGAGCGACCCCGATGGGATTTGGATCGAGCTGATCGGGCGCATCAAGGCGTCACCACGACGAAAGGCCGAACCACGGCCCAATTCCGCGGCGCGGGTCCACTAGCGATTGGAAGAAGTCCCGCCTCCCGGATTTGAACCGGGGACCTGATGATGTCCGCGGGCACCGCCGTTTCCGGCGGGTACCGACTACAGTCACCCGCTCTAACCAGGCTGAGCCAAGGCGGGACGACGCGCGAAGACTCCGTGCGAGTAAAAGGCTTCCGGTTCCATCCTGCCGTCGTCACGAGTATTCAAGCCGCAATTCAAGCCGCATGCCCACGCACGCCCGGCTGCGCCGCAAGAGACTATGGACACAAGCCTTTTAGCAGACAGGCAAAATGCCTCGCGGCTGCCCACAGCCGCCGTGAGTTCATGGCAACGAAAACGAAGGGAGCCGCAATGAAGCTGAGGTCGGTCGACGTGGAGGCCGCGCTGAAGAAGGCGAACGAGCCGGCGGCCCTTGCCGCGAGGTTCCACCCGTTCTACCAGGGGAAGATCGAGGTCAGCCTGAAGACGCCCGTGAGAACGTTCGACGACTTCGCGATCTGGTACACGCCGGGCGTCGCGGAGCCGTGCCGGGAGATCGCGAGGGAGCCGGAGGCCGTCTACCGGCTCACGAACAAGTGGAACAACGTCGCGATCGTCACGGACGGGACCCGCGTGCTCGGGCTCGGGGACATCGGGCCGGAGGCGGGGCTCCCCGTCATGGAGGGGAAGTCGCTCCTCTTCAAGTTCCTCGGTGGCGTCGACGCCTTCCCGATCTGCCTGAAGACGAAGGACCCGGACGAGATCGTCGAGACCGTACAGCGAATCACGCCCGCGTTTGGCGGCATCAACCTCGAGGACATCGCGCAGCCGAAGTGCTTCGACATCCTCGCGCGACTCCGAGAGACGCTCGAGATCCCCGTGTGGCACGACGACCAGCAGGGCACGGCAACGATCGTCACCGGCGGCGTGATCAACGCGGTGAAGGTCGTCGGGAAGAAGCTGGGAGACGTGTCCGTCGCCATGGTCGGGGCCGGCGCCTCGAACGTCCGGACCGCATACATCCTCATGGCGGCGGGGGTGAACCCGAAGCACATCGTGATGACGGACAGCCGGGGGATCCTGAACCCGTCCCGCACGGAGCTCATCGACACGTATCCGGAGAAGTGGGACCTCTGCCTGAAGACGAACGGAGAGGCCCTCGCAGGGGGCATCCCGGAGGCGATGGCTGGCGCGGACGTCATGATCGCCGCCTCGAAGCCCGGGCCGGGCGTCGTCCGGAAGGAATGGGTGTCGGGGATGGCGGACCGGGCGATCGTCTTCACGATCGCGAACCCCGTACCGGAGATCTGGCCGTGGGAGGCCGAGGCGGCGGGAGCCGCGGTCGTTGCGACCGGGCGGTCGGACTTCCCGAACCAGGTGAACAACTCCCTCGGCTTCCCGGGCATCTTCCGCGGGACCCTCGATGTGCGAGCGAAGACGATCACGGACGAGATGTGCCTGGCGGCGGCGCACGAGCTCGCGAGGATCGCGGAGGAGGGGGGACTGCGCGCGGACCGCATCGTGCCCACGATGGAGGAAGAGGACGTGTTCTCCCGCGAGGCCGTCGCCGTGGGTCTGAAGGCGATCGAGCAGGGGATCGCCCGCGTGAAGAGGTCCCGCACGGAGTTGCTCGAGCGGGCCCGCTCGATCATCCGCCGCGCACGGTCGCAGGCCCGGCTCCTGATGGACGAAGGGTTCATCCTCCCGCCACCGGGAGTCCCCGGGCGTTCCCGCCGAAAGGGGAAGCCGCGCGCGGGCGTCCGGCAACGCTAATACGGCTCGGTGCGGTGGCGCCCAGGGGTGTCGGTACGTCGATCGAGGACGTCAAGCGGAAGAACGAGGCGTGGCTGATGAAGCTCCCTGGCGTCGTCGGCGTCGGAATCGGCCGGACGTCCGGGGGCCGGGTGATCCAGATCCTCGCGAAGGAGATCACGAAAGAGCTGCGGGAGAAGGTGCCCGCCGAGATCGGCGGCTTCTTCACGCGGATCAAGCGAGTGGGCGACGTGCGGGGACTGTGATGGACCTCGATCACGCACGGCTCGTGTGCGAGGCGTGCTACCTCGGCGTCGCCGTCGACGGCATGAAGTCTACGGTGAACCCGAACGTCCAGGGCGTCGGCATCGGGTACCGCGTCGTCCACCGGATCCCGACGAAGGAGAAGGGCATCCAGATCTACGTGAAGCGCAAGGTGCACGAGCGGCTCCTGCGGCCGGAGGACCGCATCCCGCCAGAGATCGAAGGGGCGCCGACGGACGTGGTCGAGACGGGCGTGTTCTCCATCGGGCGGAAGTTCCCGCCGGTGTACCATCGGAGGATCCGCCCGGCGCCGGCGGGCGTGTCGATCGGGCACAAGGACGTCAGCGCAGGGACGTTCGGGGCGCTCGTGAGGGAGGGGCGGGAGGTGCGCATCCTGAGCAACAACCACGTGCTCGCGAACGAAAACCGCGGGAAGGCCGGGGATCCCGTGCTCCAGCCGGGCCGGTACGACGGCGGCCGCCCTGACCGAGACACGATCGCGAAACTCTCCGGTTTCGTGGCGCTCGAGCCCGATGCGACAAACCTCGTGGACGCCGCGGTCGCCACCCCGCTCGCGAAGGACGACGTGGCCCCGGAGGTGCTCCACATCGGCGTCGTGAGGGGCGGGGCAGAGCCGGAGATCGACGTGGCGGTGCGGAAGTCCGGGCGCACGACCCGTCTCACGGAGGGCACGATCACCGCCACGGACGTGACGCTCCGCGTCGGGTATTCCGACGGAACCCTGGTCTTCACGGACCAGTTCCTGATCTCGGGGGATCGCGCCTTCAGCGGGCCGGGGGACAGCGGCGCGCTCGTGGTCGACGCGCAGAACCGCGCGGTGGGACTCCTCTTCGCCGGAAGCCCGTTCGTGAGCGTCGCGAATCGATGGACGAACGTCGTGAAGGCGCTGAAGGCGGGGCCGCTCGCGTAGCCGGGATCACGAGAAGCGCGAAAGCGACGGGGCCTTGGGCCGCTCGTACTTGAGGTTCGACAGGCGCACGCCGACGAGGCGGATCCTCCGGCCGTCCGCCAGGAACCTCGACATCAGCATGCGGGCCTGTTCCTCAATCGGCTCCTTGTCGCGCGTGTGCACGCGCAGGCTCTTGGCGGCGGTGTGGGTCTCGAAGTCCTCGAACCGCACCTTGATCCCGACGGTCTGGTACACGAGCCCGTCCTCCTCGAGCTGCGGGTGGATCTCGTCTACGAGGTTCCCGACCACCGCCAGCACGGTCTCCGGGTCCCGCGTGTCCTCATGGAACGTCGTCTCGCTCCCGAGGCTCTTCGGCGGGCCTGTCCAGGGGGCCACGGGGGACTCGTCGATCCCGTGCGCCATGTCCCACAGCGTGTTCGCCCAGCTCCCGACGATCTCCTCGAGGTCTCTCTTCGGGTACCCCGCCAGGTCTCCGATCGTCCGGATGCCGAGCGTGTCGAGCCGCGCGTCCGTCTTCTTCCCCACGCCGAAGAGCCGGTTCACGGGGAGTGGCGCGAGGAACGACTCGACCGCATCTGGCTCCACGACCGTGAGGCCGTCCGGCTTCTGGAAGTCCGACGCGATCTTCGCGACGGCCTTGTTCGGCGCGACGCCGACGGAGCACGTGATGCCGATGCCATCGCGGACCGCGGCCTTCAGGTCCGCCGCCAGACTGCGCGCCCCGTCCCAGGTTCCGGCGCGCGCGGTGACGTCGAGGTACCCCTCGTCGATCCCCCATTGCTCGAACGCGTCCCCGAACGCCCGCACGGTGGCCATGACCTCCCGTGACGTGCGGACGTACAGCGGGAAGTTTGGCGGCGTGAACGTCGCGTCCGCGCACTGGCGGTAGGCCTGGGAGATCGGCATCCCGGAGCGGACGCCGAACGCCCGCGCCTCGTATGTGGCGGTGAGGACGACACCCCGGCCGCGGCCCTCCTTCGGGTCCGCGCCGACGATGACCGGTTTTCCACGCCACTCCGGATGCTCCTTGAGTTCGCACGCCGCGTAGAACGCGTCCATGTCGGCGTGGAAGACGATGCGCGCGGCCACGCGGCGCGTACAGGACCGCGCCGCCTAAAACGTGATGGTTGCGGATGTGAAGGTGATTCTTTATCAGGAGTGGACTCTTCCCCAATATGGCTTCCGAACTCGCCATCCTGTCCCTTTTCGGCTTCCCCGCGGCGGGATGCGTCATCGCGTGGATCTTCACCGGCCGCGCATGGGCCGCAGGTCGGGAGCGTCATCCCAGCGCGGATCTCTCTCGAATTCAGGGGATGGCAATCGTGCTCGTCGTCCTTCCCGTCACGCTGCTTCTGTTCGGATTCGCCCTCTACATGCTGCTAGCCGTCTTTCCCGACGAGCCACTTCCGACCGCCGTCGTGGAAGCGAGCGCGAGGGCGTATGGAATTCCGGCGCTTCTCGCGGCCCTCGGCGAGGCGATCGCGATTCGGCGCGCCTTGCAGGCAACCTTCGCGGATGTCCGACTCTTCGGGAAGGGCCTCGTGGGGGTCGTCCTCCCGGAGACCGCCGTTCTCTTTGGGTTCGCGGTGGCGTTTCTCATCCTCATGGGCTTCCGGTCCCTGCCGCCGACCGCGACCGTGGAAGCGTTCTCAATCTCCGCAGGGAACGCCGCGTGGTACGTCGCGATTGGCGCTCTCGCCGCGCCCGCCGCCGGGCTTCTCTTCTCCCAGAGCTGGTCTCCGGAGAACGAGGCGACGTGGAAGAAGGCAATCGTGCTCGCGGCATTGCCGACGTACGCGTTCCTAGGAATGTTCGTCCTGGCGTTCCTCGAACTCAATGCCTGACCGGAGCGTGACGTGCAACGGACCGCCGTCCGCAGCATCGCCCTGTCCCACAGGCGTGGGCCAGGTACCCGACAATCTCCGCGAGGTCCGTCTTCGGGTACCCAGCCAGATCGCCCATCGTCCGGACCCGGCTCCACGAACCCGAGACCGTTGTGGCCGCCAGCGAGAAGGAAAAGGTTGGCGCTGCCCCCCGGCGATACTTTCGGCAACGTCTCGCGTACGTTTATATAAGTGCATGGACATAAACACACATCATGGCCGTCAAGACGATCACGGTCACCGAGGATGCGTACGCCGCCCTCGCCGCGCTGAAGCGAGGGAGCGAGAGCTTCAGCGACGTGATTCGGAGACTGACAAAGACGAACCGGTCGCTCCTCGAATTCGCCGGCGATTGGAAGGACATCCCGAAGGGAAGACTGCGGGAATTCGAGGAATGGCTGAAACGGAGTGACGACCTCTCAAAGGCGAAGCTCGAACGCGTGTTCCGGGAAATGTCAGGGTGAATCGATGGTCAGTCTGGACACGACCTTCCTCATCGACCTGCGAAAGGGCGTTCCGGTCGCGCTTCTCAAGGCACAGGCGCTCGAAGAAGCCGGAGAGCCGAAGTGCGTGACGAGCCCGGCCGCGGCGGAGCTCTTCGTCGGCGCATATCGTGCGGGGGGTGCCCAACTGGAGCGAACGCGTATGCTGCTCGGATCGCTGGTCCTCCTCGACGCGGACCTGGAAGCATGCGAGGAGGCGGGGCGCATGGGCGCCGAGCTCCTCGCGCGCGGGGAGCCCCTGAGCGCGAACGACCTGCTGATCGCCGCGATCTCGAAGCGGCACGGCCAGAGGCTTCTCACGCGCGATCGGACGTTCGTCCGCGTGCCGGGCCTGACTGTCGAGAGCTACTGAAGGGGCTCACGGCAGGAAGAAGCCCCGCGCCGCCGCCTGCATGTAGTCGATGATCGGCTGCGCGAGGATGCCCGTGACCACGACGCCGACGACCGCGATCGCGATGGCGGCGTTCATCGACGGCGGCGCGTCCACGCGGCGCGTGTCCGCGGGCTCTAGGATGTACATGTACCGGATTACGCGCGCGTAGTAGTAGAACGAGAGGGCGCTGTTCAGCACGCCGGAGACGGCGAGCCAGAGGAACCAGCCGCTCCCGCCGAACTGCGCGGGGACGCTCGATGCGGAGACCGCGCTCGAGAACAGGACGAACTTGCTCACGAACCCGCCAAGGGGGGGGATGCCCGCGAGCGAGAGGAGGAAGATCAGCATCGCGAACGCAAGAAACGGCGCACGCTTCCCGAGGCCCTTCCAGTCGTCCAGGTGCTCCCCGATGAAGAGGACCGCACACGCGCCGACGACGAGGAACGCCCCCGCCTTCATGAACGCGTGCGTGAGGACGTGGTACAGGCCGCCCGCCACGCCGTAGTACGCGACGTCCCGTGCCGCCGGGCTCGAGCTGATCGCCAGCCCGCCGACGACGAGGGCGCCGAGGATGTACCCCGCCTGCGCGATGCTCGAGTACGCGAGCATCCGCTTGATGTTGCGCTGGGGGATCGCGAGGACGTTCCCGACGGTCTGGGTCACGATCGCGAGCGCCGCCACCGCCAGGAGCCAGTCCACCTGGATCGCGAGGAGCGCGACGAGGAACACCTTGAACATCGCCGCCACGCCGACCTTCTTCGACCCCGCCGCCAGGAACGTGGAGACCGTCGTCGGCGAGCCCTCGTACACGTCCGGCGCCCACTGGTGGAACGGGACGACCGCGACCTTGAACCCGAAGCCCGCGAGGAGGAACACGAGGGCGATGATGAACGGCGGCTCCATTCCCGCGGACACGACCGCGCCGGAGGAGACCATCCGCTTGATCGCCCCCAGGTCCATCGACACGTTGGCGGCGTCGATCTGGCCCGCGATGATGTACACGAGCGAGATCCCGAACAGGATCAGGGCGCTGCTCACCGCCCCGATGACGAAGAACTTCAGGGAGGCCTCCGTCGCCCGCTTGTCCCGTTTCCGGAACGCGACGAGCGCGAACGTGCTCAGGGAGGAGAGCTCAAACGCGAGGTACAGCACGAGCAGGTCCGTCGCGGCCGCCACGAACATCATGCCGACGACGGCGAGGAACAGCAGCGCGTAGTACTCGGCCTGGTTCGGCTCCTCCCGCTTCACGTACGACTTCGACGCGATCACCGCGAGGAGCGCGACGAGCAGGAATACCGCGTTGAAGAGCGCGGCGAACGGGTTCACGTCCATCCGGAGGGCGGGGACCGCCCCGGAGTCCCCGAGGCCGGGCACGGGCCACAGGTCCAGGCCGAGGAGGCGGGACCACGAGAGCCCCATCATGTCCAGGTTCACGAACGTCGCCGCCAACAGGCCGACGAGGGCGATCACCCACAGGGTCGCCGCCCGCTTCACGACGAACCCCAGGACGACGAGCAGGAGCGCGACCGTGACGAGGATGATCTCCGGGAGGAGCGCGAGTTCCGCGATCATGTCACGGGACCCCCGCCAACACCGCGCCGCTCCAATCGTAGATCGCCTGGAGGAACAAGAGCGGGAGGACCCCGAAGACGACGAAGAGGACCGTCAGCACCGCCAACGGCACGGTCTCGTACCGACGCGCGTCGCTCACGTCCTCGCATTTCGGGTTCATCGGCCCGAAGAACGCGCGCTGGGCCGCGTAGACGTAGTAGGCAGCGGTGATGACGACGGTGAGGAGCGGGATCGCGATCGCGAGGCCCCACGCGGCGTACACGCCGAGGAACACGGTGAACTCCGCGACGAATCCCACGAGGCCGGGGAGACCGAGCGACGCGAGGAACGCGATCACGGAGAACCACGTGAGGGTGGGCATGCTCCTCGCGACGCCGCCCAGCTCCGAGATGTTCCGCGTGCCGAGCCGGTGGCCGTACGCGCCCGCGACCATGAAGAGCGCGGGGCTCACGAGGCCGTGCGCGAACATCTGGAACACCGCGCCCGCGAAGCCGAGCTGCGCCCCACTCCCCGCGAACATCCCGGCGGCGATGCCGAGGGTCACGAACCCCATGTGGCTCACGGAGGAGAACGCCACGAGGCGCTTCAGGTCGTCCTGCGCGAGGCAGACGAACGCGCCGTACACGATCGAGACGATCCCGAGGAGGGCGAGGAGCCACCA
>DATEUK010000111.1:0-7537 GCA_035283165.1 Thermoplasmata archaeon
GAACGACCCGATCAACCTGCCGCGGGCGCTCGTGGCGGCGTTGGACCTCGTCCTCCTGCAGGCGCAGGTGAAGGTCGGGACGGACATGACGCGCCGCGTGAAGGCGCTCATCGAGATCGTCGGGACGGACCCGGAGTCGAATGAGCTGATCACGAACTCCGCGTACACGTGGAACCCCGCCGACGACACGTTCAACTACAGCGGCCACTCGTACGTGTACGAGAAGGTCATGCTCGCGCGGAACTGGACCCAGCGCCGGATGGAGCAGGAGGTGAAGCGGCGCATCGACATCTTCGAGTACATGAAAAAGATCCAGGTCCAGAACTACCGCGAGGTCGCGAAAATCGTCTCCTCGTACTACAAGGACCCGGACGAGGCGATGAAGGTCGTCCGGGACACCCTGTCGGGCCAGGCCTCGGGGCAGTCCGCCGGCTGACCGACCGTTGCGTGGAACGGAGTGTCGTCAAGCGACGGATCGGCCGCCGAGCCGGATCGTCGAAACCTCGTGACCCAGGCGGTGCGCGCCGAGGGAAGCGCAGGGGGAGCGGGTGTGGAGGAGCCTAGATCTCCTCGTCCCCGCCCTCCTTGTCCTCCTCGCCGAGGGGCTTTCGGATGACCTTCTTCTGCACGACGGGAGCGCCCACGACGGGCTTCTTGACGACCTTCTTCGGAACCGCTTCGGACGGGAGTCCGGCCTCCGCGCCCTCCTCGAACTCGGCGGGCTGGGTCGGCTGGGCCACGGTGCGCGTGGCCGGAGAGGGCGGCTTGGCGCCGGGCGGCCCTCCGACCTCCTTCAGGAGCGTCCCGCACTTGTGGCAGACGACCGCGGTCACGGAGTTCAGGGTGCTGCACACGGGGCACGGCTTGCTGCCCATGCGCCGCATGTCCTCCTCCTCGCGGAGCCAGTTCTCGAACGTCACGAACGTGGGCTGCGTGCGCCACCAGTCGTCGAATTCCCGGTCCGAGAGGGTGCGCCCGAGCTCTCGCGAGGCCTCCTCCTGGAACCGGTGCTTGACCTCGTCGTACTGGTTCCGCATCTGCGCCTCGTAGTCCTTCATCTCAACCTCGCCGGTGGCGAACTCGACGCCGCACTCCGGGCACTGCTTCACGTCGACGGGGATCCACGCCTTGCAGTTCGAGCACTTCGCCATGTCCTTCTCGAACTCGACGCCACACTTCGGGCACTTCACGGAGTCCTCGGGGATGTACTCGCCGCACTCGCCGCACTCGACGAGCTTGCCGAGGCCGATGAACTTCAGGTACGCGGTCCCGCCGCCGATCAAGATCGCCGCGCCGATGATCACGACGAGCCAGAGCCACACGGGGAGGCCGAGGAAGAGCTGGTCGAGGAAGCCGCGCTGCCGTTCGACCGTGATGGACACCAGCGCGATTGTGAGGGACGGGCCGGTGGCGTTGACCCGGATCCGGTACGCGCCGTCCGGTGCGTCCTCGGGGACCGTGATGGGGCCGGAGATCAGCCCGGCGGTCCTCGTGCTCTGGGTGACGTAGGGGTTCGCTCCGGCGACGGCACCGCCCGTGGAGGTCTGGAGCTGGATCGTGACGTCGATGTTCCCGAGGGCCCGATTGCCGGCGTCGCGGATGTAGCCCTGGACGAAGATCTCGGCCCCGGGCGGGAAGGCCGTGCCCGCGATGGGCGATTCCACGGTAATCCTGCCAGCCGGGGGCGACACCGTCCCGTTGGGGTTGACCGTCACCACGTTGTTCGTCTCGTTCGACTCCAAGATCAGGTTGCCCCAGTCCACGACCGCAAACACGAACTGGTTGGATCCGGACTGGCGGATGGGAGTCGTGACCTGCACGGCCACGAAGATGGTCTGGAAGGCGTCCACCGCGAGGCTCGCATTCTGGCCGAGCGCGACTAGCGGATCGCCGCTCCAGTTCACGGCGACGACGATCCCGGTCGCGGGCGTACCGCCCAGGTTCGTCACGTTGACGTTGACGACGAACGGGGATCCCATGAAGATGGGGGGCGGAGGCCCGCGGAGCGCGATCGTGAGGTCGGGCTGCGAGGACACGTTGAACTGGCGGACGCGCGCGTTGTCGGTGAAGTCGTAGTCCGTGTTCTGGGCGGTGTCGTTCGCCGACCTCACCATGAGGAGGACGGTCCAGACGCCGGGGGTCGTCGGGAGGAAGGAGACGACGCGGTCCGCGGTCGCCAACGGGCCGACGCCTACGGTCGTCGTGGTCCCCAGGAGGGTGCCGGCGAGCGTGTACACGCCGAGGACGGCGCCCGCGGCCGGGCCCGTGCCCGTGTTCTGGACGCGCACCGTGATCAGGAGCGGGTTGTTCGCCAGGGGGGTCGGGGGCGTGAACGTGACGACCGGGTCCGCACCGAGGGTCAGGTCCGGCCACAGGAAGAGCTGCAGGCTGAGGATCCGGATGTTGTCGGTCTCGTTGACCTCCGCCTTCGCCCCGCCGTCCGTCGGGATGCCCAGGGGCGGGTCCACGACCGCGGAAATGAGATGCAGCCCGTCCACGGACGAGAATGGCGTCCATCGGCAGGTGAACTCCAGGGTGGTGTTCGCGCTGATGTTCTGCGGACCGGCGGTCCCGATGAACAGCTCCGAGTCCGCGTAGAACTGGTGGTCGTTGTCCATGAACCCGTTGACGTCCGTGTCCACGTCCGTGTCGTAGCAGTTCACGGTGACGTCCCGGACGATGATCGCCCCTTGGTTCCGGACCGTGACGACGATCCGGAGCTCGCGGTCGACGGGCTGCAGCGGCACGTCGTTCCCGTTGTCCCCGTCGAACCGGACGGCCGTGATCAGGAGGTTCGGCGTGAGTTCGGAGAACACGAGGGTGATCGTCGTGTCCTGCAACACGAGGCCCGTCGGCTCGGGGAGGGGGTCCGGCTGCCGCCAGCGGGTCTCCACGAACGCAGCGCCCGAGGCGCGGTACGTCGCTCGCACGAGGGGCGGCAGGTCGCCGTACCGGTCCTCCGATGCCGCCCGGTACAGGAGTACGCCGGCGGTGACGTCGACGAGCCACGACGTGTTCGTGTTGAAGTAGCAGTCGGATGGGGCGCACACGGTGGCGGGCTGCCACACGGGCGGGTTCGCGGCGGTGTTGAACCGGTCGAGGCCCAAAACGGTCGGCACGCCCTGGAGGGTCGTGCCCGTGCCGTCGACCGCGACGACCGTGAGCCACCAGTATCGCACGACGTGGGCGCTCTGCGTCAGCATGCCGGCCCACCAGTCCCCCGGCTTCGTGAGGCCGACGGAGGTGAGGTGGACGACCTGGTCACCGCCGAACACGAGCTGGCTCGTGAGTGCGGCGTTGAACGTGATGTTCCGGATGTCGAAATCGACAGCGACCAAGCCCGGCGCGTCGGACGCGAGCTGGATCGTCTGGACGCCAGGGAGGGTGGAGGTCCAGATCCGGCTCGTCGCCGTCGTGTCGATGTGGAGCAGGTCTCCGAGGAGCGTGTCGTCGCGGAGGGTGGCGTTGATGCCCCGAGCGATCACGTCCCCGTCGATCGTGGAGTCGGACACCTCCAAGACTCCCCTGCTGTAGAGCACGCCCTTGCCCTGCGTGTCCAGGTTGAAGGTCGCGTTCGTCGCCGTGAGGCGGCCGCCGGGGGCGACGTACACGACGAGGGGCCAGTTGCTCGAGAGGCTGGCGTCGACGAGCGAGAGGCTGCCGCCGCCGAGGACCTTGATGTAGTACCGCCCGCAGCTGTCCTGGTCCTGGACCACGGACAACGCGGCGTTGTCGATGTCCACGGGTCCCGTGATCTCGATGCTGCTCGAGACCGCGATGTCCGCGTTGATCGTGCCGCTCGACCAGGTCACGTAGTCTGCGGGGTACACTTGGACGGAGGTCGCCACGAGGTTGTTCGACTCGTACGGCCCGCCCAACGGTCCCTCCTGCACCGCGTTTGGGGGGTCCAGCTGGACTCCGATCGTGTGCGCCCCGCACGTCGCAAAGGAGGGGACCGCGACTGCGGGAGTCGTCCACCGTTGGCCGACGGGCAGGCCGGTGAGGTTGTTCTGCTGCCCGCCGACGGGGACGCCGTCGACCGAGAACTGGACGCCAAAGGGACCCGCGTCCGCTTGCCCGCTGTTCCGGACGACCGCCTGGAGGGTGATCCCCGCCTGCTGCACCCGCGGGAACGGGTCGCTCAAGGTGAGGTCCTGGAAAGCGGTCACGAGATCCGGCGCGGGGGCCACGATCAGGACGTTGGACCGGAGATTGTTCGTCTCGAGGTAGGGGAGCGGCTCCGGGATCGCGTCCGGGGGCACGGGGTCCGCCCAGGCCCACACGGTGAAGTTGCCCGTACTCGTCGGGGTCCAGTTCACGGAGGCGCTGCCGACGCCGCCAACGTCGATGAAGGGAATCGTCGCACTCGCGAGGGGGGTGTCCGAGGCGGTGGGCTGGGAGCCCTGGACGTAGAAGTTCACGTTGACGTTCGTCGCGTTGTCGTCCCCGATGTTCGTGACCCCGGCGATGAGCTCGACGGGGTTGTTCAGGAACCCGGGGGCCGGGTCGAAGCTGACCGCCGTGTCCAGGTCGGGGCCGAACGGGGTCACGCTGAGCTGGTAGCCCTTGAGGTTGTTCGTCTCTGGGAAGACGCCGGGCCCCTCGATAATCCTCCCGTTCGGGAAGAGCGGAAGCTCCGCCGGGTCGACGGACACGCGGATGATGTGATTGCCGGCGGCGGCGTTCACGAGTGTCGCGTTGACAAACTCAAGACCGAACGGCCCGATGAACGGAATCGTGGTCTCATTGAGGAGCGCGGTGCCATCGTAGACCTGCACGATGACGCTCGCGGCACCGCCCGCGCCGAGGTTCCAGACCGGAGCGGTAATCTGGACCGTTTCGCCTTCCTTCGGGGTCGCGGGGGAGAAAATGGGCGTGTCAGGTGTGAGGTCCGGGAGGAATTGTTCCAGGGTGAGGAGCTGGATCAGCACGGACTTCGAGGCGTTCGCGTCGTTCATCGAGGGATAGGCGGAGAAGGTGAGGGGCGAGGACCCTGCGTCGGGAGGCTTGGTCGCATCCAGCTGGAACGTTCCGACGAACCGGGAGTTCACGCCCGTCGAGGGGTCGATCCAGTCGGAGACGAGGGGCATCCGCGCGGTACCGTCGACGCCCGTCACGTTCCAGTCGAGGGGGGTCTTTCCGAGATAGGTCAGGACGTTCGCCGGTGGCGTGGGTGCCCCGCCGTTGTCCGTGAAGTTCGCGTTCCCGGACTCGGGGCCCGCGAAGAGGGCGCGGACGTTCGTGCCGTTCACGGGGACTCCGTTGAAGTCCCCCACGCGCACGTTCGCCCAGCGATAGAGGTAGGCCGCCGTGCCCGGACCCGATGTGAACGCGGCGATGGCGGCGTCCTGGGTTGGGGGTCTCTCGGTCGTATCGAAGGTGACGCCGTAGAGGAACGCTCGGGCTGTCCCCGTGAGGTCGACTCGGTTGTGCGGTCCCACAGGAGTGGCGACACAGCAGAAGTCGGCGGCAAGGAACGTGTCCACGGCCGTGAAGCGCGTGGAGCCCTGGAGGCGGATGTGCTGCCGAGGGCTGCCTGTGAACGAGCCGCTCTTGTTCTCGTAGAGATCGCGGGCCTGGGATGCGTAGAAGAAGGCGGTGCTCGAGTTGAACGTCAGGCCCGGTCCATCGTCATTGTCGTCGAATGCGTCCGACCCCGTTACGAATATGGTGCCGAGAGCGGTTTCGGTGTTCCGCAGGATGCTCCCGTTCCGGAAGGTGATCGTGGAGCCCGGCGATCCCGTGAACGTCCCCGGGAATGCGAATGTCGTCGCGTCTGCGAGGAACCACCCGGAGACGTTGATCGCGAGATGCAAATAGGGGTTTACCTGGAAGGTCTCGGTCCACACCTTGCTGTTGATGAACGTCAGTCCCCCTTGCGGGACTCCGCCGGCGACGGAAATCGAGTAGATGTGGGCCGTATCTTCCACGAATTTCAGCCCTCCGCGGATGATTGTGAGGTTCCCCGTGTTCGTGACCTGGAGGTTCCCGTCCATGACAATCACGGTGTCGGTGCAGACCTGTGTGTCCGTGACGATCCAGTCCCCGGGCGTGGGAAGGCCCGAGCGGTCGCAGTTCTGGGCGGCCGCCGGGCGCGCGGGCCAGCCCGCGATGCCCACGAACAGCGAACCCGCCAACATCCCGAGGACGATCAGATTCAACGCCTTCGCTCCCGCCGCATTCGTCGTCATGAAGTCACTCCCGGTCCCTGCTCCCGAGGGTCGGGCACCCGAGGGAGGAAGGTTACCTTCAGCCGAGCCAAATTTTCGCTATTTATAGGTAATCGACGGATTACCTTTTCCCGGCTCCACGGGTGATTCTCACCGCCGATTCCGACAACCCTTAAGAGCGCGGCGCGGATTCGCCGGACAGGGACGGCCGTGGCGGAACCGTACGACGTGATCGTGGTCGGTGCGGGCCCCGCGGGGAGCCTCACCGCGCGCTACGCGGCCGCGGGTGGCGCGCGCACGTTGATGATCGAGAAGCGCCAGGAGATCGGCTCGCCCGTCCGGTGCGGGGAGGGCATCGCCCGCCATTTCCTCGACGAGTGCGACATCGCGTACGACAAGAAGTGGGTCGCGCAGGAGGTGTCCGGCGCGAAGGTCATCTCTCCGAACGGCGGATCGTTCAAGATCGACGAGAAGTACGCGGGGAACGAGGTCGGCGTCGTCCTCGAGAGGGACGGGTTCGACAAGGCCCTCGCGAAGGACGCCGCGAAGGCTGGCGCAGACATCTGGGTGAAGGCGACCGCGGTCGGCCTCCTGAAGGAGAATGGGAACGTCACGGGCGTTCGTGTGAAGCGCCTCGACGAGGAGCTCAACCTCGCGGCGGGATGCGTCGTGGCGGCGGACGGCTTCGAGTCCCAGGTCGGGCGGTGGGCGGGGATCAAGACCCTCCTGAAGGCGGGCGACATCACGGGCACGCTGCAATACCGCCTCACGAACATCGATCCGGACCCGGACTTCCCGCACTACTGCGAGTTCTACCTGGGGAACCAGGTCGCCCCCGCGGGGTACGTGTGGGTGTTCCCGAAGGACGAATGCACCGCGAACGTGGGCATCGGCGTCTCCCTCAACCGCCTCAAGGGGAAGACGGACATCAAGATGTACCTCGACCGGTGGATCGCGAAGGACGCCCGGTTCCGGCGCGCGCAGTGCCTCGACATGGTCACGGGCGGCGTGAGCACATCGCCGCCGCTGCCGGAGACCGTACGGGACGGCATCGCGATCGTCGGGGACGCGGCCCGCATGATCGACCCGATCACGGGCGGCGGGATCGGGAACGGGTGCCGCGCGGGCCGGATCCTCGGGGAGGTGCTCGGGACGTGCGCGCAGACCGGGGACTTCTCGAAGGACGCGCTCCAGGCGTACGAGAAGGGATGGCGCACGATCCTCGAGGAGCAGCTGTGGCGGAACTGGGTCGCGAAGAACAAACTCGCGACGCTCACGGACGCCTCGTTCGACAAGATCATCGACGTGCTCTCGACGGCGAACCTCACGAAGCTCTCCGTGCACCGGATCCTGATCGCGATCAAGGA
>DATEUK010000112.1:0-32836 GCA_035283165.1 Thermoplasmata archaeon
CCGCGCGGAGGGCGAGCGGAACAAACAGAGCTGTCCCGAGGACGGCTGCCACGACGACGACAACGACGACACCTAGAAGGGTCCGTTGACGCGCGTCGCGAAGGGGCTGCACGAGCCATCCGATTCGGGTCCCCAGGCTAAAGCCTTCCGGCCTCTTGTACGATGGTTTCTTGCCGCGAGCCTGCGTTGGAGGGCGCCAAGGCTCCGCGATGAACGTGCGGGCCGCCACACCGCAGGACGCCGCGGGGATCGTGGCCCTCCACAAGGGCACGAACCCGTACAAGGACTGGTACAGGGACCCGTCTCAACGGCTCGGCCGCGTCCCGTACGAGGATCTCACGCCGTTCGAACGGTGGATGCACGGCGGCTCCTGGATGGACCTCTCCCTGTTCCGCCGCCACTTTCATGAATGCCAGGTCCGCGGCTTCCCCGTGTTCGTCGCGGAGGAGGAGGGACGAGTCGTCGGGGAGTGCGAAGTGTGGGTCGACGAGGAGCCGGAGCCGTTCGGGCGGTACGCAGAGGTCGAGATCGTGGAGGCCGGTTCGCGGCCCGACGTCGAACACGAACTCGTTCAACGGGCGGCGCGGAAGGTCCGCAAGATGGGGTATCCTGCGGTGGACATCTCCCCCCAGCACTCCGGCGGCGAGACCGCCGCGAAGGAACTCGGGTTCGAACCGCTGTGGGACACGCGCGCGTTCACCGCCGAGACTGCGAAGGTCGAGAATCCGGACATCGAGTTCCAGACTCGCTTCCTCGCGGGTGGCTTTCGCGATCTGGAAAGCCTGCTCGCGCTGAACCACCGGGAGCCCGCGCGACTCCGGTACGAGGTCGTGACGGCCCGCTGGCCGTCCGCGGAGTTCGCCGGGGTGCGGGATGCCACGAAACTCGTCGAGATGTCAGTGCAGGCGCGGGGCCTGCGGTTTGCGGTCGTGGCCGTGAGGCGCGACTGGCTAGACCCCGGTGCCGCGGAACTTGACCTCTGGATGGAGGCGAAGGACGTGAAGAAGGAGGACCGTGTGCGCAGGGCGGCATCGATCGGCACGGAGGTCTCTCGGCGGCTCGGGGCGAAGCGCGTCACCGCATACGCGCCCCCCGCGGCTGCCGATGCGTTGAACGGGGTCGGCTTCTCGGGCGGCGACACGCCGGACCCGTGGCTTCGCTGGACCTTCTAGCCAGGGGCCGGGGTGCCTCGAACGTCCTTCGACGGCTTCTCGACGGGAATCGCCTCCGCGGGCGCCGGCTTCTCCTCCGTCGGGAGGAGCGCGCGGATCACGGGCGTGAACGGGTCCACGAGTGCGTGGGCGATGCCCCTCTCCCGAAGGCCCGCCGCGTCCTCCTCCCGTACGCCGCCGCCGAGCATGAGTTCGAACTCGAGGCCCTCCAGCCGCGAGACCAGCTGTCGGTCCGGACCCGCGAAAGTGCCCAACCGGCTTAGGTCCATCACCGCCAAACTCCCGAACCCCGCCTCCGACAGGGCGCGGGCGACGACGCCCAAGTCCGAGTCTTCCTTCGACCGGTCGGACCACACGACGCCGCCGGCAACGTCGAGGCAGGGGACGACCCCCTCGCTGATCTCCCGGATCTCACGGAACTGGTCGACGGACCGGAGGTTCTTCGTGCCGACCACGACCGCCTCGACATCGACCATCAGGCCGTCCATCACGTCCTCGGCGGAGCGCGCGCCGATGTCGAGCAGCATGGACGTGCGCTTCCCGATCCCGCGCAGCGCCTCAAAGTTCGGCTTCCCATGGTTAATACCAGCGAGGTCCAGGACATAGACCCGGCCCGCGTTGTAGCGGGAGCCCCCGACGGCGTCCCAATACGTCGCCACGTCCACGCGGTAGCCGCCGCGATGCAGCCGCCCGTCGGACCACCGCGCGTCCACGACTTTCGAGCGATAGATCGGAATCGCGTCGATCCCCCGGACCTCGAGCAGGGGGACGGCATCCAACGGCAGGATGGGGATCGCGTCCGCAGCAGGTCTCGGCGGATCCCGCGCATGCACGCCCGTGCGGGCTTCCTCGGCATACGCCGCCCGCGCCTCCTCCGAGGCGAACCGAACGAGTATGCCCTCCTTTCCGCAGTCCCGGCACACGTACGTCTGCCTCTCGTCGTTGATCGTCGGGAGGAAGCCCTGCACCCAGATCTTCGGCTGGACGCGGACGGACCCACAATGCGAGCAGGCGGCGACGTCTCCGGGCACGGGCACTCGTACGGCGCGCGGCATCATCTACCTAACGCGGGGAATTCCCCAAGCCTTTATTACGCGCTCCGCCTTCGACGGCGGGAGGAATGAAGGTGGAGCTGCGGTACGTCGAGAACCGACGCGAGGGGCGCGTCGCCGTTGGGTGGCTGAACAAGCCGAAGGCGAACACGTACGACCCCGAGCTGATGAGGGACCTGAACCACTGGATCGACGACGTCCGGTACGACGACGAGGTCGATGTCGCAGTCCTCACGTCGAAGTCCGAGGGCATGTTCTCCGCGGGCGCGGACATCAACTTCCTCCGCCAGAGCACGCCGGACCACAAGGCGACGTTCTGTCTGGGGTGCCAGGAAACGCTGAACAAGATGGAGTCCACACCGAAGCTGTTCATCGCTGCGCTGAACGGCCACACGGTCGGCGGAGGCCTGGAGATCGCGCTCGCGTGCGACCTCCGGCTCATGGCGGACGGGCCGTTCAAGATCGGCCTCCCAGAGGTCACGCTCGGCGTGCTCCCGGGGACGGGCGGCACGCAGCGGCTGCCCCGGACGATCGGGAAGTCCCAGGCAATCGACCTCATGGTCACCGGCCGGCTCCTCACGCCCCAGGAGGCCCTTCAGATCGGCCTCGTGAACCGCGTCTGGCCGCAGCCGGACTTCTGGCGGGAGGCCTTGAACTACGCATCGGCGCTGACGTACCCGAACCACGCCGCTCGCGCGGTCGGGTTCATCAAGCGGTCCGTCCAAGAGGGCACGGAAATGTCCATCAAGGAGGCTCTCTCCCTCGAGCGGGAGTTGCAGAACCGACTGTTCGCGATGGACGACGCGAAGGAAGGGTTTGGGGCGTTCCTCGAGAAGCGGAAGCCGATGTTCAAGGGCACGTAGCTCGATGTTGGACTCCTACCGCCTCTTCGGGCAGGCGATGCTGGCATACTTGGGAGGAGGTCCCGGCCGCCTTACGTTCGAGCGGGACGACGGGTTCCGAGATCCCTCCGACGTGAAGCCCTACTTTGCGCCCTTCGCCCGATGGTCGACCGCGGAGCGCCGCGCAATCCGGCATGCACGGGGGCACGTCCTTGACGTCGGCAGTGGCGCCGGGCGCGTGGCGCTGTATCTCCAACGAAGAGGACTGCGGGTGACCGCGATCGACGTTGCGCCGGAGGCGGTGGAATGCGCGCGGCTCCGAGGCGTTCACGACGCGCGGAGGATGGACGCCCGCCAACTCTCCTTCTCGGACGGGAGTTTCGACACGATCGTGATGTTCGGCAACAACCTCGGGGTCTGCGGCGATCTTGCCGCCACAAAGCGGTTCCTTCGGAAGGCGCGCCGAGTGGCGCGACCGGGAGGACGCCTCCTCGCCTCCACGGGCGTCCCCGCGGTCTGGGCAAAGCCCCACGCAGCCTACGTCAAGAGGAACGTGCGTCGCGGCCTGCCGCCAGGCCTGGTCCGCCTTCGAATCGTCTACAACGGGAAACGCGGCGACTGGTTCCCCCTGTTGTTCCTGGGAACGGACGACCTGCTCCGCGTGTGCAAGGCCACCGGGTGGGCGGTGGGGGAAGTCTTCCCGGAACCGGGTGGGCGTTCGCACTACGCATTTACCGCGGTTCGGGCCTAGCCTAGGCGGACCCTTCGGCATTCCGGCACCCGTCGGGATCACCCCCTCCCGCCTCGTCGTCCTCCTCGTCGACGCATCCGGATCTGCGCGCCGAATCTCGTGCCGCACATATTACCCCGTGCCCTCGAGGCGGTCCTGCGAGGAGTTCCGCGATGGCCTCGAGCCGCCGCGCATCGGGCTCTCGGTACTCCGGGGGGCGGACCCATCGGCGCAAGATTGACCCGGGCGGGAGGAACCTATTCCTCCCCTGATTCTCAGGAATCGCACTCAGGTAGCAAGCCTCAAACCCCCCAGTCCCTGTGGCCAGCCGAGACTATGACCGGAAGCTATGAATCGGGGAGACCGGCGATCTCGGGAACGATCCTGGCGCAGAAGCAGCCGTACGAGTATCTCATCATCCTCGGCGGCGGGCTCGCGATCATCCTCGCGGCCCTCGCGTTCGCGATCAAGTGGTTGGAAGGCATCCCCCTGAGCGAGATGAACACGGCCTTGAGGACCTTCGTCTTGACCCTCGTGCTCGGCGGCGCCCTCGTCGTCTCCGGCGCGATCGCACGGAAGAACGTGATGAACGGGGTCATCCTGGCGGTGGTCGTCTGCGTCGTCCTCATTGTGTACGGTGGCCAGGAAGGCACGATCGGCGGCCTGGTCGGTCTGATCGGCTCCGGCGTCGCCGCCGCGAGCGTGTACATCCCACGGGGTCGCCACTAGATCGTTCCATCTGAATCCTGCAGACAGCCGCGAGGTCCTCCCGGCAATCCCCGTAAGGGAACAGTACCGTGCAAGGCAATCAGTGCACGCCCGGACCGCCCCAAGTCACGCTCTTATACCCCGATTCGATTCCCACGGGGACCTGTGGGATTCGAAACGATTTCGGTCACGCGGGCGGGCGCGGTCGCAGTCCTCCGCCTCAATCGACCGGAAAAGCTCAATGCGATGAACTCGCAGATGAAGGAGGAGCTCGCCGCCTCCCTTGCGGAACTCGAAGCGGACGAGACGGTACGCGCAGTCGTCCTCACAGGAGCCGGGGAAAAGGCGTTCGCAGCCGGCGCCGACATCGCCGAGTTCGCCGGGAAGGCACCCATCGACCAGTGGGCGTCGTACGGCCACACCTCCCTGTACAACGTCGTCGACCGGTTCCACAAGCCGATCATCGCGATGATCAACGGCTACTGCCTCGGGGGCGGCTGCGAGCTCGCGATGGCGTGTGACATCCGGATCGCGAGCGATCGCGCGCAGCTCGGGCAGCCCGAAATCAACATCGGCATCATCCCCGGGGGGGGCGGGAGCCAGCGGCTGCCGCGCCTCGTCGGCCTCGGGAATGCGATGCGGTTGATCCTCACCGGGGACCGAATCCCGGCCTCGGAAGCATTGAGGATCGGACTCGTCGACGACGTCGTGCCCCACGACGAACTGGAAGCGCGGACGATGGAGCTCGCGAACAAGATCGCCGAGAAGTCCCCGGCGGCCGTGCGCCTCGCGAAGGAGGCGGTGAAGGCCTCCGCGCGCCTCCCCATCGACCAGGGCCTGCGGTTCGAGCAGGGACTGTTCTCCATCGTCTTCTCGACAGGCGACAAGGAGGAGGGCGTCCGGGCCTTTCTCGAGAAGCGTCCGCCGAAATGGTCCGGAAGCTGACGCTCCGGATGGAGACCGTCCGTACGTCCAGACGTGCGACGTAATGGATGTCGAATGTCCAACGGTTAGCTAAATTTAGCAGACATTCGTCTGGAAATTAGGGCGAAGTCCTCATAACGGTCCGACCCATACGTCTCCTGGATGCCATGAATCCACCCCGGTACGCCGTCCTCGACGGGGAAATCGTTCGCTGGGAGAAGGCGACCGTCCATGCCTCGACCCACGCCCTCCACTACGGGACGGGGGTGTTCGAGGGAGTCCGTGCCTATTACGCCCGGGACGAGGATGAGCTGTACGTATGGGAACTGGAAGCCCACCTCGAGCGCCTCATCCGGAACATGGGCTTCCTCGACCTCCGGGAGGGACCCACGAAGGACCAGCTGTGGGACATGACGATGAAGCTCCTACGCGCGAATGGATTCCGGGAGGACACGTACATCCGGCCGCTCGTGTTCCTCGGGGAGGGCACGATCCGCGTGCGCCCGCAGACGCAGCGGACGCGATGGGTGCTCCTGACGACCCCGCTCGGCTCCTACCTCGGGAAGAAGGTCGTCTCCTGCATGGTGTCCTCGTGGACGCGCGTCTCGAATACGATGATCCCCCCTGCCGCCAAGATCTGTGGGGCGTACGTGAACTCCCTCTTGGCGGCGATGGAGGCCGCACGCGCGGGCTACGACGAGGCAATCTTCCTTACCAAGGAGGGGAACGTGAGCGAAGGGTCCGTCGAGAACCTCTTCCTCGTGCGACGCAAGACCCTCGTGACGCCCTCGGTATCGGAAGACATCCTCGAAGGGATCACGCGTGCGAACGTCATGGAGATCGCCCGTGACCTGGGATTGGCGGTGGAGGAGCGGCGCGTCCCGCGGTCCGAGCTGTACCACGCGGACGAGGTCTTCCTGTGCGGAACGGGCGCGGGAATCGTGGCGGTCGGGGAGGTCGATGGGCGACGCGTCGGCGACGGCGACATCGGACCGAACACGAAACAGGTCATGGAGCAGTACGACCTCGCGGTGCACGGGAAGCTCCTTAGGTGGCGCAACCGCCTCACACCTGTCTACGCGACTGCACCGCTCCCCCTCGATGAGAAGAGGGTGCTCGAGGAGGGGGAAACCTAGAACAGAAGGCCACTCCGGACGAGATCTCAGGAGTAAGAAAGCGTGCGAGAGCATGTCCGCACCGCGATAGACGTCGTGACTCCGGGTACCGGGTACACAATCATTATGGCTTCGGGGCACTGTGCCGACGATGCTATGGGCGCGCCGATGCGCGGAATGAAATCCCTCAGCCTCGCCGTGCTGGCGGCGCTGACATCGACAACACTCGTCGGCACCATCGGGATGGCGACGGTCCCCGATCCCCAGGGGCCCATGAGCCGCGCCCCCTTGGGTTCCCCCGGGCCCTTGTACCACGAATGCAACCCGAACGACTCGAAACACGAGGTCCACACGCCCATCCGAATCCTCGGCGACGCGAACTTCACAACCGCCAACGGAGTCGTGCGAGGATCTGGAACTGCGTCCGATCCCTACGTAATCGAGGATTGGCTGATCTTCCCGGACAATCCGGCAGGGATCATCATAGAGAACACATCGGCCCACTTCGTGATTCGCGATGTTGACGTCTGTTATGGCCGCCCCGGGGCCGACGGAATCCGCCTCGAAGGGGTGTCTGGCGCAAGGATCGAGCACGCAACCCTGCGATGTAATGACGCAGCAATCGTCGTGGTGAACTCTACGGACGTCCAGATTTCGGACGTATACGTTCCAGGCCAGGTCTTTCCATGTCATGAACCGTTGTGGGAATATGTGGAGAGGGGAGTCTTGCTTGCAGACTCGGCCGGGATCACGCTCACCCGGCTTGAGCTGGGAGACGGGCGTTTGCTCTCCGGCGTGGAACTCTTACGGGTAGCCGACATTCGCATGGAGAGCCTCCGGTTCTATGCCGCTCTCGAATCCGTTCGCGGGCAGGGAGTCACAAACCTGACCTTTGTTGACAGCGTGATCCCTGGCCCGTGGGGGGTTATCCTCCAAAACGCTACTCGCGTCGTTTTTGAACGGAACTTCTCTACATGGAATGCTTACGGAATCCGACTCGTTTCCTCCGACAACGCGACCGTCCGTTGGAATCGGTTTGGGAACCACGGAGGTGGCGGCGTGTCGCTGGAGTCGTCGAGCGACGTCGTGGTGGAATCGAACGGCTTCTGGGGTCCAGGGGGAACCGGAGTCTACGCGCAATTCTCACGACGCGTCCTCATCACGAACAACACGTTCAAAGAGTGGACTTCTGGGGTGTGGGTATGGCTGCGGGACTCTTCCGAGTTCAGGATCTACCACAACCAATTCGGGGGGAGCGAGGTTTCGGCCGAGGACGACGGGGGACCCGAGAACCGCTGGGACGACGGATATCCGAGTGGAGGGAATCACTGGTCTGACTACACCGGTGTCGACGAAATGAGCGGGCCCAATCAAGACCTGCCGGGACCTGATGGAATCGGGGACACGCCCTACGTGATCGACCCAGACAGTCGCGATCATTACCCACTTGCCGTCACCCTGGGCTTCTCCGACTCTGCCTCCAGAGCCCCCGTGGGCCTTCCATCGGACACGGCCGAAATGTCATGGGGGAGAAACCTTACCATCAGGATCAACCAGTCCGAACCGGTCCCGGGAATCCATGGATTCGGGATCCCCGGGAATCCCCCGGCCAAAGGGTTAAGTCACGGGCTTTCGTTCGAAGCGTTGCCATGGGGGCAGGTTCGCAGGTCGTGGAGCCTTCCGCTGGCGGGCCGAGGGCCCTGGTCCTCCTGAGCGGAGGAATCGACTCCGCGGTGTGCCTGTGGTGGGTCCGTACACAGGGGTGGTCGCCGATTGCGTTGACCGTCGACTACCACGCACGCCCGACGGCCGAGGTCCGGGCGGTCCGGGACCTCCTTTCCGCCGCGAAGGTCCCCGAGCTGATCACGGTCCCGCTCCCATTCCTCAAGGACATCGACGACTTGCGGAAGGAAGGCCTCCGGAACCCGATCCTCTCGGACGCGCCGGACCCGTACATCCCCGCGAGGAACCTCATCTTCTACGCGCTCGCGGGCTACTACGCGGAGACCCTGGGGGCAGCCCTCATCGTCGGCGGCCACAACGGGATCGACCCCGAGACGTTCCCGGACTCGAGCCCGGACTTCTTCACGCACGTGAACTCCCTCTACCGCCTCGGACTGTGGTCCTTCCCGCGGAGCCGGGTGTCCATCAAGCTCCCGCTCGCGGGGAAGCCGAAGGAGGAGGTCGTCGCGATGGGCCTCCAGCTCGGCGTCCCCTTCGAGAAGACGTGGTCCTGCTACTTCGACGGGTCGCGACCTTGTGGACGGTGTCCCTCGTGCTTGGAGCGAGCGGAGGCGTTCCGCCGGGTCGGCGCCCCTGATCCTGTCATGTTGGCGGGCCGGCCCTAATGCTCGACGTCGGCACGGTCGCGCCCGACTTCCGCGCGATGGACCAGCATTCGCGGGAGGCTCGCCTCTCCGCCTTGCGGGGCCGGTGGGTGGTCCTGTACTTCTATCCGAAGGACGAGACGGTGGGCTGCACGGCCGAAGCGTGCGCGTTCCGCGACAACCTGGATTCGATCGTCGGGCTCGGCGCCGAGGTCTTGGGCGTATCCGTGCAAGGGCAAGACTCGCACCGCCGGTTCGCGGAGCACCGTCGGCTGAACTTCCGGCTCATCGCGGACGCGGACAAGCGAATCTCGAGAGCGTACGGGGCGCTCGGACTCCTCGGCCTGGCCAGACGCGTCACGTATCTCATCGACCCGGACGGTCGGATTCGAGACGTGCATCGCTCGGAACTCGACCCGAAAGGGCATGTCGAGCACGTCCGCCGCAGGCTCCAGGAGCTCGGCGCGGCCCCGCCGTAGATCCTCATCCCGGTTCCATGGGCAGGCCGCTCGCGGACCATACCGCCCATCCCCCGTCGAGCAGCTGGGCCTTCGAGTATCCCCTCCGGAGGAGCACGGACACCCCCGATGCGGATCGGTTCCCCGTGTGGCAATGGACGACGACCGGCCGATCCTTCGCAAAGGGGAGATCGTCCCATGGGAGGCGCCCGTTCTCGATGTGGACCGCGCCCGGGATGTGGCCGTCCGCCCACTCGTCATCCTGGCGCACGTCGAGCACGACCGGCGGATTCACGCTCGCCAACATCGATGCGAGATCCCACGGCGCCACCAGGGGGATGCGTTCGACGGGGAGGCCTGCGGACTCCCACGCTGCCATGCCCCCTCCGACGGTCCCCCGGAGGTCGTCGAACCCGATTCGGATGAGCTGGCGCACGGCGGACTCGAGGTCCCGGGGTCCATGCGACACCAGGATCAGGGGCGTGCCGACGGGGATCAGCCAACCGGCCCACGTCGTCAGGGGCGCGTGCGCCGAGATCCCGTACGCGCCGGGGATGTGGGCCCGGAGGAACAGCGGCGGCGGCCGGACGTCGAGGATCGACGCCCCCTCCGCCGCCAACTCCTTCACGGTCGCCGGTGGGATCGCGGGGGGCTGCGGCAGTCCTCCGAGGATCTTGGGCCCTTTCTGGTTGACCGGCCGCAGGCTCCCGAAGTAGACCGGATAGGAGGGCAGGCCCTCCAACGCCCGTCGCACGAAATCCTCCTCGGATCTCGCGAGGACCAGCGGGTTCGCCACGCGCTCCCGTCCGATCGTCGTCTGGCGTTCCGCCGTCGCGGGCGCTGCGCAGAACGATCCGGCCCCGTGCGTCGGGAAGACGGACACCGCATCGGGGAGCGTCATGAGCTTCTCGCGCAGGGAGTGGTACAGCTGCTTCGCGAACGGGACGCTGTTCTCCTTGCCGAGCAGATCCGTACGGGCCACGCCGCCGACGATGAGGGCGCCGCCCGTGAACACCATCGATGGCCCGCCGGGCCCGTCCGGGGCGACGGCGTAGGCCATGTGCTCCGGCGTGTGGCCTGGGGTCGCGAGGGCGGTGACCTTCAGATCCCCCATGGACAGCGACTCGCCATCCGCGAGGGGCGTGTGATCGAAGGCGAGGCCCGCGTCCGCGCCCGCCACGACTCGCGCACCGGTCTTGGCGGCGATCTCCCGGGCGCCGGAGACGAAGTCGTTATGGAGGTGGGTGTCGAACACGTACCGGATCTCCAGTCCGTGATGTTCCGCGGTGGCGAGGTACCCATCCACGTCCCGGAGCGGGTCCACGATCGCCGCCACCTTCGACTCTTTCGAGCCAAAGATGTGGGCGGCGTTGCCCAGGCCCTCGTCGACGAACTGGCCGACAAACATGACCGCCGGATTCGCGCGGACGCACTTGAGGGTTCGGTTCTGCCTGCCTCCGGGGGAGAAGGTTTTTGAAGGGGGCGCCCATCGGCGCATCCGTTGTACAAGACGAAACTCAGCAGGGCGCCTGTGGAACGGTTCAACGAGATTGGCGCGGTGAACACGCGAATCCGGACGTTGATCGGTGGCGAGGACGGCGCGCTGGCGAGCACCCTTCACGAGATCATCATCGGCAAGGGCGGCTCGACGGCGATGCACCGCCACGAGTGGGAGCACCAGCTCATCGTGGAGACCGGTCGCGGGGTTCTGGAAACGGTCGACGGGAAGACGGCGCTTGCCCCAGGCGACGTGGTCCTCGTGGGCGCGGGCGAGGACCATCGGTTCGCACAGAAGGGGAAGGAGCCGATCCGCTTCCTCGTGGTCACCCCCCTTTGAGCTTCGCTCCGTTCTAATACGTGGTCGCCGGTGCGTACGTGAGAAGATCCGCATGGGGTTCTGGCGACGCGACAAGCGGAGGCAAGATCAGGCAAGGACGAGCGACTGGTTCCGCGACGCGGTCCGGTTCTACAGGCAGCTTGGGTTCTTCGAGGAGCACAAGGCCCTTTCAGAGGACGACCTCGTCACAACGCTCCGCGAGTTCATGCGCGAGGCGTACTACGAACCTCCCGATTCGAGCCGGCGATCCGCGGACCCTGAAGTCATGCGACTGGACGACGACCGCGTATGGTGGGACGACATGGAAGCGGACGTATGCGCCGAGAACGAGGTATATTCGGAACTCCTTCCTCGACTCTCGGCGATCTCCCGGGGAGCCCTCACGATCGGTGAGGTCACGGAGACGTGGGAGGGCGAGAGGGGACCCGTCTCGGTCGAGTTCACCGCCAACGGGACTCGCCATCTGATCCACCCCGAATTTCAGGAGGACTGGATCGCGCCCAACTTTCTCGAGGAGGTGGGGCGCCTCCTCGAGGGAAGCCCGTTTCGCTTCTACACTTGGGACACTCAGGGCCAGGACCTGTTCTTGGTCGCGCTCACGAGGGATGAAGCAGAGCGGATCCAACGGGAACGTGGGGTGAAGGTCGAGCCCCTTTGAGCAAAGGGCTTTCTAGGGACCGTCCCTTCGTCGCTGCGATGCGGCTCGGACTCACGGAGTACATCGACTGCGCCCACCACCTGCCCGGCCATCCGAAGTGCGGGCAGCACCACGGGCACACGTACCAGGTGGACGTGTCCATCGAGGGAGACCACGGGGGCGGCATGATCCTCGACTTCGCGGACTTAAAGACCGTCGTCCGGGACGTGCTCGGCGAGTTCGACCATAAGGATTGGAACGCGTTCCTGAAGTACCCGACCGTCGAGAACATCTGCGAGCTCATCCACGGGAGGCTGAAGGGGAAGATCGGCTTCCCGTTCCACGTGCGCTTGTGGGAAGGCCACGGCAAGTGGGCGGAACTGTGAGCCCCGACTGCGAAGGGTTTTCTGGTGGCGCGCGGTTCTCCGCTTCATGTCCGACTTGCTCGCCGCCATTGACGCCGAGGTTCGGGGGGATTTCGCGAGCGCCGCGGCGGCGTACGCAAGGTTGACCGCAACGGGCTCGGACCTCGATCGGATCGGGATCTACCAGGCGCTCGCGCGATGCCACGAGAAGCGGAGCGCCCTCACGGACGCGGCGCCGTGGAGGCGAAGGGCCGCGCGAGCCTACATGGATCTCGCGGACGACGTGATGCCGAAGGACGAGCGACGGTACTACGCTCTCATCGAAGCACGGAACGCCGTGCAGGACCTCGCGGGGAACCCCGATGAACTCCCGCCGGCGAAGGAGGAATACCAACACATCCTCGGGGAGAACTGGAAGGGCGGACCCGAGGGGTTGACGCACGAGGGGCTGTTCGGCGCCCTGTTCTTCCGCGCGCACGGCGATTGGGTCTCCGCCGCCAAGTACTTCTTCGACACCGCCGAGGCCGTGAACGAGCAGGCGGTGGAGTCCGGCGACGCGGCGTTGAAACAGACGGCCCTTGCCGCCTACGAGCTCGCGGAGCAGGCGGCGACGAATGCCGGCCGCCCGGAAGTGGCTCGCGTGGCGGCGCTCCGGGCCACCGCCCTCCGGGGCGGGCCGAAACCACAGACGCTCGGCGGCCTCTGATGTGCACGCTGATTGCGCTGCGCGGCATCGTTCCTCGCTTCCCCCTCGTGCTTGCGATGAACCGTGACGAGTTCTATGATCGAGCGTCGGTGCCGCCGGAGGTTCGTGCGGGTTCTCCACGAATCGTCGCCCCTCGAGACGAGCGCGCGGAGGGCACATGGATTGGAATCAACGAGCACGGCCTCGTGGCGGCGATCTCAAACCGCTTCGCGGGGCAGCCGGACCCCCGGGCGCGTTCCCGCGGACTGCTGTGCCTAGAGAGCTTGGCCCATCGCGATGCTTCCGCAGCTCGCGGATTCGCCGTGCGCGAAGCGGAGAGCCGCTCGTATAACCCGTTCAACCTCCTCCACGCGGACTCGGCCGCCGTGGGGTGCGTCAGCCGAGAGGGGGGCGGGACCTTCATCCGCGACGGGGTCCTGGGCGTGAATGTCCTCACGAACGCGGGACTCAACGCGGACGACCCTCGTGGACGACGAGTCCTCGACCTCCTGAAGAGGACGAGCTTCGACCAACTGGACGCAGCGATCACGACGCTCCGTTCTGTGCTCGGGGACCACGCGGTCGCGGACGGTCGCGCCATCTGCCATCACGGGGAGAGGACGGGCACACGGTCGCAGACGATCGTGGCCTGGAGCGACATGGGGTGGGAGGCGAGCCGACTGTGGTACGCGGAGGGACACCCATGCACGGCGAGGCCGCAGGACCTGTCGCAGCTGTTCCGATAGCGTCGCGCGGCCCGACCGAGGGCTCAGACGCTGATCTTGATGGCAAGGACGGGGCAGGCGGTCTCGCAGGCCATGCAATCGATGCAGTCCACCTCGCGGACCGGGTCTGCCTTCGCCTCCTTGATCATCGGCGGCAGCTCCGGGTGCACCTTGTGCGGATTCGTGCCGGGGGTGTCGAACCACTCGAACACGTCGACGGGGCACACCTCGATGCACGACCCGTCCCCGATGCAGATGTCGAAGTCCACGGCGACGTGGGTTCCGTGGATTCCCGTGACCTCGGGAGGGTCGACCGGCCCCCAGACGTCATGGTCGACATGCTGGTCGACGATCTGACGCCTCTGCTGGAAGTCCGGGTCGATCGCGACCATGGGGCCGTTCCGCTACGGAAGGCGGCGTCATAAGACTGTTGTCGCCCGGCCGATGACGGCACGGCGCTCGGACGAAAGTCCTTATCGGCACGTCCCGTTCGCCGCCCCCGTGCCCGGCGTCACGGACGTCCACGTGCACATGCAGCCTTTCGAGATGATGAAGCCCGAGGTGCTCGCGGCGATGAAGCGCGAACGCCCTCATTTCGAGTTCTTGGCTAGGATCACCCACGACCCAGAGGCGTTTTTGGCGGTATTGGACGACGTCGGGGTCAACCGCGCCTGTCTCATCAACTACGTCGCGCCGGAGGTCATGGGATACACGGACAAGGTCAACGCGTACGTCGTCGACTACGCACGGAGGCACCGCGACCGGCTGATCCCGTTCGGCTCCGTGCACCCGAGGTTCACCCCGGATCCGGAGAAGGCGGTCAGGAAGTTGATCCGCGACGACCACATCGGCGGCATCAAGATCCACCCGCCGCACCAGCTCTTCGAGCCGAACGCCTACGTCGACGGTTCGATGCCCGCGCTCCGCACGCTGTATGAGGAGGCGGAGGACGCGAAGGTCCCGGTCATGATTCACACGGGCACCTCGATCTTCCCCGGCGCGCGCGCGAAATTCGGGAATCCCCTGGCGGCGGACGATGTGGCGACGGACTTCGGGAACCTGCGGATCATCCTCGCGCACGGCGGTCGTCCCTTCTGGTGCGAGGAGGCGTTCTTCCTCGTGCGCCGCCACCGGAACGTTTACCTCGACATCTCGAGCATCCCGCCTAAACGGCTCCTCTACTACTTTCCGCGGTTAGAGGACATCGCGGACAAAGCCCTCTTCGGCTCGGACTGGCCGGGGCCCGGCGTGCCGGGAATCGCCGCCAACCTGAGAGCGTTCCGAGGTCTGAGACTCACCGCTTCCGCCAAGGCCCGCATCCTTTCCGAAAACGCCACCAAGGTGTTCCCCGCGTAAGCCCAAGCCGATGCCGCGAGCGAGTACGCCAAGGGGCGAAGCCGCCCTCGAGCGAGGTCGACCTCGAACGGCAGGCGTTCCAGAATGTCGGCGCAACGAGCCCCATCTCTCCCTCATCGCCGAACAACGACGAGCCGGGTGGGAGCCCGCCTTGGACCTCCCCCCGAGATCGCCGCACCCTCGACCGTCCACATGGGATTATCTGCAGATCCAAACTCCGCGTCCAGATTCCGCCCTAGGGGCTTTCGCTCGCAACGGGGCGCCGCCGCAGGGACCAGACGATGTAGATCAGTCCGGGGATTCCGACGACCGCCAAGCCCACGAGCGCCGCCGCGATCCACGAGTACACCCAATTGTCGAGCGTCCAATCCTGGAAGGCGGTGTTCCACCGCCCGTCCGTCCACACGATGACCAGCCACACGAGTCCGATGAAGAAGGACATCCCGCCGTCCTCGCCGGCGGACCGACCGCGTCGCCGCCCTCGCTCGTACTCGTTCCGCTCCTCGCGGGGCAGCCTCCGGTACCACAGGAAGTACACCGCCGCCGCCAACGCGATCGCCCAGCTCGCCACGAGGAGGAACTCCCAAAGGATGACGGCCACCACGAACGCGACGACGTACCCCACGGTCCACTGCCCGAGCCCGGACGGCACGAGCCCGGTCGCCTGCGCCCGGCCCACGACCCAGAGGAAGACGAGGACCGCCGCCACGGCCGCAGCGGCGATCCCCCCGACGATGAGCGCCGTCATCCTCCCGTGTCGTCTCACGAACTTCCTCCAGATCTCGCGGCCCGACTCCGAAACGGCTTCCATGTTCCTCACTCCATGCCCTCGATGCCATCGCAGCCCGAATCATAAAGCCGACTTCGGTGCCCGCAACCCATCTCATCCCCCTCTGCCGCCCAAACGCACTTATCCCGGCGGACGGTGGGATGGGTCGGTCGATTCGAATGGGGTCGGGGATTGCGGAGACGCTCACCCTCGGCGGCGGCTGCTTCTGGTGCCTGCAGCCCCTCTTCCGGGACCTGCGGGGCGTCGAGAGGGTCGAGGTCGGCTACTCCGGCGGCCACGTGAAGAACCCGACGTACGAGGCGGTGTGCACGGACCGGACCGGCCACGCGGAGGCCGTGCAGGTCACGTTCGACCCCGCCGCGATCCCGCTCGAGGACCTCCTCAGGATCTTCTTCACCGTCCACGACCCCACGACCCTCAACCGGCAGGGCCAGGACGTCGGCGCGCAGTACCGGTCCGCGATCTTTTACACGACGCCGGAGCAGAAGGCGACCACGGAGCGCGTGATCCGCGAAATCACCGCCGCCAACTTGTGGGACGATCCGATCGTCACGGAGGTAACCCCGTTCTCCGCGTTCTACCGGGGCGAGGAATACCACCAGGACTACTTCGCGAAGAACCCGTACGCCGGATACTGCCGCGCGATCATCGCGCCGAAGGTCGTCAAGTTCCGGAAGCAGTTCCACGAACGCTTGAGGACGTGAGGCCGTGGCCAAGGCCTCGGTCCAGATGGAGGGAATCGTGCCGCTCGCCCTGACGGACCTCTGGCGGCTGCTGTCGCTGCACATGGACGAGGACACCGTCCGCGCGATCCATCCCTGGATCCTGGAGGGGCGCGTGGTCCGGGACGAGGGCCGGGCTTCCCTCGAGGACATCGTCCTGCCCTCGACGCACGTCGTGGATCGGGTGATCCGGGTCGCGGGCCGGACAGTGCGCGACACGTGGACGTACCGCATCGAGCCGCCGAACGCGTTCGCCTACGAGATCCGAAGCCCGGAGGGACTCGTGTCCATCGTGAGGAACACATATCGGGAGGAGGGCTCGGGCACCTGCGTCGTCACAGACGCGACGCTGGAATTCGGTCGTGTCCCGCGCTTCATCCAGCGCCGGGTTGGCGGCAGCCTTTTGGACCGGGCGGATGCGGAGGACCTCGCGTATCTACGGCGGTACGGCTTCCGCACGATCGGTCAGACGAACCCCAAAGCGAAGTAACCGCTCGCCGGTCACCGCTCCAAGGTTCGGGTCGCGCGACCCGGGTAGGCCCGCAATCGCGCAAACCGACGCTCCAGGCGGACGTGATCGGCGCTGGCGAGCTTGCGCAGGTGGTAGAGCGCCACCTGGCGGCTCACGCCGAGGAGCCCGGCGAGGTCGCTCACGTCGATCCCTGGGTCCCCCTTCAGGATTCCGACGATCCGGATCTGCCACGCACGGAGGTCGCCGCCGTTCCGGGGCACGGGCACGTCCGCCGGGTAGAAGAGCTTCCGGGCGCGGTCCGGCACAGAACGGACGAGTCCCATGCGTTCGAGCACCGCCAGATGGTACGTGAGCTCACCCGTGGGCAGCCCGAGGTTCCGCTTGATATCCGAATAGGACTCGCCCGGGCTGGAACGGATGAACCCGTAGATTTCGCCGCGCGTGAAGTTGTCGAGCACTTCGTCCCGCCGGAGCTTCGTGTAGCACCACAGGATGAAGTACGGGAACCATACGAAGCGGAGCCGCCAGAGGACCAAGATGATCACGCCGATGATGATCGTGATGATTCCGATGATCATCCGGTCGTCCGATTCGGGGACCGGAGACACAACCACAGCTTCCGTTGCGGTCCCCTCGAGGCCGCCGTCGTCCGTCACGGTGAGGGTGACCGCGAACGTTCCGTTGCGCGCGTACCGGTGGGTCACCACGACCCCCGAGCCCGCCGTCCCGTCTCCGAAATCCCAGGCGAAGGCGACGATCGTGCCGTCGTCCGTCGACGCGGACCCGTCGAACGTGAACACCGTCCCCACGTCTCCGGCGTCCGGTGTTACCGCAAGGACGGCCGTCGGCGGGCGGTTCCCGACAGACACCGACAGGGTGGACGTGGCGGTGGCGCCGTCGTCGTCCCACACGATGAGGGTGATCGTGAACGTCTGGCGCGTCACGTACGCGTGCGTCACCGTTGTCCCCGAGTCCGTCGCACCGTCCCCGAGGTCCCAGGAGGTCGTGACGATCGTCCCGTCGGAGTCCGTGGACGTGCTCGTGAAGGTGAACGTCGTCGCCAGCGTGCCCGACGCGGGGGTCACCGTGCCCGAGGCGACCGGCGGCACGTTGACGGTGACCGTCAGGACGTCCGCGACGCTCGCGTTCCCGTCGTCGTCCCACACGGTGAGGCGCACGACGTAGCTCCCCGGCGCGGCGTACGCGTGCGTGGCGGTGTCGCTCCCGCCGAGCTGGCCTGCGCCGTCCGCGAATTCGAAGAGGTAGGCAGCAATGGTGCCGTCCGCGTCGGTGGAACCCGCGCCGCTGAAGAGGAAGGCCCCGCCGACGTTCGCGCGCATCCGATCCGCGGTGAGGTTCGCCACCGGCACCAGGCCCCAGACCGTGACGATGACCGTGTCCGCGTCCGTTCCATTATCGGGGTCGCCGTCGTCCACGGCAAGGATGAAGGCGTACGTCCCTGCCGTTGCGGGGGTGAACGTGGGGTTCGCGGTGTTCGGGTTCGTCAACGTCAGCGCGAGGCCTGCGGTCTGCGTCCAGAAGTATGTGAGCTGGTCCCCGTCGGGGTCGCTCGACGCGGTCCCGTCGAGGGTGACGATCGCCCCGCGGAACACGCCGACCTGATCCAGTCCCGCGTCCGCGGTCGGGGCGGCATTCAGCACGTTCGGGGCGTCGTTGGCCGGGGAGGGCCAGTCCGCCGCGGCAAGCCCCGTGGCGTCGGTCGCGGTGAAGTAGTAGGTGTAGTCGGTGCCACGGGTGACGAGGGGGGTGGCGTAGGCGTACCACTTCCCGTCCGTGTACGTGGTGTCGGCGGGATTGACCGCGGTCATGGGGAACGGGCTGCCGGCGATCTCGACGCCGCCCTTCCGGATGTGGACCTTCGGGTCGCCAGCTGCGGGGGGGTTGCCGTCCGCGTCCGTGTAGTTGACCCGGTAGGCGTAGAGGGTGGCCAGGGTGCCCGCCTCCGGGTCGAGGCCGTCCACGACGTAGTTCGGCTCGCCCGTCGCGCTGAGCACAGGCATCGAAACAGGTACAAGACTCAGCTTCACCACGAACGCATCGTATCCACCGTTGTAGCTCGTGTCGAACGCGCCGGGGGTGACAGGGAAGTCCGTCGAATTCGTCCATCCGGTTACGTGGGCGATCCCGGCCGCATCAATCGCAATTGAAGCTCCTGCATCATCATACGTCCCGCCAAGGTATGTGGAGTAGAGAAGGGACGCGCCACCGGGGTCCAGCTTCACCACGAACGCGTCGAAGATTAGGTAGTCGGGGCATCCGCCGTTGTAGCTCGTGTCGAACGCGCCGGGGGTCACGGGGAAGTCCGCCGAACATGTCCATCCGGTTACGTGGGCGTTGCCGTCGGCATCGATCGCGATCGAGGATCCGCCGTCCCACTCAACGCCGCCAAGGTAAGTGGAGTAGAGGAGGAACGCGCCACCTGTGGCCAGCTTTGTCACGAACGAATCATACTGACCGTCCAGCGTGGCGTCGAACGCGCCGGGGGTCACGGGGAAGTCCGCCGAACTCGTCCATCCGGTTACGTAGGGGTCTCCGGCGGCGTCAATCGCAATCGATATTGCATAATCCTCATAGGCGCCGCCAAGGTATGTGGAGAAGAGAAGGGACGCGCCACCGGCGTCCAGCTTAGCCACGAACGCATCACCCACGCCGTTCAAGGTCGTGTCGAACGCGCCGAGGGTGACAGGGAAGTCCGTCGAATTCGTCCATCCGGTCACGTAGGCGTCTCCGGTGGCGTCGAGTGCGATGGAATGTCCTGCTTCATCACCACCACCGCCAACGTAGGTGGAGTAGAGGAGAGACCCACCTACGGGGTCCAGCTTCGCCACGAACGCATCCCCGAAGTACCCTCCGTTGTAGCTCGTGTCGAAGGCGCCAGGAGTGACAGGGAAGTCCGCCGAATCCGTCACCCCGGTCACGTGGGCGCTGCCGGCGGCGTCGATCGCGATCGAGAATCCGCCACCATCGCCACAAAGGCGGTCTACTTGGCAATCGTCAGTGCCGCCAAGGAACGTGGAATAGAGGAGGGCACTGCCCGTGGGGTCTAGTTTCGCCACGAACGCGTCAGCGCCGTTGAGGGTCGCGTCGAAGGCGCCGGGCGTGACCGGGAAGTCCAGAGAATTAGTCGTTCCGATCACGTAGGCGTTGTCGGCGGTGTCGATTGCGATTGAATTCCCCCAATCATCTGAAACGTCACCGCCAAGGTATGTGGAGTAGAGGCGAGAGCCCGAAGGACTCAGCTTCGCTACGAACGCATCCCCTAGGCCGCCGAGAGTCTCGTCGAAGGCCCCCGGGGTGACGGGAAAGTCCGTTGAAACCGTCCATCCGGTTATGTGGGCGTTGCCAGCGGCGTCGAGCGCGATCGAGCTTGCGTAATCACAATCGTATCCATAGTAATCCTGGCATGCATCCCATCCACCAAGGTAGGTGGCGTAGAGGAGGGGGTCGATGACGAGGTTCCCCGTCCCGTCCCACCCCGGGCAGGCGTAGCCCACGGTGCGCTCCCCGGTCTGCCGGAGGACGCAGTCCACGGGGCGGCCGCTCGCCTGCCAGGCGGCGGGGACGTCGTCCCGGAGGGGGCCGAGGCTCGTCTCGGCAGAAAGGCCTCGGGGGGTTACCGCCAGGTCCGTGATGCCCTCGTAGGCGAACGCGACGTCCGCGAGGTCCGCCCCGGGGTGGACGACGAGGTCGTACTTCACCCCGCCGGGGGATGTATGGTAGACGACGTCGATCCCGTCCCACGCGTCCTCGTAGACGACCTCCGCGTAGTTCCGGACGTTCGTGCGCCAGCGGGCGGGGTCGTCCCCGAGGAAGAAATTCGCGTGGTGGGGGAGCTCCCCCCGGGGCTGGGGGAGGACCGGGTCCGCCCCCTCGAAGGCGATTCGGACGAGGTGGCCCCTGGAGGGCGCGGTGGGAGCCTCTGGCATGGCGGACGCATGGACCATGGGCCCGGTCCGAGGATCGAGGTCGTCGCGGGCCGGTCGATCGCGGAGGTTCACCAGGACGGCCCCGGCGGCAAACCCCACGGAGACCCCACCGCCGCGGGCGTAGTAGAGGACCTCGGGATTCCCGACCTGGCCGGCGTTCTCAGTGAAGTAGTCGGAGAGGGCGCCGAGGTCGCGGGATGCCCGCGCTGTCGTCGCGTCGGCGAAGGGGGGATCGAGGTGTGCGTACTCGGCCCCTGCCGCATCCACACCCAAGGGTCCGAGCTGGAGAAGCATCGCCGCAAGAAGCCCCATGGCAATCGCGGTGGCTCGCATCCTCCTCGACTCCCTTTGGTGCATGGTGTTAGGCCCCTCTTAGCGCTATTGTCTGTCGAGGACCGGGCGGACCGTCACGGCTCCTCGTCATCCTCGTCGTCCTCGGGCTCGTCGATCACGAGGACCCACGCGTTCGCGGCGCTGTCGTACGTCCACAGGTCGTTCGTGGCCGGACCCGTACGCGTGGCGGCCCCTCCGAACAAGATCGTCCGACCTGCGGCCTCGTGATCGTCCTCGTCATCCCGTCTTCCCCCAGTTCCGTCGCGGTCATCGTCGTCGTCACAGTCCTCGTCCCGTGCTCCGCGGGTCCCGTGTCGAGGCCCGTCCCGGTCGTCATCTTCATCATCATCATCATCGTCGTCGTCATCGTCCCCGATGTACGCCATCCCGTGCCACGCGCGCGCGCTCGGCGCCAAGCCCGGAGTCAGCGGTGTCCATGCGTTCGCGTCGTAGTCGTACGACCAAGTCTCGTCGTCATCGGGCTCCGCCGGGGCCGGGCCGACGCCGCCGAAGACGATCGACCGCCGGGCGCAGGGGTCGTACACCATGCCGGGGAACCCTCGGGGCGAGGGCCCCGACCCGGGAAGGAGAAGCGTCCACGTGTCGCCGTCGTAGTCGTAGGCCCACGTGTCGCCCCGGCGCTGGTTGCCGAAGGCACCCCCGAACATGATGATCCGATCATGGGCCGAGTCGTACACCATGCCAGGGTTCATGCGACCGGGAGGACTGACGGGGGGATGCATCTCCGTCCAGGTGTTCCTGTCGTAGTCGTACGCCCACGTGTCCAGCCAGAAGGTATTAGGAGCGGTGCGGCCACCGAAGAGGATGATCCGGTCCGACTCCGCGTCGTACGCCGTGCGAATAAAGATCCGGCCGGGCGCTCCTGGAGGAGAGAGCAGGGGGTTCATGTTCCTCCAGCGGTTCTTCTCGGAACTGTACGTCCACGTCTCACCGTTCTGGTACAGGACGACGCGCTCCGACTCCGAGTCGTAGGCCATCGGGCCGACCCGAAGGACCGACCCTGCCGCAGGAGGCATCACGGGTGGACGCAGCTCTCTCCACCGGTCGTCCTCGACGTCGTAGGCCCACAGGTCGTTCAGGTCCGTTCCCGTACCGAAGGGGGATCCCCCGCCGAGGAGGATCACCCGTTCCGACTCCGAGTCGTAGACCATTCGGTGCCCCGCACGGGGTGATGGCCGAGGATCCGGTGCGACATCGACGGACTGCGGCGCGTCCTCGTTGTCATCCCCGTCTGGCGTCGCCGTGGCCCACGGACCCGCAGCCAGGACCGCCACCACGATCCCGAAAGCCAAAATCGACCGATTGAGCGGACTTCGCTCCAAGCCCTTCGCTCCCTGTGTTCTCCCATGCCTTCGCACCGAACCTCGGAACCCCTCGACCCAGTCTGACATCCAATTCACCTCGGGCGGCGAGAGGCTCGGAGCTACTAGGAAAGATTGGGACGAATTTCCAGTCTATTTCAATCTTGCGGCAGCCAAACCCTCTATCGTCTGTCCCACTCGGACAGAGCGTCCTGCCGCACAAGTTCTCGATGTTCGACGACCACCGAAATGTTCCTGATTGAGATTGCGAGCGCATGACCGTGGACGTGGTGCCCTCGAGGAACGCGGCACAACTATGGGCGTCCTTGCCGAGCGGCGTTCCTCCTCTGGCAGGTGACGGATGGTTCTCTGATCATTTGCCCCCTCCAGGCGAGGACCGGCAGATCGAACTCTCTCCACCCAAAGGCAGATGAATCGCTCCTGTATGGTTCCGCGTCCATGGGAGAGAACCGCCTCGCGAAGGAGAAGTCCTCGTACCTTCGCAGTGCCGCCCACCAGCCCGTGGACTGGCATGCTTGGGGAGAGGAGGCGTTCCGCAAGGCGAAGGCTGAGGACAGGCCGATCCTGCTCGACATCGGCGCCGTCTGGTGCCACTGGTGCCACGTGATCGACCGGGAGTCGTACGAAGACCCGACCGTGGCGAAGATCATCAACGAGCGATACGTGGCGGTGAAGGTCGACCGCGACGAGCGGCCCGACGTGGACGCACGGTACCAGCAGGCGGTGCAGGCCCTCTCGGGGCAGGGCGGGTGGCCCTTGACCGCGTTCCTGACCCCGGATGGGAAGGTGTTCTACGGGGGCACGTACTTCCCGCCCGTCGAGGCGTTCGGCCGCCCCTCGTTCAAGAGCGTGCTCGTGGCGGTCGCGGACCACTACCGGAAGGAGAAGGCGGAAACGGTCAAGGAGGCGGACTCCCTCCACCGCGCGCTCGCGCAGCGCCTCCCGATGGTCGCTCGGGAACCGCTCGACGAAGGCCTTCTGTTCACCGTGGAGGAGCAGCTGAAGTCCTCCTTCGACTCCCGGAACGGCGGGTTCGGAGGCGCGCCGAAGTTCCCCCACCCCGGGGCGATGGAGTTCGTCCTCGCACGGCTCTGGCGGTCCCGCGACGACGCGCTCCGGGAGATCGCCGTGAAAACGCTCACGGAGATGGCGCTCGGCGGCGTGTACGACCAGATCGGCGGCGGCTTCCACCGGTACTCGACAGACGGTCGGTGGATCGTCCCGCACTTCGAGAAGATGGCGTACGACAACGCGGCGCTCCTCGGGAACTACGTGCACGCGTACCAGCTCACGGGCGACGCGCGCTTCAGAGAAATCGCCCTCGGGATCATCGACTGGGTCGCCACGACGCTGTCCGACCCCTCGCGCGGCGGCTTCTATGCGAGTCAGGATGCGGACGTCGGACCCGAAGACGACGGCGGGTACTTCACGTGGACGCTCGCGGAACTCGCGGACGCCGTGCCACCGGGCGTGGCCAAAATCATGGCGCTTCACTACGATGTCAAGGAGCTCGGAGAGATGCGTGAGCGACCCGACCGGAACGTCCTGTTCGTGTCCGAGCCGCCCGAGGAGATCGCCCGGATCCTGAAGATGGAGACGGACGCGGTGCGCGGTGCGATCCCTGAAGGCCGGGCGCGCATGCTCGCCGCCCGCAACCGCCGCACGACCCCGTTCGTCGACCGGACGATCTACGCGAACTGGAACGGCATGTTCATCGCCGCCTACCTGGAGGCGTATGCGGGCCTGGGCATCGAGCCCGCGCGGGACTTTGCGCTCCGCACGCTCGATCACCTGATCCCCCCCCTCTACGTCGAAGGGGGGGGCTTCTACCACCAGCTCGTGGACGGGGAGCGGCGCGTGCGGGGGCTCCTCGACGACCAGGTCCAGATGGCCCGCGCGCTCCTGGCGGCGTTCGAGGTCACCGCCAACCCGCGGTACATCCAGCTGGCGGAGCGCTTGGCGGCGCTCCTCATGAAGTACTGGTGGGACCCGGTTCTCGGCGGCTTCTTCGACCTCGCAAAGGACCTCGTGCGCGACGAAGGGGTGGAGACGTTGCGGACGCCGCACAAGCCCGTCCAGGACGCCCCGACGGCCGCGCCGAACGCGGTGGCGGCCCTCGTGTTCGGGAAGCTCCACGCCCTCACGGGGAACGAGGAATATCGGGCGACGCAGGAGACGATCCTCAAGACCTTCGCCGCCGAGTGTCAGCGATATGGAGGTCTGTTCGCCGGCACGTACTTCCAAGCCCTCGACTCCTATCTGAACCACCCGGCCCAGGTCGTCGTGACCGGAGACCTGCGGGACCCGTTGGCCGTCGAGCTCCGCCGGGCGGCGCTGACCACCTATCATCCTGGGCGCTCGGTCCTCGCCGCCGATGAGGGATACGTCCCCGATGCCGTCAAGGCGATGCTCGACTCGCCGCTCGCGAAGGACGGCCCCGTCGCGTTCCTCTGCAAGGGCACGGTGTGCGCGCCGCCAACCGCCGACCCAGAGGCGCTCCGGAAGTTACTTTCGACTCCCTGACCGCGTGTGTCAAGAAGAGTGGCCGCATGCCCTCCGCGATGGAGACGGACGCGCCTCCGGCCGGCATCTCCGAAGTCCGGCGGGAGCTGGACTGCCGCGTGTGCCGCGGGGACTGGAAGGCGTGCCGCCTCTCGACGTGCCCGTACCTGGCCGAAGTGCGCGGGTGGTTCCAAAACCAGGGACCGCTCGCCTCCGCGAACCTGTTCGGCGCGTCGCCGCCGAGCGCGTTCGTCGGCTCGTACGGATATCCGAAGGTCCTCGCGGGCCCCCTCGTGCCCCCCGTGACGGAGGACACGTACCTGATGGACGCACCGGAGCAGTGGGTGGACAAAGACCTCTGGGACATCCTGCGCTTCCGCCTCACCCTCGTGCGCGGAAAGGCTGCGAGGCGCGTGATCGACGCGCGGTCTCCCGATCCGATCCTCCGCACCGTCCAGGAGGAGGCGATGTCCGAGCGGCCCGTGGACACGGAGCTTTGGCTGACGAAGAAACCCCAGCTGGAGGGGCCGTTCTCCGCGCGGGCCGCACCGACGGGACCCTCCGGGGAGATCCGGAAGCTCGTCCTCGCGGAGAACCCGCACGTCCCGCGCCGCGTGGACTACGTCGTCGACGACACGGACCTTCGTGCGGTCGAGGGCGTCGCGGACCTGTACGCGCACGGGGTCCAGCAGAGCCACATCACGCGGGTCTTCTCCGTCGGTCTCTTGGGAATGGGCGCGAACCGGAAACTCGTCCCCACGGAGTGGTCCATCACGGCGGTGGACGACATCCTCGCGAAGCGCCTCCTCGAGCACGTCCGGACGTACGCTTGGATCGACGCGTTCCGCGTGCTCTCGCACACGGGCGTCGGGAACACCGTCGCGGTCCTTCTCGCACCGTCCTCGTGGATGTTCGAGGGGCTGGAGGCGTGGCACCCGGAGTCGAACCCCCTCCCCGCGCACGACCACGAGTTCTTCCACGGGCGGAAGGACTACCCTCGCCAGCTCGAGGGCGCGTACCACGCGGTGCGCCTGCCAATCCTGGAGTACCTCGAGCGAGAACGCCGCCAGGCGGGGGCGGTCGCGTTCCTCGAAGTGTACCGCGACTGGATCCCCCTGGGAGTCTGGCGGTTCCGGGAACTCGCGCGGGCCGCGCTCCGGAAGCCGCCGGAGACGTTCGGCACGCTCGAGGAAGCGTTGGCCGCGGTGCAGCGAAACGTTCGGGTGCGCCTCCAGAACTGGTGGCGGCAGAGCGTGATCCTGCCGTATCTCGCAAAGCAGCGCCGGATCGAACAGTTCGGGGCCTAGGCGGGACCGACCAGCTCCGCCTCGAGCTTCGCGCGGAACTCCGGCGGGATCGGGATCGACCTCCCTCGTTCGTAGTCGTAGCACACTTGGACGCTCTCTCCCGTCGCATAGGGCGTCCCGGACCCCTTCGATCGGATTTCGTACGAGAACCGGAAGCTGGATTCCCCGATCTTCGTGAGCGCCAATCGAACGACGACGGTCTCCCCGAAGCCGATCGCCTCCTTGAAGTCGCACGACGCGTGCGCGAGGATGAAATCGAACTCCGCGACGGATTGGATCCCCATGAGCTGGCGGTACCACTCGGAGCGCGCTTGCTCCATGTACGTGAAGTATACCGCGTTGTTCACGTGTTTCATTCCGTCGATGTCGCGGAAACGGACAGGGATTTCAATCGAGAACGGCATCGGTTCGGGAAGGCCCTGCGTCTTAAAGACTTGAGCGACTTCCCCGACACCCAGATGGCGTCGCCTGCGCGGCGGTTCCACCCGACCGCGTTCCTACTGGTCGCTTGGGCGGTGAACGTGTGCATCAACGCGTTCTACATTTCGCCGGCACCGGTCTTCCCGGAGATGATCCAGGATCTCGGGATCTCGAACGCGCAGGCCGGCTCCCTGATCTCGTTCTACCTCGTTGCGATCCTCCTGTTCCAGCTCCCGAGCGGGTTCGTGATGGATCGGATCGACCCCCGGAAGATCATCGTGGCATCGTGCTTCATCCTCCTCGGCTTGAGCACTGCGATGTCGTTTTTCCCCCGATACGACATCCTCCTGATCCTCCGGGTCCTCGCGGGAATCCCCGTGGCGTTCATCTTCGCCCCGTCCGCGTTCCTCGTGTCCCGCGCGTTTGAGCGGATGCCAGGGAGGGCTGTGGGCGTGTTCCTCTCCGCGCCCCCGGCGGGCGTCGCGCTCGGCAACTTGCTCTCCCCCTCGATCGCCGCCAACGCCGGTTGGCCGCTCGTCCTCTCCCTGTACAATCTCCCGCTCCTCGTCCTTGCACCCGTGTTCCTCGTCGTCGCCCGCCACCTCCCCTCCCGGGCGCACGAGGCGTTCGGCGTCCGCGACTTCCTCACGGCATTCCGGTCCCGCGAGCTCTGGAAGGTCGGGCTCGCATTCGCCTGCTCCTACGCAGCGTACATCTTCTACTCGAGCTGGACGCCGACGTACTTGAGGGAGGCCGGAATCGTTGCGCCCGTACTTGTCGGGGTCTTGTCCGCGATGATCCCCGCCGCCGGGATCCTGTCCCGCCCAGCCGGGGGCTATCTCGCGGAGACCCGATTCCGCGCGGACAAACGATGGGTCCCGGGGATCGCGTTCGCACTCCTGTTCGGGTCCAGCCTCTCGATTCCCGTCCTCGGGACCGCCGCCATCCCGCTGCTCGTGGCCTCCGGCTTCCTCGCCCAGCTCCCGTTCAGCGTGTATTACCTGTTCTCCACGCAGATCCTACCCACGAAATTCGCGGGGACCGCATATGCATTCATGAACACGGTGAGCATCATCGGCGGGGCGATCTCCCCCGCGTTGGCGGGACTCCTGAAAGACGTGACGGGCTCGTTCTTCGCCGGTTTCGTGATGATGTCGGTGACCGCGGTGCTCGGCCTCGCCCTCCTTGCCACGGTCCGGGAGCGGTAGCGATCCCTCTGCGAACAGGCAACAAGGAGACGCCCGCCGGCCCGTCCATGCGAGACGTTCCCGAAATTGAGAACCAGCACCTCGAATCAGAAGGGAAGGGTCATAACCAGCGTCCATCCTTGGACGGGCGTGGAAGACCGGAAAGGAGAATCGACCCCGGGGCGCGGCATCCGGACCGCATCCGTCGTCGCCGCGGCGGCGTTCCTTGCGCTTCTCGCGCTTCCCTACCTTCCCATCACGACCCCGCCGGAGTACCTCCGGACGCTGCTGTTTTCGACGTTCATCCTCGCCGTTTCCTGGGCGATCATCGCGTTTCTCGGCCGCGCGCTCGAGTTCCTTTGGCCGAAGGACCGAAGCATCGCCCGAGCCCGATCCGCGTGGAAGGTCCTGAGTTACGTGCTGTGGTTCGGGGTGCTGGTCATCCTCTTGTTCGGGTTCATTCCCGACTTCGCGACGACGGCCCTTGGGCTCGGCCTCGTGGGCGCGGCCCTGACCTACACGATGCAGAAACCGCTCCTCAACTTGGCGGCGTGGATCGTCGTCACATACCGGCAGCTGTACCGGATCGGGGATCGGGTGGAGGTCGGCGGGGTCAAGGGGTACGTCGTCGACATCGGTCTCCAGACCACGGAACTCCAGGAGTTCGGCGGCTGGATGCCCGGGGACGAGTACACGGGTCGCCTCGTGGCGATACCGAACGGGGTCGTGTTTGACGGACCAACGAAGAACTACACGCGCGATTTCCCCTTCGTGTGGGACCAGGTCGCCGTGCTGGTGACGTACGAGAGCGACATCGACGCGGCGAAGGAGATCATGGTGTCCACGGCGAACGAGGTCGTCGGGGGGATCATGTTCGACAATTTCGACAAGTACCGGCAGAGACTTGCGATTCGCGACCTCGAGGAGAGCCTCCTCCGGACGCCGGAGGTCCGGATGAGCTTGGCGGACTCGGGGGTCAACCTCCACGTCGTGTACTACTGTCCGGTCGAGAAGCGCGGGACGATCAAGACGCGGATCGTGGAGAAGTTGTGGCGGCGGTTCATCGCGGACCCCCGGGTCGAGATCGCCTACCCGCACATGCAAATCGTCGGGCCCGCGGAACTGGAACTGGAACCGCAACCGACGCCGGAGAGGAGGACGACATGGGTCTTACCTCCACCGCGCCAGGACGGCCTGTAGCGCCGAGCGAACCCATCCTAGTCGAGGTTCACGTTCACATTCTTGACCCGCGTGTAGAACCGGGTCGCTTCCAGGCCCTGCTCGTGCCCCAAGCCGCTGGCCTTCCAACCGACGAACGGAGTCTGCGGGAACGTGATGGGAAACTCGTTGATCGACACCATGCCGGCTTCGATCCGTGCCGCGACCGCGTGCGCGGTCTTCAGGTCCTTCGTCCAAATCCCCGCCGTCAATCCAAACTCGACGGCGTTGGCGATTTCGATCAGATCGTCCGTGGTCCGGAACGGTGTGGCGGTGAGGACGGGTCCGAAGATCTCCTCCCGCGCGATCCGCATGTCCGGCGCGACCCCGTCGAACAGCGCGGGCGTAACGAAGTTCCCGGCGGCGAGTTCGCCCTCCTGCGCCCTCGCGCCGCCGACCACGAGATTCGCGCCCTCCGCGACCCCGACCTCGACGTAGGAAAGGACGCTCGCGGCCTGCTCCCTCGACACGAGGGGACCCATCTGCGTGTCCTCCTTCACGCCTCGGCCCAGCCTCAACTTGGCGGCCCGGTCCGCGACCTTGCGGACAACGTCCGCGTGGATCGACTCGTGCACGAGGAGTCGGGATCCCGCCCAGCACATCTGGCCCGCGTTCTGGTATGCACCGAACACGACGCCCTTGACCGCCTTCTCGAGGTCCGCGTCCGCGAACACGATATTGGGATTCTTCCCTCCGAGCTCGAGGGTGACCGGCGTGACGTGCCTCGCCGCCATCTCCATGATCTGTCGGCCGGTGTCCAGCGATCCGGTGAACGTGATCGAGTCCACGTCCGGGTGGCCCGCGAGCGCCTTCCCGACCGTCGAGCCCGGACCCGTGACCACGTTCAGGACGCCGGGCGGGAGGCCGGCCTTCTCCGCGAGCTCCGCGAATCGAAGAAGGGTGAGCGGCGTGAGCTGGGCGGGCTTCGCGACGACCGTGTTCCCCGCCGCCAGCGCGGGCGCGATGCCCCGGACCGCGAGCGTGAGGGGATAGTTCCACGGAGCGATGTGGAGCGTGACGCCGACAGGGACCCGGACCGTGTAGTTCAGTCGGTTCCCCGGGACGGGAATCGTCTCCCCCTGGATCTTGTCGGCGAACCCGGCCCAGTACTCCAAGGTCTTGTACACGAAGGCGACGTCCCCCTTGGCCTCGCGGATCGGCTTCCCGACGTCGAGGGACTCCAGCCTCGCGAGGTCTTCGAACGCGTCCCGCACGGACTGGCCGAGCTGGAAGAGCAGGCGGCCGCGCTTGCTCGGATCCATATCCCGCCACTCCGCGCCTTCGAAGGCCGCCCGGGCGGCCTCCACGGCCGCCTTCGAGTCCTCGGGGCCCGCGGCGGCGACCTCGGCAATCGGCTGGTTCGTGGCGGGGTCGACGTCATGAACGTATTCCCCGGTCGAGGGCTCGACCCAACGGCCTCCGATGAACAGCTTGTGGCGCGCGAGCTCCATGGGCCGCAGCAAGCCCCTGAAGGACTTAAGCCTACTCGCCTTTGCGTGCATCGTGGAGACCGAGGTCCGCGATCGGCGGCTCGCGCACGGAACGTTCGAATGGCCGGAGTTCGAGGAGACGTTCGTCGAGCGGCTCGCCGCGGAGGATTTCTCGGACGCGACCGTGCTCGACCTGGGAACGGGGACGGGACGCCTCTCCCTCTACCTCGCGCCGCGGGCGAAGATCGTTGTCGGGATCGATGTGGACGAACAGGCGCTTGCCACCGCCCGCGATCGGGCCCGGGCGCTCGGCAGGTCGAACGTGAGCTTTCTGTTCGCCGATGCGGACGCATCGAACTACCGCCTGCTGGTGCGGAGCCCGCTCGACGTTGTCGTCGCGGCCTATTTCATGTCGGAACCCGCAATCCGCGCCTCTGGAGCCGCACTCCGGCCCGGCGGCCGGTTCCTGTTCGCCTGCCATCACGAGGACCACTGGGTCGAGACCGGACGGGTCGGTCGTTTCTCCTTTTCCTCGGACCGGATGCAGGGACTCCTCGGGGCGTGCGGGTTCGTCGTCGAGTTCCTCGGCGTCGAACGGCTCGTCGTGACGTATCGGGACCTCGCGGAGCTCGCGCAGGCGGAACCCCGCGTGCATGAGAAGTTTCGCGGCGACGGACGCTGGACCATGTTGGCGAGCCGATTTCGCGACGGCCCGGCGCAATTGACGTGGTCCACCCTCGTCGGCGTCGCGGCCAAGCGATGACTCATTGCGGCGCGCGGTCGGGGACGACCCGACCCGCATGGATGACCACGGCCAGATCTCGGCGGAACGCCGCCGGATCATCGAAGGGATTCCTGCCCAGGAGCAGCAGGTCCCCCACGTGACCCGGCTCCACAAGCCCGACTTCGGACGCGATTCCCAGCAACCGAGCGGCGTTGGTCGTCGACGCCTCCAAGGCCTGATGCGGCGTCATGCCGGACTCGACCATCAGCTCGACCTCCCGCGCGTTCTCGCCGTGCGGATTGAAGGGAGTGCCTGCGTCCGTCCCCATGGCAATCGGCACGCCCCCCTTTACCGCGTGGGCGAACGCCCGACGACGGATCGGATCGATTTCCTCCGACTTCCGGATGGCGAACTCCGGCACGCCTTTGGCGGTGCCCGCATCGAGCATCGCACGGGTCACGACGAGCGTTGGAACGAGGAAGATGTCATTCGCGACCATCGTCCGGATCATCGCGTCGTCGAGGAACGTCCCGTGCTCCAGGCTGCGCACACCGGCGGACAGTGAGTTCTGTATCCCGTCCCCTCCGTGCGCGTGTGCGGCGACCGGCTTTCCGTCGCGCATCCCCTCCTCCACGATCGCCCGGATCGCCCCGCCTGAGAGCTCCGCACGACGCGGGTCGACGTTGGGCGTCGTGATCCCGCCGGTCGCGACGACCTTCAGCCAGTCCACCCCCGCCGCGATCTGCTCGCGCGCAGCCATCCGACAGTCCTCCGTCGTGTCCGTCTCGCGGCCGAAGTAGCTCATGTGACCGCCCTTCCGCACAATCGGATGCCCTGACGTGAAGAGGCGGGGTCCCTCGACATCTCCGGAGCGAATCGCGTTCCGGACGGAGGTCTCAACGAACCCCCGACCGCCACAATCCCTGGCGGTTGTGACGCCGGCCATGAGCGTCGCGTGGACGTGCTCCCTCGCCTCCACCGCCAGTTGCGCGTCCGTCTTCTCCGTCATCACTCGGGGATTCGGCCCGCCCTCGTAGCACAGGTGGATGTGGCAGTCGATGAGGCCCGGGGTGAGGTACCGGCCGGACGCCGCCAACACCCGCTCGTCCGTTGCCCCGTGAACGTCGCCGACCTCGACGATCCTCCCATCTCGGATGAGGACGTCCCCCGGGCGCTCGCCGCTCGCATCGACGATCATCGCTCCCCTGATGAGCAATCCGGGCACGGGAGTGGGACCCGCCGGCCCACCATAAGCTTTGGCGGGGTAGGGAAAAAAAAGGCGGGGGACCTCCTCGCCCGCGGGCAAGCGGGGGAAGCCGCATCCGGGCGAAGCGATCCCGACGAGCGTCAGGTCTAGTTGAGCCTCTCGGCGGCGGGGGAACGGGTGAGGAGGGCGAAGCCCGCCCGGCCGGCATACGCGTAGGAGCCGTCGTCCGCCGTCGTCACGGCCCTGCGCATCAGGAAGATCATGCCGACAAGCGCCGTGTCCACTTCCGGCAGGTTTCGGA
>DATEUK010000113.1:0-26432 GCA_035283165.1 Thermoplasmata archaeon
CGCCAATTCTTCATCTCAGTCCCCTCCAAAGAGGGCATACCCTGGGGAGCCCGCAGTGGCAGCCCAAGCCGCACGCGCCGCGCTTCGCTCCATGGTCTACCCCCTCATTCAAAGGTTAGGTGGCGCCTTCGGCGGAACTCATCGAGAATTCAGACCAGAACGCACCGTAGCGTTCGGTGATCCGCTTCCGTCGCGCTTCTCGGCGCGTGAATCCCCGCCCCAGGCACAACCCCGGGCCTGTCTATGGAGAACCCTATATTAAGGCCCATGTGGAACTGTCCCTTCACCGGCCCGCCCGCCGAACCAGGGCGTCCGGTTTGGCACCATCCTTGGAGCGTCCTCTCGGCGGAACATGCTACCCCGGACCTTGTAGGCCATGGTCAACGTCCCGACAGCCCGGACCGCGCCCTGGCAGAGGCGTGCCCCTCTGGGCGAGGACTCTTCGGCGGGCGCCCGTTGCTCGGGACGACACTCGTCCCGCAATCTGGAGGTGCGATTCTTGTTGAACGGCGAAATCCTCATCCGGAGCGGTCAGTTCTCGGCCCATGGACTACGCCCCCACGGGATGCCGGGCGCTCGACTCTCTCTTGGGCGGGGGCGTGGAGACCGGGTGCCTCACGCTCCTCTACGGGGTGGCGGGCTCGGGGAAGACGAACGTCTGCCTCCAGGTCGCCCGGAACGTCGCGCGCGAGGAGAAGCGGGTGGTCTACGTCGACACGGAGGGGGTGTCCCTCGAGCGCCTGCGCCAGATGTGCGGGGACGACTTCGACGCGGTCGCCGCGCGGATCCTGTTCTCGGAGCCGTACAGCAACGAAGAGCAGGAGAAGCTGATCGGCCAAGCCGTGCGGATGGTGGACCAGTCGCCGGACATCGGGCTGATCGTCGTGGACAGCGTGACGATGCACTACCGCTTGACGCTCCGGGACGACGACCCGGAGGACCGCCGCTCCCTCGCCCGCCAGGTCGCGCGCCTCCTCCGGGCATCCCGGAAGTCGCTCATCCCCGTGATCCTGACGTCGCAGGTGTACACGGATATCGAGAGGGACACGATCGAACCCCTCGGCGGGCACATGCTCGCGCACAACTGCAAAACGCTCGTCCGGCTCGAAAAGGCGGGCCCTGCGTTCCGGCGCGCGATCCGGGTGAAACACCGCCACTTGGCAGAGGGGGACAGCGTGAAGTTCCGTCTCACGGAGCGCGGCGTGGAGGACGCGTGATCAGCTCTCGCGGGTGAGCTGCGCCCGCGCGAGCGCCTGGAGGGTCGAACCGTAGGGCTCCGCGGGAGTCGAGCGCCGGAGGGCCTCGACCGCGGCGGAGACGTTCTCCTCGATCCGTTCCATCATCCGGGCGAGCGCGTGCTCACGGAACGCCTCCCTCACGAACCGCACGTCTTCGGCGGTGGTCCGCGTGCCCTTCCCATACGACCCGAGGAATCGCTTCCGTTCGGACGCCGGCATCCCCGCCGTGGCGATTGCGAACAACCGGGTCCGCTTCCCCTGCGCGATGTCGCCCTCCCTCGAGCCGCCGATCCGGGATCGCACGACGCCGGAGCCGAGCAGGTCGTCGCGGTCCTGGAACGCGATGGAGAACCGGCGCGCGAATTCCCCGACCCCCCGGGCCCGCGCGGGGGTGGCCCCCGCGAGGATCGCGCCGGTCTCGGCGGCGGCGACGTACAGCACCCCCGTCTTCAGCTCGCTCATCCGCTCGTAGTCGCTCTCCGGGACCCTCGGCAGGCTCTCGAGGTCGATGTCGAGACCCTGCCCGTCGCTCAGCCGGAGGTCCGTCTCCGTCAGGAGCTGGAGCAACTGTTCGCGCGACGCCACCTCCACCTGGACCGCGCCCTGGATTGCGCGCTCCGCGAGCGAGCGGATCCGGAGGGCGTCGAGAATCGCCATGCTCGCCCCGTACCGGTGGCGGACGGACCGGAACAGCCGAGCGGGGTGCCTCGCGTCCCTCCCCCGGTAGGCCCTCCCGTTCGCCAGCCAGGCGGAGGGGACGGTGCGGCGCCGCTCGTCCTCGTCCATGATGTCGTCCAGGAACAGCGTATATAGATGGTATAACTCGAGCCACGTCGCGGGGCCGGCGGGGCGTTCGAACCCCGCGCTCCCCGTCAGCCCCTGGTACGTGAGACACGCGACCGCGTACCGGTACCGCTTGCCGCCGCCGAACAGCGCCCGGTTCGCCCGCATCGTTCCCGCGGAGGGGTAGTCGGTCTTCCCCCTCGCCGCTTCGTACTGAGCGAGGCGCGCCTCGATCTCGTGATTCGATCGGTGGCGGTACGGCGCGAGCGCTGCATCGAGCGCGCCCATGCTCACGTCGCTCACGCCGCGGCCTCCAGCCAGTCCGCCGTCGGTCGCGTGACGATCGCGGTCCGTTCGGAGAGGTCCTTGAGCGTCCGCGAGCCGGTGAGGAACATCGCCGCCCTGAGCTCCTCGATCACCGCGCGGAGCTCCCGCACGACCGCCTCCGCGGACTCCTTGGCGGCCTCGAGCATCGGCTTCGCCATCCCCGCCGCCGACGCGCCGAGCGCGATCGCCTTCGCGACGTGGTGGCCGTCCCGCACGCCGCCGGTCGCGACCACGGGAAGGCCGACGTTCGCGAGCTGCACCGACGCCGGGGTCGGGATCCCCCAGTTCCAGAACGTCGCGCCCAACCGTTCCTTCAGGGTCGCCAGGTCCTTCTTCGCGCGGTAGTACTCCACGGCGGAGAAGCTCGTCCCGCCGAGACCGCCGACGTCGATCGCCTTCACGCCCGCCCGCTTCAGGCGCAGCGCAACGTCCCGCGAGATCCCCGCCCCCGTCTCCTTCGCCATCACGGGGAATCGGCCCGCCAACCGCCGGATCCCCTCCAGGACGCCCCTCGCGCCGTGATCCCCTTCCGGCTGCACGATCTCCTGAAGGAAGTTGAGGTGGCAGATCAGCACGTGCCCGTCGATCATGTCCATCGCGCGCTGGGCGTCCTCCGCGCCGTATGCCCGCTTCGTCCCCTGCGCGACGAGCTGCGGCGCGCCGAGGTTCGCGAAGCGCAACGGGATGTCGTACTCCCGAACGACCGCGTACGTGTCCGCGAGCTCCGGCTTCTCGATCGCGGCCCGCTGGGAGCCCACGCCCATGGCGACCCCGACCTCGGCGGCGGCTTTCGCGAGGTTCGCGTTGATCTCCCGACCGCCGCCGAAGCCCCCGGTCATCGACGAGATCACGAGCGGCGCCGCGAGCTTCCGGCCGAGCAGCTTCGTGGACACGTCGATCTCGTCGAAGTCGACCTCGGGGAGCGCGTCGTGGACGAGGCGGACGTCGTTCCAGTAGTCGTAGGCCGCGGACACGTCCTGCTCCAGGATGATGTTCACGTGTTCCGCCTTCCGCTGCTCCGTCTTGCTCGGCTCCGGCGCGGTCACGGGATCACCCGCGTGCACACGACACGCTGGTTCCGGAGCGCCCGAAGGAGACGCCCCTTCTTAAGGCCATTTACGAGGACGCACCGTTCCACGAGCGCGGCGACCGCGAGCATCCGGTTCAGCTTCCCGCGGAGTCCGCCCGTCACGTCGTCGGTCGCGGCGTCCGTGTCAATCGCCGCCAAGGTGGCCGATCCCACCTCGCGCAGGAGCCTCGCGGACTTCGCCCGTTTCGGGTCGCCGGAGTAGACGCCGTCGACGTCGGCGACGAAAATCGCCGATTCCGGATGGAACGCCTCCGCCAAGGCATGCATCAGGAGGTCCCCAGAGCATATCGCGAACCAGCGGCGCGAGTCGAGGACCACGTCGCCGAACGTGACCGGCGTGAATCCGAGGTCGAGGTATCGGCGGAACACGTCGAGGTCGAGGGAGCGCAGGGCCCCATCGTCAAGCCTCGCGATCGCGCTTGGCGGCAGAGAGACGGGGCGCAATCCCGCCTTCCGAAGCGCGTCGACCACCGCCAAGTTGAGGGCGCGCACGTCCCTCTGCACCTCCGAGACCGCCGCCAACTGCGTGTCGTCGACGTACCCTTCCTGCAGGCGATGTCTCCGCGCCTTGATGTGCCCGAACGAGCCCGCGCCGTGGACGACCACGACTTCGCGCCCGGCCTGCGCGAGTTCCGCCGCCAACCGACGAAGGGTCGCGGGCCGCAGCGTCGCGATCCGCGACTTGTCCGTCAGGACGCTCCCTCCCAGCTTCACGAGGTCCATCGGTGCGGCTCGCACGCGGGAGTCGGAATATAGGCTTTGGGGTCGCTACTATCCGAATCCTGATATAGATGGAGGCGGGCTCGCGCCAGCGGTCGCCATGCCGGAGACGTGGACCTTGTCGGGTGACTATTTCGAGTCGTGCAACTGCGACGTCGCGTGTCCGTGCGTGTTCATGAGCGCGCCCTCGAGCGGGGACTGCAGGCTCCTGCTCGCCTGGCGCATCACTCACGGGAAGTACGGCAAAGTGCCGTTGGACGGGCTCAACGTGGCCCTCGCCGTCCATGCCCCCGGGCCGATGCTGAAGACGAAGTGGGATGTCGCCCTGTACCTCGACGAACGGGCGACGCGCGCGCAGCAGGACGCGCTCGGGACGATCTTCGGCGGCCGGGCCGGGGGCGAGCCCGCGGCCCTCGGTCCGTTCGTCGGCAAGGTGCTCGGCGTAAAGGCCGCGAGGATCGACCTCGAGGTGCGGGGGAAGCGGCGTCGCCTCCGGATCCCGCGACTCGCCGAGATGGACATCGAAGCCCTCAAGGGCCAGGGCGGGAAGGACGTGACGCTCGAGAACGTCCCCTTCATCGCCGTGCCGAACCAGACGGTGATCGTTGCCAAATCGAAGAAGCTGAGCTACCACGACCATGGCCTCGACTGGGAGCTCTCGGAGAAGAACGGCTACTACTGCCCATTCTCGTTCAAGGGACCCTAGTCCCCGGCGCATCTTCATAATCCCGTCGGCGCTGGCGGCGGCGTTGTCGACCGCGGAAGCGCCCACGGCACCGAACCTCCTCCGGCAAGCCTCCCTCCCCGTCGCTCTCCTGGTCGGCCTCGTCACGGTCCTGGCGTGGTACGTCACCTGGTCCACCGCCGACCTCGCGATGGCGTTCATGGACCCGATGATGACGCCGATGGGGCCGGCGAGCCTGTCGGCGTTCTTCGCGCTCCTCATCGTCATGATGGTCGCGATGATGCTCCCGTCCGCGCTCCCCATGATCCTTGCGTACCGCGGGCTGACGCGCCTCGAGAGGGGCGAGCCCGTCCGGCCGGCGGACGACGTCGCGACCGTGCTGTTTGTGCTCCCGTACTTCCTCGTGTGGGGGGCGTTCTCCGTCGTCGCGCTCCTCGGCCTCATGGCTCTGGGGCTGCTCGGCCCCTTCACGGGCGCGCTCGCGTTCGCTCCCGCGCTCGTCTTCCTGGCGGCGGGCGCATACCAGTTCACGCGGCCGAAAGAGGTGTGCCTGAGCCACTGCGAGTCCCCGATGCGTTTCGTGATGCACCACTGGCGTTCCGGCCGCTTGGGGGCCGCCCGCATGGGAGCACGCCATGCGCTGTACTGCATCGGGTGCTGTTGGCTCTTCATGATCGTTCTGTTCGTCGTCGGAGCGATGAGCCTCGCGTGGATGGGCGTGGTGTCCCTCTTCATCTTCGCGGAGAAGCTCGGATCCGAGCGGTTCCCCGTCAGGCAGGGGATGGGCATCCTCCTCCTCGTGCTCGGGGGAATCGTCGCGGTCCGCGCGGCGTTGCCCGGGTGACTCTCGGGGCCAGGATCATCGGACGGCGGCCGGGGGGGTCCTTGAGGCCTCGCGTCTCCATTCCCGAGATTCCGGCACCGTCGAGAGCGGCTCCTTCGGCATCCCCATCGCGCAGATCGAGCCCATGATGGCGTCGTTCCGGACTCGTCGAAGCAGGGGTCGACAACCCTTGGAGCGTGATTCCCAGGCCCAAACGCTTATGAGCGGCGTCCGCGCGTCAGCACCTTCCGGATGGGACGATGACCCGGTTTTGTCCGTTCTGCGGACAATCGAACGAGGACGCCTATTCGTTCTGTCACCGTTGCGGGCGGGCCCTCCCCTCGCCTATCGGCGACGGTTCCTCCCCCGCATCACGACCCGGCACTCCGATGAGCGCGCCCGCCTCTCCGCCCCCGCCCTCGGATTGGACCGGCGCCCCGCCCGCCTTCCAACCTGCGACGGCGGCCCCGAGTTGGGACGACGATTCGTCATTCGAGCGGCCCCTCACCGAGGCGGAGCGTGCGTCCCTCCAGCGGATTCAACGCGCGCCAATCGTGGCGCTCGGCCGGGCGTTCGGCACCCTCCTGGGCCTCATCCCCTTGTTCTTCGTGATCATGGGCTTCGCGGGCTCGCCCTTTGAAGTCCTCCCTACAACCGTCATCCTGATCGTCGCCCCGATCGTGGCGGTCGTCCTCGCCTCCGCGTCCTTCGTCCGGCGCGGGAGCGCGACGGTCGCCCTTTCCCGCGGGACCGTCCGCGAACTGTCGGGCGTCCCCGGAACCCGCACGGTCCGGCCTCCATCGTCGGTCGAAGTCGAGCTCGGGTCGACGAGGTTCACGCTCCGCCGACCTCAGGCCGCGTTGATCGGGGATGGATGCATGAACACGATCGCCTTCGTCCTCACGTCGCTGCCGGGGCTCGGGCCTCGCCGCCCAGGAACGGATCCCGCGCTGGTCCTCGGCATCAACGGAACGCCGATGCCGCGCTTCGCGACGTGCCACGTGGCCGCCCCCGTCGGGACCCCCGACGCCGTGCCGGCCGCGAAGGCCACGTTCCCAGCCGCCGTCGCGAGGTAGGAGACCGTGCGGCCCGCGACCCTCGGTCCCCTGTTCGTGCTCGGCGCGCTGTTCGCCGCGCTCCTCGTCGCGGGGGACGCCCGCGCGCTCTCCGTGAACGTCCAAGGCTACCGGAGCGGCGGGATCTTCACGCCCTCCGACGGATCCTCGGTCCCCGTGGGTGCCGAGCTGAAGATCCGGGTCTGGGTCGACCTGTACGACTGTGATCCCGTGACCGTGGACTGGGGGGATGGATCGCCCCCGGAAACGCAGACGTATGGGGGTTCCTTCTCCCGCGACTGGACGCACACGTACGCGGAGGCGGGCACGTACACGATCATCGCCACCGCACCGGGGTGCTCTGGGGGAACGTCGTCGGGCGACCGGGTCGTGAACGTGGGCATGGGCGGGGCCCTGGGGCTCCTCGATCCCGCCGGGCCGGTGTTCCTGCCCGCGCTCCTGGGCCTGATCGTCGGCCTGGCCGCGGTCGGGGTCGCGAACCGTCGAGTCCCGGGGGCGTTGCCCGGCGGAGCTCCACCGCCAGGGGGCGCCGGTGGTCCGATCCCCGTTCCTCCCGGGCCGCCACCGCCAACGTTCCGACCGGGCATCCCCGCGAGCATGACGGAGCACTTCGTGTCACTTCGCGAGGTCCCCCCCGGTTCGCCGAGGCAGTTCGACGCCCTCGCGCCTCCGCGGATCCCGCTCGTGCCCGGGACGCCGACGGACATCTCCCAGCCGGTCCCCTGCCAATTCTGTGGCGGGAAGCTCGGCTACACGGTGGCGGGATGGTTCTGCCGCAACCCTGCGTGCGCGGGGCGATGGCAGCCCGGAGTTCCACGCGCGGGGGACGTTTACGGTCCGCAGCCCCTCCAGCATCCACAGTCACCGGGACCCGGACAAATCTGAACTCGATGGAAGGAGCGGGGCGGCCTCACGCGGGAAGGATGTTCGCGGAATCAGATCCCGGTCGTCCGGGGCTGGCGGACGGTGGCGACGAAGGAATCATTATATAACTCGCCGTGTCTCGAAGCCGCTCCGAAACGATGACGCGCAAGCCGGCCCGGATGTTCCGTCAGCAGATGCGGGGGTCCTACACTCGGAAGGAGTACATGGGCGGGATCCCCAATCAGCGCATCTCCCAGTTCCAGATCGGGGACCTGAAGACGAAGTTCCCCGTCGCCATCCACCTGGTCGCGGAGGAGCCCTGCCTGATCCGGGACCAGGCGCTCGAGTCCGCCCGCATCAGCGGGAACCGCCACATCTCGAAGATGGCGGGGAACGCGTACCGGCTCTTGATCCGGCTGTACCCCCACCAGGTCCTGCGGGAGCACAAGATCGCCGTCGGCGCCGGGGCGGACCGGATCTCGAGCGGGATGCGGGCCGCGTTCGGTTCTCCGGTCGGGACGGCCGCGCGGGTCGAGCCGGGGATGAAGGTCCTCACGATCTTGACGACGGAGGCGAACGTCGCCCACGCGCGGGAGGCGATGCGGAAGGCGGGGTCGAAGCTGCCGACGCCGTGGCACCTCGTGATGGAGAACGCGAAGTGATCCTTCTCCTCCTCGGAGACGCGTCGTCTTTTGGACCCTCCTCAACCTCATCTCCTCCAACCTGCGTTGCCGTCAGGTTCGCGGTAGGCGCGTGAACCCCGCCTGCTCGTAGTTACGATCGAATGAGAACGCGCGGTCGATCCCCAACTCTCGCATGACCACGAAGCTCGTGCAGTCCGTGAAGCTCCATCGCTTGTCCCGATGCTTCTCGAGCAACGCGAGCGCGTTTCGAAAGTGCTCCGGGTCGATCCAGATGAGGGTCGCGGTCCCATCCATAACGCCCCGCAGGAAGCGGGCCGCGGTCTCCACATCGGCCGACATCCGGATCAGGGTCGCAGCTTCGTCCAGGACGAAATCCGACGTCACAATCGAACCGTGCGCACCCCTCGATGTCTCGCTGTGCAGCTTCCGCGCGGCCGGAGCGTTCCGGTCGTTCGCGACCGAAAGCCCGACCCAGGCACCCGTGTCGTAGAAAATCATTCTTCAGACCCATAGAGGTATGCGTCGTGTCGATCGGACCCGTCCGTGAAGCGTCCCTTGCGGGTCAGCGGAAACATGCGGAAGAGCGGATCGTTGGGGTCCACGTCTTCCCGTACCGTCAACCGACGGATCGCGAGCCGGGTCGCGTCCTTGATCGTGACTCGGTTCGCCTTCGCATAGGCGGCGAGGAGGGAGTATTCCGTCTCGTTGAGCTCCGTCTGGACGACCTTGGCCATGGCATGTTACATGTAGCATGTAATATTTAACATCTCACATGCCAGACCCAACATCATGGAGATGGCGGGGAACGCATACCGGCCCGAGATCCGCCTGTACCCCATCAGCTCTCTCGGGAGCACAAGATCGCCGTGGGCGCCAGGGGCCGACCGAATCTCGAATGGATGCGGGCGCGTTCGGTTCGCCCCTCGGCACAGCGGCGCGCGTCGAGCCGGGGACGAAGGTCCTCACAATCTTGACGACGGAGGCGAACGTCGCCCACGCGCGGGAGGCGATGCGGAAGGCGGGGTCGAAGCTGCCGATGCCGTGGCACCTCGTGGTCGAGAGAGGCGAGAAGAAGTAGCTCGTCGCGTGCCGAATCGAGACCACGTCTCCGTGCTCCGCATGCGACCGCGGGTTTCAGTACGACTCCACGACAAGTCCCCGTACCCTGGCATAGTCCGCGTCCTGGGTTAGAAGCCGATCATGGTTGTGGAGGGCAGCCCCCGCGTTCAGCGCGTCCACAGGGCCGATGGGCCTCCCGATTCGTCGAAGCTCAGCCCCTGTTCTTGCCGCCTCCTCCACGGCTTCCACCTCGAGGGGCATGAATGTGAGCGATCGGACCAACTCCGGCGCGCGATGCAGTGCCTTCCCCCCCAATGTGTAAGCGCCCACGAGGACCTCGTACGCGACGAGGGGCGTCACGTACAGGACCTCGCCCGCCTCCTCGGCGGCCTTCATGCGCGAACGGGCCTCTGCGTTCCCGCGCAGGAAGTCGATGAGGAATCCCGCGTCGACCAAGGTCATTTGTCCTCCTTCAGCATGGCCTCCGCGCGGCGTCGCGCCTTCCGTTCGCTCATTGCTTCTTCCTCGCGGAGCGCCCGGAGCATGTCCTCGTACTCCCCCTTGGGCATATCCTTCCAGCTGCCGGCCAGGTGCATGACGCTCTTTCGGCCCGCCGTCAACCGGACCACGAGGTCCGAGAAGCTCTCCCCGGGCCGCTTGAGGCGCCGCAGCCGCATGTAGGCGAGGTCGGTTACTGTGATCGTCTTGACCGCCATGTCCGTGTTCTAAGTGCACTTAGTCCGTTTATCCGTTTCGACCCTGGGCACCAGCGCGGCGACCGCTGTCACCGGCGGGAGGCGGGAAGCGACACGGTGAGGGGAATCTTTGTATACCTGGTATACCTATAAAACCCACATGGCCACGACGGTCAAGGTCACCGACGACACGAGCGGGGACCTGGATGCCCTTGCCGCCCGCCTGTTCCTCAAGACCCGGAAGAAGGTCTCGAAACAGGAGCTGGTCACGCTCCTCGCGAAGCTTGGCGGGGAGAACGAGGACGCGCTGGTCGCTCGAATCCTCGGGCGTCGGAGGCCCATCCCGGACGCGGCCTGGCGGCGCCTGCGGCGATCCATCCGCGACTGGGGCGTGGACACCTCCAAGGAAGACTTGGACGAGGTCCTGTACGGAGAGGAACGGTGAGCGTCTTCCTGGATACCGCGGTCGTCGTGGCGGCTCACAACGCGAGGGACGCGAACCACGAGCGGGCTTTGGCGGTGCTCGAAGACGTACGCGACGGGAAGCACGGGAACGCGTTCTCCTCCGATTTCGTCCTTGACGAGTCGGTGACCCTCGCCCTGGTCCGGACGAAGGACCGTCGCGTCGCGAAGGCCGTCGGCCACTTCTTCCTCCCGCCGGGGGGCGAGGAGGCGTTCGTCGTGCTCCTCCGTGTGGACGAAGCGCTCGTTCGCGCGGCCTGGGCTTCTTTCCTGCGCCACGAGACGTCGCTGAGCTTCACGGATTGGACGATTGTGGAACAGGTCCGTCGGCTCGGCCTCGACCGCGTGGCCACCTTCGACACGAAGCTCCGCCCGTGGGTCCCCTGTGTTCCGTAGGCGGCCGCCTTCGAGACGCCCGAGGGCATCGCCTTGCTCTCCCATGATGCGGCGTCGCGGGCGATTATACCCTCGGGGCCGCGGCGCGCGTGAAGCCCGGACAGCTCGTGCTCACGATCTGGACGACGGAGGCGAACGTCCTCCACGCGCGCGGGAGGTGATGCGGAAGTCCGGCTCGAAGTCGCCGATGGCCGCGGCACGTCATCGTGGAGACGGCCGAATGAGCGAGGCACCCCTCGGAACCAGCCCAGTCGCCACACGTACGGGCAACCTTAAACCGGTGCATCGGTTTACGGACTAAGGTGAGGGCTTGTTCCGAGTTCGTGTCCGGGTTTTTCCCCTGCTCGAGCCCGGGCGTGCCCGTGAAATCGAGATGGTCGTCGACACGGGCGCCTCCTACACTGTGGTGCCACGCCCCTTGGCGGAATCCCTCGGAATCGTGCCAAGCCGCACAATCACCGTCACTCTTGCCGATGGGACCAAAACGGCACGCGAGATGGGACGTGCCGAGGTGGAATACGCCGGACTCGGGACGCCGACATGGATCATCTTCGGCGAACCGGGAGATGCGCCGATCCTGGGGGCGCATGCCCTGGAGGGCATGGGGCTCGAAGTGGACGCTCGCGCGCAATCGCTTCGTCCCGCGGAAGCCTATCTCCTAACCTTCGGCTCGGTCCCCCTTCGTCCCCTCAAGGAGTCGGCCACGCGCGAAATCGAATCGCCGGCGGCTCTTGCCCAGTCCTGACTGTCCGACTTCCTCTTGGGTGGCTGTGAAGGAGGCGTTCTTGCGCTCGCCGCCAATGAATCCTCTGGACGCGGACCCGCGCGGGCTCGGCGGCGAACCTCGTCACCGGCCGCACCGATCTCCGTTCCCCAATGTCACGCTGTTCGTGTAGGTCTCGTCACGGGCAGGGACTGCACCGGACCCAGTCCGGCGCGTACCCGGGGCCGAGGAGGGCCTCCTTCCCGTCCGAGAAGTCGTACGTCCAGATGTTCGTGCTCTTGACGACCTTCCCGGGACCTCGCCGCCCGGAGGACTGGAATGCGATCTTGCCGTCATCGGGCTGCCACGTGGGCTGGGAGGCTCCGCCAACGACCAACTGGGGGATGGGGTTCGGCAGGCTGACGTCCACCGTGTAGATCCCGCCCTTGGCGGAGAACGCGATCTTGTCCTGCGTCCTCGACCAGTCGAGGTCGGCGAGGCTGTAGCTCACCCACTCGAACGCCGTGCGGACGGTGCCTGTCGTGAGGTCAAGGACCATGATGGACCAGGAACTGTCGATGCCATAGATGTCCACCCAGTACTCAACCCATGCAATCTTCGTGCCCGCGGGATTCCAAGTCGGGTCCAGGACTTGGGACTCTCCATACGTCGTGTAGAGCGTCGTCGGTGCGCCGCCACCGGCCGGGATCGTGCGCAGCAGCCTGGGGAGTGTGTACCCCGTCCAGGGGTCGGTGTCCGCCTCCGTAAATGCGATGACCGTGCCCGTGGGGGACCATGCGGGGGTGGAGGCGTTGAGGTGGGCGACGTTCGCATAGAGGAGTCTGGGGTTGGTCCCCTGGACCACTCCGTTCGTCACGCTCACGTCAATGCGCCAAAGCTCCAACGGAGAGCCGACCGACGCACCGTCCAAGAACCCAATCGCGCTCCGATCGGGTGCCCATGTCGGGCTCCAGCCGCCCGAGTACACAGTCTTCACTGCGCCGCCGTCCGCGTTCATGACCTTGAGGCCCGCGGACCAAAACGCAATGGCCGGGTCCGCGGGAGCCGGAGGCGGAGGCGAAGGCGGCTTCGGCGCCGCAGCCAAGGGGGCCATCAGCAAGGCCGTCACAACGAAAGCGCTCAGGAGCAACCAGGGCCTCATGGATCTCACGACTCCTCCACGTCCACGGTCAACTCGCAGTTCCAAGCCCGGTCCCAACCGGGTCCCCCGTCCGCGAAGTCCTCTCCGGGGCCGCAGTTGATGCGGTCATCGCCTCCAGCAACGGATTCGACATCGACCGCGGGGAAGTCCGACCAGATGAGGTCGTCCCCGGATCCGCCGATCATGAGGTCGTCGCCGAAGTCCATCGAGTCGATGCCCGGGCCCCCGGTGACGCCGTCCCCCCGGATGTTCCCGTCGTCGCCTTCGCCGCCGATCACGACATCGTCGCCGCCGATACCGACATCGTTCCCGTCCCCTCCGTTGAGCGCGTCTCCGTTGACGGCGAGGTCGTCGTCGGGGCCGCCGTTGACTGTGTCGTCGCCGCCAACCAAGAGGTCGTTCCCGGCGAGACCAAAGAGCCCGTCCGCGAGCAGCCGGTCCTGACCCAGGCCGCCGCTCACTACGTCGTCACCGCCGACTAGGACGTCATCTCCCGCTCCTCCCAAGATGCCATCCCCGTTCACCGAGGCCGTTCCGAAGAAGCCATCGTCCCCTGGGCCGCCCTCGACCGCGTCGTCCCCGCCGGTTAACGCGTCCGCGCCGAGTCCGCCGACGATCATGTCCCCGTTGAGCTGGTCGGTGCCCGGTCCCCCGTCGACCATGTCGTTGCCGCCCGTCAGAACGTCGTTCCCGGCCTCGCCAAAGAGCAAGTCCCCGTCGACGACATCGTTCCCGTCGTCACCGTAAAGGACGTCGTCGCCGCCAATGATCGAATCAGCGCCGGCGGTGCCCACGAGGAAGTCACCGGAGATCACGTCGTCGCCGTCCCCGCCGGAGAGAAAGTCGTTCCCCAGACCGCCGCAGATCACGTCATTGCCCTCAAGCCCGTAGATCACGTCGTCCCCGTCCAGGCCCGCGATCACGTCGTTGCCCGGCGTCCCCACGAGGAGGTCGTTCCCCGCGGTGCCGACGATCGTCGCAGGCACCGTCGCGACAGGGGTCGTCGGAGCCACCCCCAGCGTCACGAACAGGCACTTCTCCCCGACCGCAGACGCGCCGCCCGCCAACAGACCCGCTCCAAATGCCGCGACCATAACCGCCGCCAACGCCACTGCGCCTCCGCCCCGCATCCGACTTTCCACCGCCATCCGTCCCGCGTCCATGACGAAGGCAACGCCGCAGACATCGAAGCTTTGTTGGTAGCGTGGGCACTCCCTTCCTCAAGCTTCTGGTAGCGTCGCGAATAACCAGGGTCGTGGCGGGATGGACGTTCCGCGAGAACCATCTCAACGGTCCGGTCTCTCCGAGACCAGAGACTCGCAACGTCATTCGCCGCGACGGACACCCATGTCCGTTCTGGGCGTCGACCCGGCAGGCATGGCGGCGTGCGCAATCGCATCCTCATTCAAGAGATACCGCTTGCGAAGGCCCTCTCGCGTCGCGCGGACGAACCCGAGCTTCTCGATCTTGGTCACGTGCTGGCTGACCGTCGGCTGGCTCACGCCCAGCTCCTCCATCAGATCGCGCTGCGTGAGGCCGGGGCGACCGCGGATGCTCTGGAGGAGGAGCAAATCGATGTCCGTGAGCCTCGGTTGGATGTCCGCGATGCGGTAGTCGCTCAGGGCGTACCGACGGAATCGGCCGTCCCTCCAGGACTTCGCGATGCCCTCCCTTTCGAGGACCCAAAGGTGATACGACAGGGTGCCCACCGCCATCCTTAGATCGGCTCGGATTGCCGCGAAGTGGGCACCCGGGCTCGCCGCGAGGTAGCCGCGGAGCATCCCGCGCCTTTCGTGGTCCAAGATGCCCTCGCTGCTCAGCCTGGCCCAGAGGAGGACGAAAGGGAGGAGGAAGGACCGCCGAAGGAACTCCAGCCCCGCGAAGAGGACGGCTATCACTCCGGCGGCCGCGAGGGCAAGCTGCGGGAGCCATGGGAGGCCAGGTCCTCCGACCGTGAGAGAGAACGAACGGGTCGCCTCCGTGTTGTTCACACGGTCCACAGAGCGAAACGTCAGCGCGTGGTCGCCGCCCGGGAGGGAGAAGGCGACCGTGTACGCGCGCCACAGCCCCCCGTCCACGCGGTACTCCGTGCGGCCCACTCCGCTCCCCGCGTCCGTCGCGGTGAGAGTGAACCGAGTGTCCGCATCGTACGGTCCCTCCGCGGGCGCGAGCTTCGTCTCCGGCGCCGTATCGTCGACGCGAACGAAAACGCGCCCCACACCCTCCCGGTTTCCGGCGAAGTCCTCGCTGTAGAAGTCGAGGACGTGATCCCCTTCCCCCCTTCCCGCGAAGCTGAACGGGACCGTGTAGTTGGTCCAGGGCCCCTCGTCCACGCGGTAGGACGTGTTGCGAATCCCTGACCCGGAGGGATCGGTCACGTAGAAGCCGATCGATGTCTCCGACGACACAAACGCATTCTGCGCCGAGGGGAAGTCGCTGGGGTAGCCGAACGTAGGGGTCGTTACGGGGGCCGCCGCGACCGGGGTGGCGAAAATCATGAAGGGGGCAAGGACGAGAAGGAGAGGTAGCACCACGCGGACGAGCCTCCCGGCCCCTGAAACGGAGCGCCGACCAGGGGATAGAGTCTGGCGGTGGGGGTGCGTGCCCGCATGGGTCGCACGGCCTTGGCTCGGGGAGTGTCGTCGGAGCACCAGGACGAACAGCCCCGCGGCGAGGATGGCCACGTCGACCGCGGTGCCCGGCCCCAGCAACGGCGGAATCGCCAGGAGGCCCGTGGAGAGGGAGAGGAGCCCGGTCGCCGCCTCCGTGAGCACGAAAGGCAGCGCGGTCGTGGCGAACCGCCGCAGGGTCTGCGGGGACACTCTCCCCCGCCAAAACCGGAGGCGGGAGGACCAAAGTCCCGCGGCCAGGAGGAGGGCGGCGAAGGTCGCCGCCACGAGGGGCTTCCAGTTCGGCTCGACCCCCTTCTGCGGGGGCAGGTCGTCGATGACGAGGTCCTGCACCCAGGAGTTCGAGTTCCCAAGGAGATCGGTGGCGGAGTACTCGAGCTGGATGGCACCGTCGGCAAGGGGGATCGTGAAGGGGGTCGTGTACGGCATCCAGGGGCCCAGGTCGATCCGATACCGGATGGAGTCGAGCCCGACGGGCATCACCCCGCCGTCGATGGCGTCGAGGGTGAAGCGCGTGGAGGAGGTCACGATGACGGGGCTGTCGCCGGCCTGCGCCTCCCCGATCGTAAGGGTCGCGAACGGCGGCGTGTCGTCGACCCGCAGGGTCTGGTTCTTGCTCGCCTCGACGTTCCCCGCCAAATCCACGCTGTACCACTCGATGCGGTGCTCTCCCTCGCCGTAGAGGAAGAAGGACTCCATGGCGGTGGAGGGGCCGTAGGGGCCATCGTCCATCCGATACAAGGTCTCCGCGAGGCCCACGGTGCTCCGGTCGAGGGCGGAGAGCCTTAGCGGGGTCGCGGAGGTCACGTAGAGCACCGGTGGAGTCTGTGCCTGGTGGTTCGGGTCCCCGACGATGAGCGCGGTGCTCGGGGCGAGGGCGAAGCCGACGCGCACGTCCAGGGTCCGTTCCGCTTCTAGGTTCCCGAGGTTGTCCACGGAACGATGGGCGATCCGGTGCGATCCGAGTGACAGGGGGAAGGGGACGGAGTAGGCCGCCCAGGGGTCGCCGTCGATGTGGTACTCCGTGTAGGCCACACCGCTCGCCGCGTCCGTGGCGGCGAGGGCGAAGACGGCGTCCGTGGTGAACGGTCCTTCCGTGGGGGAGATGGTCGTCGCGGGCGGGGTGTCGTCCACCCAGACGGTCTCGTCATGGGTGTCCTCGAGGTTTCCCGCGAAGTCCACGCTGTTCCACTGGAGGAGGTGCGGGCCCTCCCCCCCGAGGGTGAAGGAGCCCATGGCGGTGTAGTTGATCCAGGCCCGTCCGTCAATCCGGTAGGTGGTGCTCCGGAGGCCGAGGCCGCTCCGGTCCGTGGCGAAGAAGTCGAGCGGGGTGGTGGACTTCACGTACACCGCCGAGGCGAAGTGGCTCGGTTCCCCGAACAGGAGGACCGTGACGGGGGCGAGGGCAAGACCGACGCGGACGTCCAAGGTCCGTTCCACCTCCACATTGCCCAGATGGTCCACGGAGCGGTAGGAGATCTGGTGGGAGCCCGAGGGGACGGGGAACGGGCCCGAGTAGGGGAGCCAAGAGCCCCCATCGACCCGGTACTCCGTGATCGCGACGCCGCTCCCCGCATCCACGGCGAGCAGGGCGAACCGGGTGTCCGTCGTGTGGGGTCCCGTGTCCGGCGAGATGGTCGTGGCGGGCGGGGAATCGTCGACGGTGATCGCCACCGGCACGGAGGCCTCCTCGAGCCCGAGCCAGTCCCGGGAGCGGACCTCGACGGTGTGAACGCCCTCGCCCGAGAGGCCGAACGGCGCGAGGTATGGGCGCCACGCCGCGCCGTCCACCCGGAACTCCGTGACGGCGACGCCCACGGGGGGCGTCCCGCCGTCTGCCGCCGACGCGCTCAGCGGCGTCGCCGAGGTCACGAAAGTCCCGCCGACGAGGTAGTTCGGACTCCCGAGGGTCAGGGTCGAGGCGGGGGGCGTGTCATCCACGACGAGGTCGACCGACTGGATCCCCTCCGCGTTCCCCGCGGCGTCCACGGAGCGGAATGCGATGGCGTGGGGGCCTTCCGTCGCGATGGTGAAGGGCGTCAGATAGGAGTTCCAGGGATTCCCGTCCAGGCGGTATTCGGTCCGGTCGATCCCCGAGGGGAAGACCCCTGCGTCCGTCCCTGCTAGGACGAACGGCGTGGACGTGGTGACGAACGCGCCGCCAACCGTGTAGTTCGGATATCCGATTCCCAACTGCGTCGCTGGCGGCGTGAGATCCACGTTCACGGTGAGGAGGGCTGGCTCGGAGCCCCATCCCACCCGGTCGAAGGAGCGGGCCATGAAGACATTCGGACCCTCCAACAGCCCGGCGCACCCCGCCGTCCACGAGGTGGTGCCATTGGCGATCCGCCACGTGAGTCCGTTGTTGCACGAGATCTCCACGCGGTCCAGCCCGCTCTCTGCGTCCGCGGCGGTCCCGCTCACGTTGACCGCCGCAGTGTTCAGCCAGGCTCCGTCCACGGGCGAGTCGATCGCGACCGTCGACGGGTTCGGGTCGTAGTGCAGGGTGAGGACTGCGTGTGCGGATTCGCGGCTCGCGTTGTCGAAAGCGCGGGCACGGACGATGTTGGACAGGGGTTCCAGGGTGCACTCGGCGTAGGTCCACACCGCCGTGCCAGTCGCTAGCCCCCATGTCGTGCCATCATCGCAGGAAACCTCCACCCGACTCAGGCCGCTACCCCCAGTATCCGCGGCGGTGCCTTCCAAGCTGGGGGTCGAGGTGGAGACCCACTGGCCGTTCGTGTGGGAGGTGACGGCCACCGTGGGTGGAGCCATGTCGACCGGCCTCATCAGAGGATACCGGTCGGCCGAGTCGGCGTCGATCACATAGGGGGTGTCGCCGATGCCGTCGCCCCCAGGCACATCTTGGTTCGGACCGCTGAACAGGTCGATGCCGGCATAGTCGTACCAATAGTTTCCGCCGCTGGGGTACCCGTCGTCCCAGAGGTTCTCGGGACCGTCATCCGCTGCGGTGCCATAGCCCCCCTCATAGAAACTGTTGTGGTGTACTGTGGTAACGGCGGTATTGCGGAGCCACACGCCCCAGTAAAGGTACCCCTGAATCGTGTTCCGAACGATGGCCACATCCGAAGAATCCTCGATTGTGATATCGGCTGGTACTCTGTTTTCAACGATCGCAACGTTCCACGAGTAGCTTATCGAAACCCCGGAGCCGAGGTCGTTACCAATAAGGGTGATGAAGGAGCTGAAGCCGTCGATCGAAATGGACGGCCACCAACTGGGGTCGAGGCCGACCGAGCTATCGACGACAGCGGCGTCAGTCGTGTTAAGGAACCCTATCCCGTCGGCGTAACTCGACGCGACGGTGACCGCAGAGGAATGAAAGGAATAAATGCTGCTTGCCTCACTGCCGGAAATCGTGATGCGATCCACGAAGCCTATCCAGATCCCCGCGCCAACCCCCATGAGGTTGGACACCTGCACGTCGGTACTGTTGACCACGATAAGTTCTCCAGTGGGGACGTCTGGGACGACCAGCCCACTGAGATCCTTGTAGTAATAGACGGGCTTGCCGTTGACGAGATTGTCAGGGGTAATCGTGTGGGTGTTAAAGTAGGGGAGATCCGAAGCGGCAGGGTCCAAAAATTGGTAACTGAAAAGATAAATCCCGCCGTCCAGGATGTTGCCCGTGATGGTGACGTTGGTCGAGGCGTATAGGTCGATCACGCCAAAATTGCTCCTACCAGCAGAGCCAGACAGGTTGTTGCCACGGATGGCGATGTCGGACGAACGATAGACTTCGACAAAGCCTCCGCGGTTGCCACTAACCGTGACCCCGACGGAATTGTAGACCCATATTTCTCCAGCGTCGTTACCGGAAATCTCCCCGTGATGGACGATCCAGCAGTCTATCCTTCCAGGTTGGTAGCCGCTTTCGTCTCTTACCGTGAATCCAGTAATGTTAACCCAGTCTGCGGTCACCCGGATGGGTGTACCTAGCACCCCGCCGACGATGACCGTCGTCGCCATGTCTTGGCCTACGAGGCTGAGGGTCTTGCTCACGGTCACGTCCCCGTAGTAGGTCCCGTTGAACACGAACACCGTGTCTCCCGGGGAGGCCGCATCTACCGCTGCTTGGATGGTGGTGTAGTTTCCAGGACCCGGACCACCCACATACAGGGTTGCCGCCCTAGCCTCCTCCGAGGAGAAGAGAGCGAATGTGCCCAGGCCCGCCAACAAGAGAAGGAACAACACGGCCCCTGACCCGTGCCGCCTCACCGTCCCGGTCGGAACGGAAGGAGGAATCCCCAGGTTTCCCGAACGAGTCCGCCCGGGAGAACGCGTCATTGGCAGGGCCCGATACATCCCCATGCCCGTCCCCGGAGGCATGGACTCCTGGGGTATAGTAGGATTCTGGTACGCCGGCGAATAACGCCCGGTCATGCGGCATGCGGGCCGAACCTTGGAACGGAGTCCATCGGCGTGCAGTCGGCACCGCCGCCATGGTCGAGCCGGGGACACAGTCCTCACGATCTTGACGATGGAGGCGAACGTCGCGCACGCTCGGGAGGCGATGCGGAAAGCGGGGTCGAAGTTGCCGACGCCGTGGCATCTGGTCGTCGAGGACGCGAAGTGATCACTCTCGTCCTCGGGGACGCGTCGTCTTTGGACCCCCCTCAATCTCATCTCTGCCCACCTGCGTTGCCGAGTAGGGGCACTTCGCGAAAATGGCGGGGAACGCATCCCGCCTGATGATCCGACGGTTCCCCGATCAGGTCCTCCGAGATCACAAGATCACCCTAGCCGCCTGGCGGACCTGATCTCGAGCGGGAATGCGGGGCGCGTTCCGTTCGCCCGCCCACGACTCCACGCGCTACCCGACCGTGTGCACTTCAAGACGACCCTTTCCCAGGGGCAGGAGGCTGACGAGGGTGTCCTTGTCCACGCCGAGGAACGCCGCCAGGTCGCGGGGAATCGCAACCACCAAGGAGTTGCCCGAACGCCGGACGCGGACCTTCCGCTCTAGCCCGAACAGGCCGCGCGCCTTCGCCGCGTCCTCGATCTCCTGCCACGTTTCGTCCGTCAGGAACTGGTCCCCGCAGCGCGTGCACACGTGCCCCGTCCGGAGCCCGAAGTCGATTCCGAGGTGCTCCACGTGAATCGCGGTTTCGACCATCTTCCCGCCGCAATGGCAAGGATACGGAGCGAACTTCGCCTTCTTCACGGTCCCACCTTCACGGTGATCGGGTATACTTTCCTCCACCGCCGTTTCGCGTCGTGGCGTTCCTCGTAGACGACGGAAAAATAGCGGTAGGACGATTCGTAGATTCCCTCCTTCTGCCGTCGCTTCGTGCCAAGACGGAGGGCAGCGAGGAATTCTTGGCGGGAGATGCCGCGCAGGATCATCCGATCGAGGATGTGCCGCTGGCGCTTCTCCGACCAGTCGACCCGTATCTCCATGTAATGGAATGTAAGATTTCGTAATACTTAGCACTTTGCCCTCAAGTCCGCGTGACGCCAGGAGCCCACGTCATGAAGGCCCCGCGCCCACCCTCGGGCAGATGCAAACGCCTGACGGACGGAAGCGCGGGAGGCTCCCGACGCCGTGGCATCTCGGAATCGAGAAGGCCCGATAGCACGGGGCCCCTGCCTGCAATCAGGATGCGGCAGCAGAGGCGGAACTCGCCTCAGCCGGGGGGGGGCGCGGAGTGGACCAGCGCAGGCTCGGCGGCGAACCGCGTCACCGTCCGATGCCGGTCTCCGTTCTCCGGTGTCGCGCGGTTCGTGTAACTCCCGCCTCGCGCCTCCAAAGGGTCGCCTCTAGTCGTCTTCCCCGTCCTCTTCGTCGCCGTCGTCGTCCAGTCGCCGATCCGAGCGCGGATGGTCAGTAGAAATCAAGACCCCCCGCCTGCCCGAGTGAACGGGCGCCAGACGCCAGCCAACGGGGAGCGTGTCGTCCGGGATCGGTTCGAGTCGCCCGGAGGTCGCCGCCGGTCCGCCCGACGGGGACGTACGGTACGCCGAGAGGCCCGCAAGACGGCCGACGATGTGCCGACGGACGCTTTTAGGGGACCAGTTCGACGCCCTTAAGGACGATTCGCCCAGGGGTGTCCTCGGGGATTGCCATTCGGCTCATCCAATGATCCTAACCGAATCTCGTCCTTCAATGATTCTCCCTTCGATGGTCTTTCCTTGTAGGATTCCCTCAGCATCCCCCGTGCGGAAGCGTGCAGGTTGCGTGTAGAAGTGACAGACTATGTCGAGGAACCCGTCGCCGTTCACATCCTCAGCGCTCCCAGCGCAGAAGGCCAGGCTTTCTTCCTGGCCAGTTCGACCGAAAGTAAGGGAGAATCTGTCAACACTGCCGGGTGCGTCAAATTCGTGTGAAGAGAGAATTGCCACCGGGATAGTCCCTTTGCTCTTCGGGTTAACAGGGTTGACGAGGCTTCCGGGCTTGATGTCAATCTCGACGGCAAGGGGTGGCTCGAAGATCGCGAATGGCGAGAGCGATGTAACGATTCCACAGATGACCTTGTTTGTGGTATCGACCGGCAAGACCGTAACGTCCGTCCACTGGCCGTTCTCAAAGTGGTGCAGCCTCAGGTCAGCTTCGGGGATCGAAAAGGCCATCCCGTTGTAGTCAATGCACAGCTCGATGCTTCCGGAGAAGACCACCGTTGTCGAGAGGGAGTAGTACGTAGGCGGGTCGCCAAGCATGAATCCCAGCGGAGGTGGATTCGCTTCCGTCGTTGTAGTCAGCTGGGTCAGCCCAGGCTGTGTGACTTCAGAGAACGTGAGTGTCACCGGCGTGGTGCCCGTCGTCATGTCGGGGGGCGTAACTACGATGTTGAAGCCCGCGGCGGCAGGCACTGGCCCTGACCAACGGAAGGCGTGAAGATCATTGGCGCTTGTGTCGCTGTCCCCGGCGACTTGGCCGCGCTCGTTGAGGGCCACGGCGGCACTGAAGCCGCCCCCAAGGGTTCCCAGGTCCACCATCAAGTCGTTTGCTACGTCCGCAGGACTTGTATCCCGGTTCCACTGATCGGGAATCCCGTCGGCGTTCGTGTCCTGGGGCGTGATGAGGAATGCGTGAAAGTCGACGAACCTCTGATCGCTCATGCCGACGACCTGCGCGAAGTCGTTGATTGCCGCTCCAAAGCTGCTGGACCCCCCGAGGCTGGTCCCGAGGATCCCCAAGTCCGTCATGACCCCGTTGTGCCAGAGGAAGGCGTGATCGCAGCATGTCTCGAAGTTGCTGTTGCCCAGGACCTGTCCTCGGTTGTTGATGTCGACGGCGACGCTGCTCAAACCTCCGGGGAGAGTGCCAAGATCCGTCATGACCCCGCTCTGCCAGAGGAAGGCGTGCGTGGGGCCCAGGCGAGTGTCGCTCCATCCGATGACCTGACCGAGATCGTTCAGACCGGCGGGACCCGATTGGATGCCGCCGAGAGTTCCCAAGTCCGTGGTCACGCCGTTCTCCCAAAGTAGGGCGCGTCCAACGGGAACGATACCGAATGGGGGAAAGTCGACAAGCACTTTGCCGTCGAACACGACCTGGTCAAGCCCATTGATGGCCGCAGAACCGGATCCCCCGAACAGTCCTGCAGGAGAGAAGAACCCGATGTCGGTCATCAGGTCGTTGATCCCGTCCGCAGGTCTCGTGTCCTCGTTCCACAGGTCTGGTGCCTCGTCCAGGTTCGTGTCGACTGGCGTGATGAGGAAGTAGTGCCGTTCGCCTGAACCAGTCTCGCTGACGCCGACGACTCGGCCCCGGTTGTTCAGGGCGAGGGCATCGCTGAGAGCCCCGCCGAGGGTTCCCAGGTCTGTCATGAGGCCGCTCTGCCAAAGGAATGCATGCGTGGTGCCCGCCGCGGTCTCGCTTGTGCCGACGACCTGGCCGAGGTCATTCAACGCAACGGCGTTCGTCCCCCCACCCGCAAACGGCCCAGGATCGGGGCCACCCAGAGTTCCTAGGTCGATCTCCACTCCGTTCTCCCATAAGAAGGCGCGATTGTCGCTCTGGACCAGTACCAGGCCTAGGTCATTGATGTCCACTGCCTCGCTGAGGTCGCGGCGGGGGAAAATGCCGAGGTCGACCGGAGGTGGAACGTCATCTGGGATGCCATCGCAATCGGTGTCGATCCCGTCGACCACATCGATTGCGCCCGGATGGATTGCAGGACTGTTGTCATTGCAGTCCGTGTCGGTGCGGAAGCCATCCGCGTCAAGGTCCACGGGTGATCGCACGTGCGGCACGTATTGCCCGCCCAATCGGGACAAGGTCTGCACCTGGAGCAAGGGGGCAAGCGGGGATGCAGGATCGATGGACAAGAACGGATCTGCGATGGCGGAAGACTCGCCGGAACCAGAACCGAGCTCCCCAGTTGCAGGATTCTTGCCGTACGCCACAGCGAATGCCCTTGCAGTGACTTCCATGAAAAGTGTGGACTGACGGTTTCCGACTGTAAATGATGTCGCGCCACTCGAATCGCATCCGCCAACCGGGTTGCCCTCGATGTCCCTGACCCTTACCCTCGCAGAAGTCTCCCCCCCGGAAGTCTCCATCCTACACTCCATGTTTAACAGGATGCTGTCTGGCAGGGGCCCGCCATCGGTAGTGATGATTCTGAAGGGCCATCTAACAAACGCAAAAGCCGAGGCACTGGCAGCGTCAGAAATGGGATAGAATTGGGTCCCACATTCGCTGGTCGGGCAGCCACTGTGCATCGCGTGTGCCTGCGCATGGGCCATTGGCTCGCCGCCCCGTCCCGGTTGACCCGTAGCCGCCTGTCCAGCATAGACAGCGGCTTCGGAGACTGTCTGCAACGTGGCAGATACACACGGCCCGGACCAGCACGCTGTGTAATCTAGCGTTGCGTCGATGGAGCCCGATGCCACTGAAAAGTACCCGGAGCTAACCAGCGGCTCGAATTTACCCACACACACGTTCGCGACAATGCTGCTGCCGCACCTAATTTCCAACGCCGGTTCTAGTGGGACGGCCTGGACAGTACGGGGAAGGATTACCGAAATCAGGATCCACACAACCAACGCAGCAATCAGAGCAGACGGCACCCGCCCACCCCTGAGTCCGGTTTTCTCCATAAGTCCCATCGTCTCACGGCTCCTCGTCATCGTCGTCGTCATCGGGCTCGTCGACCACGAGGGCCCACGCGTTCGCGGCGCTGTCGTACGTCCACAGGTCGTTCGTGGCCGGACCCGTACGTGTGGCCGCCCCTCCGAACAAGATCGTCCGACCCACGGCCTCGTCATCCTCCTCGTCATCCCGACTTCTCCCAGTCCCGTCGCGGTCATCGTCGTCGTCGCAGTCCTCGTCATCGTCCCGTGCTCCGCGGGTCCCGTGCCGAGGCCCGTCCCGGTCGTCATCTTCATCATCATCGTCGTCGTCGTCATCGTCGTCGTCCCCGACGTACACCATCCCGTGCCACGCGCGCGCGCTCGGCGCCAAGCCCGGAGTCAGCTGTGTCCATGCGTTCGCGTCGTAGTCGTACGACCACGTCTCGTCGTCCGTGATCTCCGTCGGAACCGGGCCGACGCCGCCGAACAGGATCGACCGCCGGGCGCAGGCGTCGTACACCATGACGAGGAACCCTCGGGGCGAGGGCCCCGACCCGGGAAGGAGAAGCGTCCACGTGTCGCCGTTATAGTCGTAGGCCCACGTGTCGCCCCGGCGCTGGCCGCCGAATGCACCCCCGAACATGATGACTCGATCGTGGGCCGAGTCGTACACCATGCCGGGGTTCATGCGACCGGGGGGACTCACGAGGGGATGCATCTGCGTCCAGGTGTTCGTCTCGTAGTCATAGGCCCACGTGTCCAGCCAGAAGGTGTTGGGAGCGGTGCGGCCACCGAAGAGGATGATCCGGTCCGACTCCGCGTCGTACGCCGTGCGAATCGCAACCCGGCCCGGCGCCCCTGGAGGGGAGAGCAGGGGGTTCATGTTCGTCCAGCGATTCTTCTCGGAACTGTACGCCCACGTCTCGCCGTTCTGATACAGGACGACCCGTTCCGACTGGGAGTCGTAGGCCATCGGGCCGACCGCAGCGACGGGTCCCGCCGCAGGAGGCATCAGGACCGGATACAGCTCGGTCCACCGGTTGTCCTCGACGTCATAGGCCCACAGGTCGTTCAGGTCGGTTCCCCCACCGAAGGGGGATCCCCCGCCGAGGAGGATCACTCGTTCCGACTCCGAATGGTAGACCATTCGGTGTCCCGCACGGGGTGATGGCCGAGGATCCGGTGCGACAAACGCGTCGCTTCCTACAGAAGCGCGGGCATCGCCGGACTCGAAACTCAGACCCCCGGCGACGGCGCCGAAGATGCCTGAGGCCACAAGCGTTCCCAATGCGACGACCACGACCCAGGTCCGGACGAGGTTCATTTGTCCTCTCACCTGCCGGGGCCAGGGTCGGCGGCCGCCAACTAGAATTTGGTGGGGCCTTCTATCGCTCCTTGAAGGATGTGGTAGGACATTCTATAACCGTGCCCGCATAACCCCCTGCCCGCGCTCCCTACCTGAAGCGGTCGGTGGTAGCGGATCGGGACACGCCCGTTCGGCGATCGCTGCATAGTGAGCGCCTATCAGTCAGGCGATGAGTCGTGTTCGCGCTTCGGACGGAGGCTCACACCGCGTCCCTTCTGAGGTCACAACCCTCTCCGGGACCTCGTTAACGGCGCCCACGACGGGCTCCCCCACGCCGTGTCGCGAAAAAGTGGAGCATCCCCTAGACGTCGGCCTGCTCGCCCCATGGGGATTCTGCTTCGCACGCCTACCCTTGGACCCAGAGGCCACCTCCCGAGACAAGGAGCACCCAGAACCCCTCCCCGGGGACGAGCATCTCCGTTCCCGCCACGACACGGAGGCGATAGGGATCTGCGCTCGCAGGATCGAATGCCTCGACCCGGACGACGCCCGGGGCCTCCGCCAGGCTCACGTCCCTCGTCTCCGACACGAAGGCGGCGTAGCCGACGAGGTTCCAGCCCGCGGACAACGGAACGATGGGGTTGAGCCGGACCAGCCCCGCGACCGTGTATTGCCCCGCGGCGGTGACGTCCACCCACATCGCGTCGCCGAACGCGAGCGTCGCGAGGTC
>DATEUK010000114.1:0-16268 GCA_035283165.1 Thermoplasmata archaeon
GCTGTACAGAACGACGAACCGGAGGAGGCCGGGCGAGGCCTCCGTCCCCCCCACGGTGAACATCTCGCGCGCGGCCTCGAGCGTCTGCAGACCGTGCGGCACGGTGAGCTTCGCGTCCTGATGGTTCGCGCAGACGAGCAAGAGTGCGTCCGCAATCGGCCAGAAGTTCTCGTCGTCTTCCACGAGCTTGTCGAAGAGTCCCATGGCCTTCCGGTGCTCGTACGTGTAGAGGAGCTGCAGGAATCTCCCGAACTCGCGATCCGCCATCCGCGCGAAGGAGGCCGCAGAACTTCTTGAGGGCTCCGGTTCTTGCATATCTTATCCCTCTGGGTGGCTAGCGCGTTCTCGAACCCTGGCCAGTCCCATAGCAATGCCTCGCGAGGGGCGCGCGGCTGATCTTCGGTCGCGGGAGTGAGAGGCCTCCCCGCCGTCCAATCGCCATCGGCGTGCGACATGGAACCGGCAAGGCTATTAGCCGGAGGTCGAACTCGTGTCCTCCATGCGCCCGGGAACACCGATTGCCGCCGCCTTCGCGGGCGCGATTCTCCTGTTCGCTGCCACACCTGTCGAGGCCAACGGGTACCTTGACCCCGCCTGGATGAGGACGTTTGGCGGCGGAGGAGCCGATCAGGGATGGGGCGTCGAGGTGGGCCCTGGCGGCGAGGTCTACCTCGTCGGATTCGTCCAGGGACAGGGCAACGACGTGTTCGTCGCACGGATCGAGGCCTCAGGCTCGGTCGCGTGGGAGAGGACCATCGGGCGTCCCTTGAGCCAGAAAGGGTTTGAGATCGTGTACGCTGGCGGCTTCCTGTACGTCGGGGGCGTGACGCAGCGAGACGGACGGATCGAGTCCCAAGACATGTACGTGCTCAAGCTGTCGCCCTCGAACGGCACGCTCGTGTGGGAATCGACCTGGAACGGCCCCGCGGACCTGTACGATGAGGCCGACGGGATCGTCGTCGAGGACGGGATCGTATTCGTCTCCGGCTGGGCGGACGTGAGGCTCGACTATACACAAGGCCAAGTCGCCCTGGTGAAGTTCGCGGATGCGGACGGGACGCCCGTCCAGAACGCCACGTGGGGTGGCGCGGGTCGCGACGGCGCGGACGGATCGATGGCTTCCGACGGCACGAACCTCTACGTGTCCGGGATCACAGGCGGTGTGAACCTCATCACAGGCGGCGACGTCCTCGTCGCAGCGTTCAACCAGACGACCTTGTCAGAGGTATGGAACTCGACGTGGGGCGGGTCTGCCTTCGACGATGGACTCGGGCTCACGATCCGTGGCAGGAACCTATACGTGGCGGGCCTCACGTTGAGCTTCGGCGACGATGGAATCCTTTTGTTGGACTACGACCTCGACGGCAACCTCGTGTGGAACACGACGTGGGGCGGCGCCGGCTCCGAGTCCGCGCGCGCGGTCGAGGTCGCGGAGAACGGGAGCGCCGTATTCGTCGCCGGGCAGACCGGTTCGTTCGGCAACGGGAGCAACGACGTTGTCCTCCTCGAATTCTCCCCCGTCGGAGACACCCTCTCCCACCGGACGTGGGGTGGGGCGGGAAGTGACGTGACCCAGGGGATCGCCGTCACCGGGGACGCAATCTACCTCGCGGGGAACCGCGCGGTCCAAGGATTCGACACGGACGCGTTCGCGATGCGAATCGACCCGAATGGATCGGGCCCGCCGGGGACGGACGGGGACCGACCCCCGTTGAACCCGGCTGCGTTCCTCCTCGCGGTCATCGTCGTTGTCGCGGTCGTGCTCGTCATCCTGAGCCTCTTCGTCACACGCCGCCGCAGCACCTGAGGGACGAGCAAAACCTCATACGAAACCCTCCCGTTTCGCCCGCCGCATGACCTACGACGTGATCATCATCGGTTCCGGACCCGCGGGCCTCACGGCCGCCATCTACACGACACGCGCGGGGCTCAAGACCCTCGTCCTCGGTGGCGGCCCGAAGCGCGGGGACCCCTCGCGCATCCCGGGCGGGCAGCTCATGGTCACCACGGCGGTCGAGAACTACCCCGGGTTCCCGGACGGAGTGCAGGGACCCGACCTCATGGACATGATGCGCCGCCAGGCGGAACGGTTCGGCGCGACGATCGTGGACACGAACGCCACGTCCCTGGAGACGACGAGCCCCCCGTTCCATGTCAAGACGGAAGAGGCCGGCTACGAGGCGCGCGCGGTGATCATCGCCACCGGCGCGAGCGCGAAATGGCTCGGCCTCCCGAGCGAGAGGGCGCTCATGGGCCGGGGCGTGACCGCCTGCGCGGTGTGCGATGCCTACTTCTTTCGAGGGATGGACGTCGTGGTTATCGGCGGCGGAGACAGCGCGATGGAGGACACGCTCTACCTGTCGAAGCTGTGCAAGTCCGTGAAGGTCCTGCACCGCCGCGGGGAGTTCCGCGCTTCGAAGATCATGCAGGATCGCGTCTTCCGAGCGCCGAACGTCGAGGTGATCTGGAATACGGAGGTGCTCGAGATCTTGGGGGAGAGCAAGGTGGGGGCGGTCCGCCTCGTGACGCATCCGGAGGGGAACCCAAAGGCGGCCTACGACGCGGACCCGGAAGACCCCCGCCTCAAGGTGTGGGAGCTGCCGACGCAGGGCGTCTTCGTCGCCATCGGCCACGAGCCCGACACGGGGGAGTTCGAGGGCGTCGTCCGTCTCGACCCCAGGGGGTACATCGCGGTGGAGCGTCACGTCTGGACGAACGTCCCCGGCGTGTTTGCGGCGGGGGACGTCCACGACTCGCATTACCGACAGGCGGTGACCGCCGCAGGGTTCGGGTGCATGGCGGCCCTCGAGGCGGAGCGATGGCTGTCCCAACACGGCTGACGCGAACCGAGTAGGCTTTTCCGGCCCGAGCCGCCCCGGCGCATCGGAGGAAAGGGTGAAATAACGCACGACGCATGTTGCGCTCCTCTAGGTACCGGCAATGGTCCGAATCTTCCGCGGCGGCGTTCTCGACGAGCGATTCGAGGGGAGCGTCGTCGTGATCGGTCCGAAGGCGACCCAGATGACGGGGCTCGTCAAGGGCGACCTGTTCGTGCGGGATCACTCGACGTGCGAGATCATCGGAATGGTCACGGGTAACCTCGTCGCGGAACGGACGGGGAAGGCGATCCTCAAGGGGCTCGTCGCGAAGGACGCGAAGTCCGTGGGCGGGGACATGGAGATCCACGGGATGGTCATCGGGAGTGTCGTGAATGAGGGCGGTCGGATCTTCATCGGTCCCAGCTGCCTCGTACGCGGCGAGGTGAAGGGGGCCATGGAGTCGCAGCCGCCAATCACGGGCTCAACGCCCGCGCCCGCCGGAACGTCGCCGGCAGGCTGACCGGCTGCATCCACGGACGAGGAGCCTCGCGACGGATCGGGTCAATCCACGGTGAGCACGATCTTGCCGAAGTGCTCTCCCTTCGCCAGCCTCTGCTGCGCGTCGCGTGCCTTCTCCAACGGATATGTGCGGTCCACGACCGGCGTCAGCTTGCGGCGGAGCACGAGCTTCATGACGTCCTCGAACTCCTTCTGGGACGCCATCGTCGAACCGAGGATGTTCACCTGCCGCCAGAACCCGCGGCGTAGGTCGAACTTGGCGGTCGGCCCCGTCGTGGCGCCGCAGAACACGAGTCGGCCCTGCTTCGCGAGGGCGCGAAAGCTCCGCTCGAACGTCTGTTCCCCCACGTGCTCGAGCACGACGTCGACGCCGCGCTTCCCCGTGAGCTCCCACACGGCCTTCTCGAACTCCATCTGCGCGTGGTTGATCAGCACGTCTGCGCCGATGTCCTTCGCCATCCGCAGCTTCTCGTCACTCGAGCTCGTCGTGAACACCGTGCAGCCGGCGTACTTCGCGATCTGGATGGCCGCGGTGCTGACCCCGCCTCCCGCACCGAGGATCAGCACGTCTTCGCCCGGTCGGATCTTGGCCCGATTAATCAAGGCGCGCCAGGCCGTCATGAACACAAGGGGCGCGGCGGCGGCCTTTACGTAGTCGAAGTCCGTCGGGAGCTCCACGCAGCTCCTAGCGGGTACCTTCACGAACTCCGCGTATCCGCCGTGTACATGTTCGCCGAGAATCCGGTAGCTCGCACACAGGGGGTCCTCGCCGACGATGCACCATTCGCAATCGCCGCAGCTCGCGCCCGGGTTCACCAGGACGCGGACGCCGACCTCCGGATCCGTGACGCCTGGACCGACCTCGGCGACCTCACCGGCGACGTCGCTCCCGAGGACGTGGGGCAGCGGGAGCTTGAGCCCCGGGAGGCCCTCACGGACCCACAGGTCGAGATGATTTAGAGCGCACGCTCGGACACGGATGAGGACCTCGCCGGGCGCGAGCTGAGGCTTCGGCACCTCGATGACCTGGAGCCTCTCGAGGCCTCCGTGCTCAAGGAAGCCGACCGCCTTCATCGCGCCGCGTATGAGGGTGCGCTAGATAAGTCTGTCCGGGATGTCCCTGGGGACGAGGGCCTATTTCCATCGCTTGAGGACCTTGTCCGCGTCCACGATGTGACCCTGGTAGATCGTCCGGATGTACTCGAGGCCCTCTTCGTGGGCCTGCTGCGTGAGGGAGTCGACGCCGTCCTCCGGGATGATCGGCTGGATCCCGCGGAAGAAAGCGTCCGCGCTCGTGTGGCGGCAGCAGATGTTCGAGTGCAGGCCCGTGATCACCAGGTTGTCCACGCCGTGCCCGCGCAGGATTGTGTCCAAGGACGTCTCGTAGAACGCGCTGTACGTCTGCTTCCCGAGGACGTAGTCCCCCTTCCCTGCTTTGAGCTCCGGGATGAGTTCCGCGCCCTTCGTGCCCTTCATGCTGTGCGGCCCCCAGATCTTCAGCTCGAAGTCCTTCGGAAGATGGGCATCGTTCACGAAGATCACGGGCAGCCCCATGTCCCTGGCGGCATTCGCCAACGTTCGGATGTTCGGCACAATCCGCTTCGCCCGCGGCGTCCCGAGCTTCCCGGTTACGAAGTCGTTGACCATGTCCACGATCAGCAACGCATCCGACATGCTCTCCCCGACCGTGCGTACTCACCGCCAAAGATAAGGATTGCGACTCAGACGAAGGCCTTCCCCTTCGTCTCTGGACCGAACACGCCCGCGATCACACCGCCGAGGAGCATCAGGATTGCCACGGATGTCAGAGGCCACAGAACGGCCCCGGTGTACGCGAACAGCGCGGCGAACACGAGAGGCGCCAGGACCGCCGTGATCTTCCCCACGCCCTCCGCAACCCCAAACCCCGTCGCGCGGTACTGCGTGGGAAACAACTCGGACGTGTACGGGTAGACGGCGCCCCACGCGCCCAGGTTGAAGAAGCTCACGAAGACCAGGGAGAGAACCAGCGTCAAGAAGTCCTGGGCGGTCGCGAACGCATACCCACTGATGCCCCCGAGGATCAGGAACAGGGCGAGGGTCCGTTTTCGACCCCACCGCTCGACAAGGAACATCGAGGCCCCGTAGCCCGGGAACTGCGCGAGCGCCGAGATCACGAGAAACAACGCGAGGGTGTTGTGATTCAAGAAGTTCACGTCCTCGAGCTGGAACCCGGCGAGGGCCGGCGGGAGCCAGAGGAAGAGCCCGTAGTAGCTGAAATTGAGCGCGATCCACACCCCAATCGTCACCGCCGTCCGACGGAGGAGGTCTCCGCGGAACAAGTCCGCCACGGACGCGCGCGCCACCGCGGGCTCTTCCGCCAGTTCCGTGGCCTGGACCTCGCGCCCGGTCACCCTTCGAAGCACTTGGGACGCCTCTTCTAGCCGCCCCTTACGGGCCAGGTAGTACGGACTCTCCGGAACCGCGATACGGAATAGGAACGCGATGAAAGCGGGGAACGCCGCCACGAGGAAGAGCAGTCGCCACGCGCCACCGAGCACGATGATGAAGAGATACCAGAACCCGATCGCGAGCAGGAACCCGGCGGGCCAGAAGAAGTCGAGGAAGACCATGAATCGTCCCCGATGCTGCGGCGGCAGGTACTCGGACAGGATCGCGGGGTCGATCACGAGCATCCCGCCAAGGCCCAGCCCCGCTAGGAAGCGCATCGCGAACAGGCTGGCGGTGTCGAACGAGGCGGCCGTCAGCGCCGTGAACACCGCGTAGGAGACGACGCAGACCTGGAAGAGCGTGCGACGCCCCCGCCGGTCGGCCATCCGACCGAACACCAGGCTCCCCACGAACGAGCCGAGGAGCGTCGCGGACACGATCATGCCGTACAGGAATGGGTCTGTCGCGGTGAACGTCGCGAGGTCGAAGATCCCGAACTCGTCGCCCATCACGGGCAGGACGAGGCTGATCAGGATGATCTCGAACGCGACGAACGTCCACGCGAACCCCGTGATTGCAACGAGGCGGCGATGAAATCGGGTGAGGCCGCCTTCCCGGAGGACCTCCTCGACCGTGCGCGTCGCAACCGCCATCGCGGGAGGCCAAGAAAGTCCCCTATTTGAATCGCGCGGCTTCAAGCCTTAAGGCCCGGCGCGGTTCTCCGGGCATGGATTCCTTCCCCGCGGACGCGACGGAGTATATGCGAGACCTGGAACTGCCGCCGCACAAGCAGAAGGGCTGGGTTCACGAGGTCGAGGTCCCGATGCGCGAGGGGGAGTCGTTCGACTTTGAGACCGAATCGGGTCTCAGCGGTGGCGTCGAATTCAACGTGCATTCCCACCAAGGGCCGGAGGTCACCTACCATGTGAAGGGGTCGGAGCCGAACATGGCGGGGACGTTCACGGCGCCTTGGGAGGGAAAGTTCTACCTGATGTGGGAAAACCACACAAACGAAATCATTCCGGTCCGGATCCGGGCAACCCGCCGCGAGATCCGTGAGGGCACGCGGGCATAGAGCACGACAAGGATCGGGGCCGCTCCGATCTAGACGATGGCGAGATTCTGGTGAATATTGCCGCTCTCACGGTCCGGTGACCCGGGAGCGCTGCCACGTCGGCCTGATTCCTGAGGACGCTGAGGAGTGACCGACACCTTAACGCGCACGATGGCGTTGCCCACGCGATGCCGGAGGGCGACCCGGGTCACCAGTTCCAGATGCTTCTCAAGCCGATCGAGAAAGCGCTTCTCTCGGAGAACGTCGAGGCGGCGCTCCGGTTCGCAGGCCATCTGTTCGACGTTGGCGGTGACGTTGCCGCGCTTGAAGACCGCAAGGTGCACGTCCTCCTTCGGGCGATGGAACGTGCGCCCGCACCCGTGAAGACCGAATTCCGGACGAAACTCCTGGAACGGTTCGGCGAGCGACTTACGGAGCGAACGCAATCGCGGTTCTCGAGCCCGCTGGAACGGCTGTGAACTCACGAGGCGGGAAATCGGATCGGCTCGACTGATTCCGGGCTCCTTCTCGGGAATTCCTTCACGTAGACGCCGTAGTAGGGGACGCGCTGGGCCACGACCTTGCGGAACGCGTCGCGGACGCCCTCGTCCGTGAGCCCGCGGGTCGGGATGAGATCGTCGCTCCGGTTGAGGCATCCCTTCAACTCGCCCTTGTGGGTCACGCGGATTCGGTGACAGAAGAAGCAGAACTCGGGGTTGTTCACCGGGTCGACGACCTCGACCTCCGTGCCGTTGTACAGGTAGATGTGGCGGTGGTGCATCTCCCGCACGAGAATCTTTTCCGCCCGCTTCGCGAGCCACGACTTCACCGCCTCGATGTCGACGCTCCAATCGTGCGGGTCGACGAGCTCCGGCATGAACTGGATGAGCTGGAGCTTGAGGCCGCCGCCGGAATCGCCGACGAACTCGAGCATCCGCGGGATGTGCTCGACCGTGTGCTGGAACACGACCATGTTCAGCTTCACGGGCACGAGGCCGACGCGAATCGCCTCGCGGACGCCCTCGAGGACGGGATGGAGGTCCCCCTTGCGGATGTCCCGGAAGGCCTGCGGGTCCAGGGCGTCGACGGACACGTTCACCCGCTTGAGCCCCGCATTCCGCAAACCCTCCGCGCGCCTCGCGAGCATGGAGCCGTTCGTCGTCATGCTCACGTCGGGGATGTGGAATGCCGTCCGCCCGACGATTTCTTCGAGGTCCGTCCGCACGAGCGGCTCGCCCCCCGTGAACTTGATGGACCGGATGCCGAATTCCCGCGCGATGCGGACGAGGCGCTCCACCTCGTCGGGGTTCACCTCCTCCTCGTGCGGCGCGCGCGGCCTCAGGATCGGCCCGAGGCCTTCGTCGTGGCAGTAGACGCAGCCGAAGTTGCACCGCTTCGTGACGCTGACGCGGAGGTCGGTCACCTCCCGCCCGAATGCGTCGACGAGCATCGCGGGGTCGGAGGGCCGGCGCGCGGTAAATACTTGACGAGCTACCGACGTCGCGGAGGCCGTCGCCGGGGAGGTCTGCGCGGCGCCCGCTCCTCCTCGAACTCGGGCAGGAACTCCTCGCGAGCCGGCGCCTTCAGCTCCCCCATCCAGTACCCCTTCGCGTTCTCCTCATTGAAGGGGACCTTGATCTGCGTGAGCTTGTTCTGCAGGTAGTTCCGGAACCGCGTCCGCTTCGTCCGATTGTCCGTGTTCCACAGTCGGTCGAAATCCTCGCGCTTCGCATCCGGCAAGGGGCCACCCGTTCGGCCGCCCAGCGGAACGCGCTACATAAGCTCATCGGTATCCGGAAAAAGAGGGGCCCGGGGGGACCGGGTCCCAACCGGAAGCGATGTGGGGTTAGGAGGCAACGCCGGCGGCTTTCCGAGGCGCCCGCGCGGGGAGAACGAGGATCAGGGACAGGTCGCCGGGCTCCGTCCGCCAGCGGGCGCACGTCCCGTCCTCGTGGACGCGAATCAGTTGCACGCGCACCCGCCTCGCCTCGTTCGGAACGCATCCTTCCACGACGTTCTCTCCTGGCGCCACCGACGCCGAGGAGAGCAATGGCGGTACCGGCACTACCGTTGTTTGGTGCGGGTTTTTACCTCTATAAGAAGATATCCCTCAGTAGACGAAGGTGACGACGACTTCGTCCCCAACGACGTGCACGTCGTACACCTGCAACGGGAATTGGGGGGGCCCCGCGAGCGGCTGCCCCGTCTCCAAGCTGAACAGGCCACCGCACCCGGGGCACGTGACGCCCCTCGCCGCGCGATCGATCGAGCCCTGCGACAGGTCCGCCCACCCGTGCGTACAGGCCGCATCCACACAGTAGAACCTCCCGTCGAGATGCGCGAGGAGCAAATCGTACCCGATGTGCTCGAAGTGGCGCATCGCGCCGTCCGGGAGTTCCTCGACGCGACACAGAGGGACGTCGACCACGGGCGCGCAACCGGACCGGCCGCATAAGGCTTTTCTGCACCCCGGGGCGATCTTGTTCCGTCTCCTGATGTGGTGCCCCGGACGCCGTAAGGGTGCGGGGTTTCGCAGCTGCCGATATCGTTAAGCATCCCCAGACCGTTCGAATCGTGGAAGGGGGATTCGACGATTCCATCGGGGACATGGGGCCCTCTCGCTGTCGCGGCCATGATCCTGGCGGGCCTCCCCGCGCCGTGGAACGGAGGGGACGAGGGAGCCGCAGGGGACGACGCACTCGTGCACGCGGCCCTTCCGGGAGCCGGTTTCTTCCTCGAGAACGCGGGCCAAATCGCCCGAACCGACGTCCGGTACTACGCCGCGTCCGGCGCCGCAACGTTCGGGTTCGCACGGTCCGCAGTCCTCGTCAACCTCGCGGGCGGGGCGGGCGGTGGGGTCCTCGTGCGCATCCACTTCGAGGGGTCGAATCCGGTGGACCCGGTGGGACGCGGGGAGGAGGCCCACCGCACGAGCGCCTTCCTAGGCGCGGACCCATCCGGTTGGCGGACCGGCCTGCGGTCGTATCGGGAGGTTGCGTTCCCGAACCTGTACGACGGGATCGAGCTTCGATACCGGATGGACCCTCGGGGCGCGAAGTACGAGTTCACGGTCGAACCCGGGGCGGACGTTGGCCAGCCCCGTCTCCGGTTCGAAGGCTCCGAGTCCGTGCGGATCGAAGCGACGGGAGACCTCGTCGTCCGGACGACCGTCGGCGAGATCCGCGACACGAGGCCCATCGCGCTCCAGCGCGGTCGCCCTGTGCCGTGCCGGTTCACGCTGACGTCCGAATCGGTGGTCGGCGTCTCCTGCCCCACGCGCGATTCCTCGGAGACGCTGGTGATCGACCCCCTCGTGTACGCCACGTTCCTCGGCGGGGGGGACCGGGACGACGCGCGAGCCGTCGTCGTGGACGCGGCGGGCAGCGCCTACGTGACGGGCTCCACGCGCTCTCCGGATTTCCCCGTGACGCCGGGGGCGTACAACACGACCTACGAGGCCATGGATGACGTATTCGTCGCGAAGCTGGACCCTTCGGGTCAGGCCCTCGTGTATGCGACGTACATCGGGGGGTCCGGGATCGACGTGGCCGTCGGCATCGCGGTCTCCGGCGGCTCGGCGTACGTCACGGGGCAGACGGACTCCAACGACTTCCCGACGACCCCGGGCGCGATGGATCGCATCCTCAACGGCGCAGACGCGTTCGTCGCCAAGGTCGGCCCGTCGGGCGATGCGCTCGAGTACTCCACCTTCCTCGGCGGCGACATCTTCGAGATCGGCCGGTCCGTGGCCGTGGACCCGGCGGGGAATGCGTACGTGGTCGGGGACACGGCGTCCGCGAACTTCCCCACGACCCCGGGGGCGATGGACACCTCCTTCGGAGGACCGTTCACGGACGGGTTCCTCGTGAAGCTGAATCCCGCGGGATCGGCGTTGGTCTTCGGGACCTTCCTCGGAGGAGCGACGCCCGCGGTCAACCTCGAGTTGGCCTACGACGTGGCGGTCGACGCGAACGGGAGCGCGTTTGTGGTGGGAATCACGAACACCGTGGACTTCCCGACGACCGCGGGCGCTTACCAAGGGGCGTTGAACGGGGTCAGCGACGGGTTCGTCACGAAGTTCCTGCCGGACGGCACCGGGTTGATCTTCGGCACGTACCTCGGCGGCGGCACGGGAGACGCGGCCCTGACAATCGCGATCGACCCCTCCGGGGCCGCCTATGTGGGCGGGACTACGGACTCCGTGGATTTCCCCGTGACGCCCGGAGCGTTCGACCTCTTCTACGGAGGATCGACCGACGGATTCGTCGCGAAGCTCGCGCCCACCGGCGACGGGGTCGCGTACGCGACCTATCTCGGAGGACCGCGGGAGGAGCTCCTGAGCGGGGTCACCGTGGATGGGGACGGCCAGGCGACCGTCGCCGGCCAGACGAACTCGACCGCCTTCCCGACGACCGCCGGCGCCGCCAACGAAACGTACCGCGGCGGCGTGTACGACGCCTTCGTCACGCGACTCAACGCCACCGGCTCGGGTCTCGCGTACAGCACGTTCGTGGGCGGCTCTGGCACGGACATCCCGTACGGACTCGCTGCGGACACACAGGGGAACGCAATCGTCACCGGCCTCACGAACTCCACGAACTTCCCGGTGACCGCCGGGGCGTACGACACGGGCTTCTCCGGAGGCGCGTACGACGCCTTCGTCGCAAAGGTCGGCCTCACGTTCCCTCTCGCGCTCGACTCGGTCCCGTCGGGCCTTCAAGTGGAGGTCGACGGCGTGCCCGCGACGACGCCATTCGTTGCGTCCTGCAACGGGGGATCCACCGTGACGGTCCACGCGCCCTCCCCGCAGGTCGCGTCGCAGACTCGGTGGGCCCTCCTGTCGTGGTCCGACGGCGGGTCGCAGACGCACACCGTCGCCTGCGCGGGTCCCGCCAGCCTGACCGCGACCTTCGTGGCCACGGACCACGAAATCACGGTAACCACGTCGCCCCCGAACCTCCAGATCGTGCTCGACGGGGTCCCGTGGATCGCGCCGCAGTCGTTCTGGTGGGGGTCCGGGTCGAACCACACGTTGGAAGCCCCCTCGCCGCATGTGGGGGCCGGGACCCAGCACCTGTTCCTTGCGTGGTCCGATGGAGGTGCGCGCTCCCATTCCGTGAACGTGACCGGGCCCGCGACGTACACGGCGTCGTTCGGGCTCCAGTACAACACGACGGTCACCTCGGTCCCCGGCGGGCTCGCGGTGGAGCTCGACGGAACCGCCGTCCCCTCCCCCCTCGCGTTCTGGTGCGACGCGGGGGCCGCCCACAACCTGTCCGCGCCTTCGCCGCAGGGCTCGGGGCCGATCCGGCATACCTTCGACTCGTGGTCCGATGGAGGGGCGCAGACCCACGGGATCGTGTGCATGGGCCCCGCGACGTTTACGGCGCGCTTCGTCGCCGAGTACGAGACGAGGGTCGACACGGTCCCCCCGGGCCTCCAGGTCGTCGTCGGCGGGACCCCGTACACGGCGCCCCACGTCCGGTGGTGCCCGGACGGAACCTCGCTTTCGCTCAACACTCCGTCCCCGCAGGCTGCCGGCACGGTCCGGTACGTGTTCCAGGGCTGGTCCGATGCCGGGGCCCAGGCCCACGACGTCGTGTGCACGCAGCCCGTCAACTACACCGCCGTCTTCGGGACGGAGTACCAGGTCACGATCACGACCGCGCCTCCGGGCCTCGAGGTCACGGTCGACGCGATGACGGCCACGGCACCCGTGAGCGCCTGGTGGCCCGCAGGATCGCTCCACGACCTGAGCGCGCCGACGCCTCAGGGCACGGGTGACACCCGGTCCGCGTTCGCGTTGTGGTCGGATGGGGGCCCCAGGACCCACAACGTGACCGCCACCGGGCCCATCACCTACACCGCCACGTTCGGGGCGGAACATCGGGTCGTCATCGAATCCTCGCCCGCGGGGAGGCAGGCCGTCGTGGACAGCGTCCTGTACGCGCTCCCGCAGACGTTCTGGTGGCTCGAGGGAAGCCCCCATTCCGTCGTAGCTCCTTCCCCTCAATCCGTGACGACCGGGGAGCGGTTCGTGTGGCGCTCCTGGAGCGACGACGGCGGGCAGTCCCACTCGTTCGTCGTGACCGGGCCGCGGGTCCTGACCGCCACGTTCGTCCAGCAGTTCTTCCTCACCCTCACGAGCGCGTACGGGGGGGTATCGTGCAGTGTCGCCTCGTGTTGGTATGATGCGGGCACAAGCGCAATCGCGCGGGCCACGGTCCTGCCGACCGGCCCTCCCGGAGTCCAATATCGGTTCTCGGGATGGACCGGGGACAATGCGTCCAACCTGATCCAGGCCCCGGTCTTCATGGACCGGCCGAAGTCGATGACGGCGACCTGGGTGGTCGAATACTTCCTCCAGGTCATCTCCGTCTACGGGCCCGCGACCGGCACCGGGTGGTTCGCCGAGGGCGTCTCCGCACCGTTCGCGGTCACCGCGCGCGAGTCGACGGTCGGGGGCCAGCGGTATCGCTTCGTCCGCTGGACGGGGGACGTGAGCACGGAGGCGCTCGCCGGCTCGATCCTCATGGACGGACCGAAGACGATCGAGGCGACCTGGGAGGAGGTGGGCCTCCTCGAGGAGGCGTGGGTGTGGCTCCTGCCCCTGATCGTGGCGGTAATCCTCGTCCTTTTCTTCCTGTGGCGGCGTCGGAAGCGCAGACCGGAGGATTCCCCGGATGGGGAGAAGGCCGTTGACGAGGAGTCCTCAGCGGATCTCGAACACGAACTCGACCTCCACGGGCGCCCCGAGGGGTAGCTCCGCCACGCCCACGGAGGACCGGGCGTGCTTCCCGGGTTCGCCGAACACCTGCACGAGGAGGTCCGACGCGCCGTTGACGACCTTCGGCTGATCCGCGAATCCCCGTGCGGACGCGACGAACCCCGTGACCTTGACGACGCGGACGATCCGGTCGAGGAGACCCTCCGCGTTCATCGCCGCCAGGGCGGACAACGCCCCCTCTCGAGCGGCCTGGGCCCCCTGCTCCACGGAGACGGTGTCCCCGACGTGACCCCGGAACAGCACGTGATCGCCCCTCCGCCCGATCTGGCCGGACACGAACGCCAGGTTCCCCGCGACGACGACGGGGATGTACGAGGCGATCGGCGGCGCCACCGTCGGAAGGGAGATCCCCAGCTCGCGCAGTCGGCCGGCCACGTCCATGGGCACGCCGGAACGCGAATCGCGGGATAAGCATGAGCGCCGCGGGAGGATGGGCCTTCGCATCGGGCGAGCGTCGCCGCCCCGTGCAGCGAACCCTAATAGCCCGCGTCCCGATGGCGGGCCGATGCCGAGGGAGGTCGCGATCGTCGGGGCGGGGATGTCCTCGTTCGGCGATCTGAAGCGCAGTGCGAAGTCCCTGTTCGCCGAGGCGTTCCTCGAGGCCCTCCAGTCCGTGGACAAGGGGCTCGACCCGTCCGCCATCCAGGAGGCGTACATCGGCAACATGGGCTTCGGCGGCGGCCAGATCGGCAACCTCGCGGCCCTGATGACGGAACACACGGGGATGCTCCACATCCCGACGCGGAAGGTCGAGAACGCATGCGCCTCCTCCGGGTACGCGTTCCGTGACGCGTTCTTGGCGGTGAAGTCCGGAGCCGTGGAACTCGCACTCGCCGGCGGCGTCGAGGTCATGAACGACGTCTCGGACGTCCGGAAACGCTTCTGGCTCGGCGTTTCCGGGGACACGGAGTGGGAGCGGCTGGCGGGCCTCACGTTCCCCGGCGTGTACGCGATGATGGCGGGACGGCACATGCACGAGTTCGGAACGACGCGCGAGCAGTTGGCGGCTGTGGCGGTGAAGAACCACGCGAACGGCGCACGAAACCCGAAGGCGCAGTTCCGGAAGGAGATCACGATGGAGAAAGCGCTGTCCGGTGCAATGGTCGCCCATCCCCTCACGTTGTATGACTGCTGTGGGACGACGGACGGCGCCTCGGGCCTGATCCTCGCTTCGAAGGCTGTCGCACGGAGCTACACGGATGCGCCCGTATGGGTCCTCGGATCCGGCGCTGCGAGCGACCATTTGGCGGTCCACGATCGGGAGAGCATGACGCGACTCGACGCCACGGCCCACGCCGGACGCGCGGCGATGCGGGAAGCGGACGTCGCACCCAAGGATGTCCGCGTCGCGGAGGTCCACGACTGCTTCACGATCGCGGAGATCCTGGCGTTGGAGGACCTCGGGTTCGCGGCGAAGGGGGAGGGCGGGAGATTTGCGGCGGAGGGAATCACCGCCAGAGACGGCATGTTCCCGGTGAATCCGTCCGGAGGGCTCAAGGCGAAGGGGCATCCGCTCGGGGCGACGGGCGCCGCACAGGTGTGCGAGATCTTCCTGCAGCTCCGCGGAGAAGCGGGCGATCGCCAGGTCGCGGGCCCCGAGATCGGTCTGACGCACAACGTCGGTGGGTCCGGCGCGACCTGTGCCGTCCACCTCTTCGGGCGGTGAGGGATGGGATCGTCCTCCGGGGTCGGCATCGCGGCGGCCGCGTTCTACCTGCCACGGTGCGTGATCACCGCGGACGAGTACCGCAGGTCGCTCGGGACGTTTCATGCGACGGGAATCGAGGAGAAACGCGTCCCCGCGTACGACGAGGACGAGGTCACGATGGCGGTGGAGGCGGGACAACGGGCGATCGACGCGGCCGAACGTCCCGTCGCGTTTCTTGCGTACGGAACGTCGTCCCACGCTTCCGCCCTCGACGTCCTGGCGTCGGCCCTGAACCTCGAGGACGCGGACCGCGAGGAGATCCTCGGGGAACCTGACGGCGGCGTCGCCGCCCTCCGGCTGGCGCTCGATCGGACGGCCGCGAATGGCAGGGCATCCCTCGTGATCGCCTCGGACGCACCGGGCGCGTTCCAGGGATCGCCGGCGGAGCACCCGCTCGCCGCCGCGGCGGCCGCGTTCGTGATCACCGCCGACGGGAAGGTTCCGCGGACGGACCGCGCGGGGATACCGCCGGGTCGGGACCTCGTGGCCAGCGTCGGGTTCACGGGCGCGGCATCCGACCCCCTTGCGCTTGTGGACGCGATCGGCCGCGCGGAACCGGGAACGCGGATCGCGTCGGACCCGCTCGTGTTCGACGTCGTTGGCCGGCCCGCGGGCGATATGGACGTGCGGCGCGCACTCGACCTGCGGACCCCGATCCCGTACGAACAGTACCTTCGATTTCGGAGGTACGGAGCCGTGCCTCCGGGAACGGAGTTCAGCCAAGGCGCGTACGTGAGCCCTACAGCCTATCTGGCGGAGGCGAAGGCGCGATACCGCCTCGTCGGCGAGGAATGCGCCAAGTGCGGGCGGCTCCACTTCCCGCCGCGGGAGTCATGCCTCGCGTGCGGCGCACGAGAGTGGAAGGCGCGGCCGTTGAAACGGACGGGGACGGTGTACGCGTACACGATTATCGGGAAGGGCGCTGCGCCGTCGGAGTTCCTCGCGCAGCAG
>DATEUK010000115.1:0-7659 GCA_035283165.1 Thermoplasmata archaeon
GCTCCGACCCGAGCGGCGGCACCTCGGTGTACTCCACCCCCATCGAGGCGGGCGGCACCGGGACGGCGACGATCGGCCTCCTGGCCGGCGAGACGGTCACCTGCACCTTCACGAACGAGAAGGACGCCTTCATCAAGGTGATCAAGCAGACGGACCCGGACGGGGACCCCCAGTCGTTCGAGTTCAACCCGAGCTGGCCCGAGGCCAACTTCTTCCTCAAGGACAACGACCCCGCCCATGACTCGGGGGACCTCGACCCCGCGACCTACACGGTGGACGAGACCCTCCCCTCGGGCTGGGACTTCGAGGGGGTCACCTGCACGGTGACCGGAGGCAGCGGCTCCACCTGGAGTCCGATCGACGACGAGGCCGTCCAGGTCGTCCTCAAGGCCGGCGAGACGGTCACCTGCACCTTCACGAACGAGAAGGACGCCTTCATCAAGACGATCAAGGTCACGGACCCCGACGGGGACCCGCAGCTGTTCACCTTCGACCCGAGCTGGTCCGGCTCGAACTTCGACCTGAAGGACAACGACCCCGCCCACGACAGCGGCGATCTGGATCCCGCGACCTACACGGTGGACGAGATCCTCCCCTCGGGCTGGGACTTCGAGGGGGTCACCTGCACGGTGACCGGCGGCTCCGGGTCCACCTGGAGCCAGCAGTCCGGCGAGACCGTGGAGGTCGTCCTCAAGGCCGGGGAGACCGTCACCTGCACCTTCACGAACGAGAAGGACGCCTTCATCAAGGTGGTCAAGCAGACGGACCCGGACGGGGACCCCCAGTCGTTCGAGTTCAACCCGAGCTGGGCGGCGAACTTCTTCCTCACGGACGGGCAGACGCACGACTCGGGGGACCTCGACCCCGGCACGTACGACGTGAGCGAGATCGTCCCCGCCGGCTGGGACCTCGAGACGGCGACGTGCACGGACGGCGCCCCGGCCTCGATGTCCCTCCAGGCGGGCGAGACGATCACCTGCACGTTCACGAACGAGAAGGACGCCTTCATCAAGGTCGTGAAGCAGACGGACCCCGACGGGGACACGACGGAGTTCGAGTTCGACCCCTCCTGGGCGGCGAACTTCTTCCTCTCCGACGGGGAGACGGAGACGAGCGGGGACCTCGACCCCGGCACGTACGACGTGAGCGAGATCGTCCCGGCGGGCTGGGACCTCGACAGCGTCGTCTGCACGTCCTCGAACGGCGACTCCGAGACGAACACGGCGATCTCCCTCCAGGCGATCTCCCTCCAGGCGGGGGAGACGGTCACCTGCACGTTCACGAACGAGAAGCGCGGCACGGTCATTGTCGAGAAGTACACGACCGGCGGGGACGGTTCGTTCACGTTCGAGCTCTTGGGAGTCGGCACGCTTACCTTCTCGACGGGCGCAGGGTATGGCACCGGCACGTTCAGCAACGTCGTCCCTGGGACCTACAGCGTGACGGAACAGGTGCCGCCGGGGTGGACCCTGTTCAGCGCGACCTGCAGCGCCGGAACGCCCGCGAGCTTCACGGTCGCTCCTGGTCAGACGGTCACCTGCACGTTCAAGAACATACGGTCGGGCCTCGTCACGACTAGCGCCCTGTGCACGTTCGACCGCAATCCGAACCAGGCGGGCCAGCAGTTCCGCCTCATCCTCACGCAGGACCCGACGGCTCAGAGTACGTACAAGGTGACCGCGACGAACCCCGGCCAGTTCTTCTTCAACATCTTCGTCGAAGGGTCGGGGTCCCTGACGGTGACCGCCACCCTGCCGTATCCCTTCGTGACCAAGGGGGCCGTTCCCATCCACGTCTACGACTCCGTTTCGGTCACGACCGTAGACGGGAAGTCCTGCCTCGTTCCAGGCACGCTGATTGCCACGAGCTCGCAGTCCGTCAGCCTTGGCAGCTACTCCGGGACCTTCGGAATCACCGTCGACGTGCCGATCTCTTTCACGAGTTCCGGGTTCGCATACATCGCGATCCACATGGACTACGGCCTGAAGGGTACCGTCGGTTGGACGAAGGGAACGAGCAATGAAGCGATTGGCTCCGGGGCGTACTCGGGGGTCACGATCCTCGACCTCGCGACATACACCTTCTCGTTCGCGGTCACCGCGGGAAGTTCCACCACGTCGCCGGGGTCCGCTACGATCCAGAACGAGAACACCTTCAAGCACGACCCGGGATTCGCCGGTTTGGTCCTCACGGCCTCGGATGGCACGCCGGTGGAAGGGGTCACGGTTAAGATCTACAAGCCGAATGGTCAGCCGCTGGCCACGCTGACCACGGATGTGGACGGCTTCTACTTCTACAACTACAAGCACACGGGGAAGCCCGCGACTTTCAAGATCGTGTGCTCTGGACAGCCGGTGTACGTGCTCGTGAAGGCGAACGCTTTCGTCTGGGTGAACTTCTATATCTAGGGTCGCGGCGCCGACTCTCGTGAGGACATCGCTTGCGGCCTTTGCCCACGTTGGCCCGGCAGCTGGGGCAGAGCGTAGCGCAGCCACGAGAGGGCTCTACGGCACGACGTCCATCGCGCGGGGCTTCCCGTCGTGGTCGTACGCCTGCCACGTCCGCTCCGTGTACGGATGGCCCACGATGATGTGGACGCGGCCGAAGTGCGCGAAAAGGCCGCGGTCGGCGTCCGAAGGACGGTAACTCCCCGACGGGTGCGAGTGGATCGTCCCGACGACGGAGAAGTCGATCGGCAGCATGTGGAGTTGGAAGATCGCGTGGACGTCCCCGGAGACGGTTCCGGGCAAGAGCAGGATCTCCTCGATCACGCCCTCCTCCGCCCGCAGGATCGCGGCGAACTCCTTCGGGTACGTGTCCTTCGACGCTTCCAGGATCATCCGGAGCGTCTTCCGACGAATCCCGTAGACCTTCTTGGCCATCGACTAGCTCCTTGGCTCAGCTCCTGTAGTCAATGCAAGGGACCTCGCTCAACCGTAGGCCGATTCTCGATCACGGACGTAATGGACGGTCACCTCCCGTCTCTGCACATCTACCTCGTATATGCCTCGTATATGATTCGATAGGCACCGACTCGAATTCGATAGAAGCGCTCCGCTCCCTTGAGCTTGATGGCTCCTCTCGGAAACGGATTCTCGGCGAGGCGGCTTGCCGCTGTGAACACCCGATGAACGGCATCGGCAGGGAGACGGCGCAGGTCCCGTTCCACCGAGGGCTTGAACACGACCCTAAACGGGGGCACGCCGTCTCAACCGCCGCTTGATCTCCGCCAGGTCGACAGGAGCCTCGTCGCGCCTCTCCGCGACGACCGCCAGATCGTGCAAATCCTCGAGAAGCCTCTGGTAATCCTTCATCGGGAGGAGCACCGCAGATCGCTTGCCCTTCTCATCGACCAAGAATGTCTCTTGCGCGGCTACCACCAGCCTTCGCAAGGTAGCCTCGCGTATAAGAGACTGCTGCCGCCACTCGCATTACCTCCGCGCGACGAGCTTCTCCTCGATCCGGCGGTAGAAGTCCTCCCCGAACTTCACGAGGTTCGCGCGTTTGTCCGAGCCCTCCATGCGGATGTCCTCGCTCCCCTTGAGTTCGACCTCGTGCTGGCCGTCGAGGACCAAGAGGCATTCCTTCGGCTTCGAGAGCCTTACGCGGATCTGCGCGGAGGTCGGGACGACCGTCGCCCGCGCCGCCGGCTTGAACGGAGCGATCGCGCTGATCACGAACGCCTCGACGCGGGGGTCCACGATCGGCCCGCCCACGCTGAGGTTGTACGACGTCGACCCGGTCGGCGTCGCCACGATAATCCCGTCCGCGCGCACCTTCTGGACGAGCGTGCTGTTCAGCCAGACCTCGAAGTCCCGGATCTTCGCGATGTGCGCGGTGTGCAGGACGGCCTCGTTCGTGCAGTCATACAGGCGCTCCCCGTCCACGATCACCTTCAGCTTCGTCCGCTCCTCGACGAGGAAGTCCCTCGCCGCCAACCGCAACAGCGCCCGCGGGAACTCCGCGACGGTCACCTCCGTGAGGAACCCGAGGGACCCGCTGTTGATGCCGAGCAGCTTGGCGGTGGTCCGCTGGAGCGCGCGAAGCACGGTGCCGTCCCCGCCGATTGCCAAAAGGAAGTCCGCGTCCATCTTCTCGAGGGTCGTCCCCTTCTTCCCGAGCGCGGCGGCGATCTCGGACTCGAGGACGACCTTGTGCTTCGTCCCGATTTCCGCGAGGATCGCCTCGACCCCCTTGCGCGCGTGGGGGATCTCGGGGTTGGCGGTGATGCCGAACTTCACGTGAGGACCTCCAGCGCGCGACGGTCTCCCGCCGCCACGAGGTTCGTCCTCGCCTTGAGGTCGATGGCCATGTCGAGCTCCTTGCGCTTCGGCTCCACGACGATGCCGCCGGCCTCGCGCACGAGGAGCACGCCCGCCGCGACGTCCATGACGCGCAGCCGCGCCTCCGCGGTCGTGTTCAGGTAGTACAGGTCGAACGCTCCGGACGCGACGCCGCAGAGGTCGAGGCTCGCCGACCCGAGGCTCCGCACGCGGCGTGCGGACTTCGCGACCCTGTACGAGGCGGGCGCCGCCAACGAACCGAGGTAAACGGAGAACAGGCCGTCCTTCGCCTCAAAGGCGCGCGTGGAGACCTTTTTCCCGTTGCGGAACGCGCCCAAGCCCTTCTCCGCGTAATACGTGTCGCCGGTCGCGAGGTGGCGCACGATGCCGTGGCTCACCGTGGCGAGCCGGTCCACCCCGACCGCCATGCTCGTCGTGTACAGGGGGATGCCGCGGACCGCGTTGTACGAGCCGTCAATCGGGTCGAGGACGAGCGTCCTCTTCCCGCCGCGGTCCACGAAGCCCGCTTCCTCGCTGAGCACGTTCAGGTCGGAGTCGTTGTACGCGAGGTACCGGAGGACGGCCTCCTCCGCGATGCGGTCGATCGCCTGCGTCGGCGTCCCGTACGCGTTCGTGCCCATGATCGCGCCCGCATCGCCCTCGAACGAGCCGACGGCCTTCGCGACCTCGTCCGCGAGCTCGTGGAGGAGTTCCTTCACGTTCGTGCGTAGGTCCAGAGTCCTATTAGGTTTGCGCCGGGGGCCATGGATGGGACGCATCCTTTAATTACGGACCTCTCCTATCCGAGGGCGAGGGGCCAGAGGGTGAGGGGCAGCGGTGTTCTCGTTCTCGCCGCGCTAGCCCTCGGCACGCTCGCCTCGGGCGTTGCTGCGGCGGCGGACGAGCTCGCCCCCGCGTCGCTACCTGACGACGTAGTCGGGTCGATGCCGCCACTTCCCGCGCGAATCGACGGGCCTTTCGATCCGTCAACCCCACCGATCCCCGCGCCGAGCGACTCGCCGTTCGCGGCGAACGTGCGCGTGAGCGAGGCCGACACGCCGGGGAACCAGAACGAGGTCACGATGGCGGTCGCGTCGGACGGGCGGATCCACATGGGGTGGAACGACCGCCGGGCGCCGGAACCGGACTACCGGTGCGGGTACTCGTACTCGACGGACAGCGGGCAGACATGGTCCGCGAACCGCTTCCTCCACGTCGCGGGATGGACCGCGTCCGGGGACCCCGTCGTGATCGTCGACTCCGACGACACCGTCTACTTCATCTGCATGCCGTTCAGCCGCAGCGGCGGAGGGTCGCGCATCGTCGTGTACAGGTCCACGGATGGCGGGGTGACGTTCGACCCGCCCGTGACCGTGAGCGACACGACGAGCGGGTTCAACGACAAGCCGTGGGCCCACGCGGTCGGCACGACCCTGCACGTGTGCTACGCGAACTTCGTCGGCGGCAGCGAGTTGCGCTACACGCGTTCCACGGACGGAGGGCAGACGTGGGCGCCGACGCGCGTCCTCGACAACAACGGCAACGGGTGCGTCTTCGCATCGGCCGCCTCGGGGATGCTCTATCTCGGATGGGTCCGAGGCGGCGGTATCTACGTGCTCTCCTCGTTCGACGGCGGGACGACGTGGTCCGCTCCCCGGTTCGCAGGCGCGGCGCCGTTCACGAGCGCCGGGGACCAGCGGGCCGGACCGCTGCCCGCGATCGCCGCGGACTGGAACGGCGGCAACGTGTACGTCGTGTGGTCCGCGGACGATGGCATGGGCACGTGGGACGTGCGGTTCTCCCGTTCGACGGACAACGGCGTGACCTGGTCCGCCCCCGTCTCCCCGAGCGACGTCCTCACCGGCCGCCAGTTCATGCCCGGGATCGGGGTCGACGCGAGCGGGATGGTCCACGTGTCCTGGTACGACACTCGTACGGGCCTCGTGGCGTACCGGTACGCCGCCTCTGCGGACGGCGGTCAGACGTGGATCCCCAGCTTGCGCGTGACGGACATGGAGTGGGCCACCCAGTACTTCATCGGGGATTACACGACGCTCGTCGCGGACTCCCTCGGCAATGTGAACTGCGCCTGGGCGGACGCGAGGAGCGGCGAGGTCGAGGCGTACTTCGCACGGGCGCCCGGACCCAACCCTCCCATCCTCACGAGGATCGACGTCGCGCCGCCGGAGGCCTGGACGGACGCGGACACGCCCGTGATGTTCTCCGCCATAGGATACGACCAGTATGGCGGCTTGTACCCGACGAATCCCGCGTGGCAGGCGACCGGAGGGACGATCGTCGGCGGTGGCTACACGCCGCAACTCGCGGGAGACTGGCGGGTGTGGGCGAACGAGAGCGGCATCTCCGGGTCCGCCGTCGTCCACGTCTCTCCAGGGGCCCTGACGCGGATCGAAATCGCCCCTCCGACGGCGACCCTTACCGCGGATGAGACGCTCCAGTTCACCGCCACGGGGTACGACGCGCAGGACAACCTCGTCTCGATCAGTCCGACATGGGCGGCGACGAACGGTTCGATCGCGGGCGGATGGTTCAGCCCGTATCGTGTGGGGGCGTGGGCGGTGTACGCGAACGAGAGCGGCGTCTCTGATTCCGCGACCGTGACGGTCCTGCCCGGCGCTTTGGCGGCGATCGACGTCACCCCTCCGGTGGCGACGATTACTGCGGACGACGTCGTCGACTTCGACGCGAGCGGACGCGACGCGAAGGGAAACGCGGTGGCGGTGGCCCCCGTCTGGTCCGCGGCCGGGGGGACGATCGACCTCCAGGGAGTGTACGCTGCACAGATGGTCGGGCTGTGGGCTGTGCAGGCGGAGGATGCCGGGGTCCAAGGCCTCGCGCAGGTCACCGTGACGCCGGGCGCGCTTGCGCGGATCGACGTGACACCTCCGAACGTCGTGATCACGGCGGACGACGTTGTCTCGTACACGGCGCAGGGATTCGACGCGGACGGGAACGCGGTCGGGATCGTGCCCCTGTGGTCGACGGACGGCGGGTCCGTTTCTCCCGCCGCCCTCTACACCCCGGGCCCTGTCGGGATGTATCGCGTCGTCGCCTCCGTAGGCATCATTTCCGGAGAGGCGACCGTCACTGTCTTCCCCGGCGCGCTCGCCCGCATCGAGATCGAGCCGCCCACCGCCACGATCACGGCGGATGACACGATCGACCTCGTCGCGACGGGGTACGACGCGAAGGGGAACCTCGTGGGTGCCACGTTCGCGTGGGATGCCACGTGCGGGGCGGTGACGCCCGCGGGACGGTTCGAGCCCGCGCTCGTCGGCGTCTGCTTCGTGTACGCGAACGCCTCCGGCATCTCCGGCGCGGCCGCGATCACCGTCACCCCCGGGCTCCTCGCGCG
>DATEUK010000116.1:0-5495 GCA_035283165.1 Thermoplasmata archaeon
ACGTCCAGGCGGGCGTGCCATATCGCCTGAACCTGACGTTCTACGTGTCGGACCCGGACACGGCTCTCTCCGCCCTGAACATCACGGACTCCGACCCCGCCAATGTCGTCGTGAACGCAGGTGCGGATCCCTCCCTCGACATCCTGTACGGGTCTCCCGGGGCCTATCCGGTGACCCTGTGGGTCTCCGACGGCACGGACACCGCATGGCAGATCGTCAACATCATCGCGTCCGGGCAGAGTCCGCCCGCCGTGGCCGTCCCCCTCCCGGCGGCGTCGTTCGACGAGGACACGACCGCTTTCGACGCGTTCGGAGCCCCCCTAAGCGCGTTCTTCAGTGACCCCGATCTCGACCCGCTGACGTTCGCGGTCTTGGACGGCGTCTTCCTCGGGTCGCGGATCAACGCGAACGAGACCCTCGATCTCTGGGCGCCCATGAACTGGTTCGGTCCGGAGGTGCTTCGCATCCGGGCGACCGATCCTACGGGAGGGTTTGCGGAGGCCGCGTTCGCCGTGACCGTTCGGGCGGTGAACGATGCCCCCGCGCTTGTCTCCGCGTTCCCGGCGCCGACGTTCGACGAGGACACGACGGCCGTAGACGCGCTCGGCGGGGATGCCGCACTCCGGTTCGCGGACGTCGACGGAGACCCCGTAAGCATCGCGGTCTTTGGCGGCGCGAACGTCTTCGCCACCGTGAGCGGGGGTCGGACCGTTGACCTTTGGGCCGCATCGAACTGGTTCGGGTCGGAGACCCTCCGGGTGCGCGCCACGGACCCGGGCGCCCTGTTCGCGGAGGGGACGTTCCTGGTCACCGTGCGGCCGGTCAACGACGCGCCCGTCGCCGCCTTCCCGCTGCCCCCCGTCACGTACGACGAGGATGCGACGTTCGTCGACGCGTTCGGCGGCCCCGTCGGCCCGTACTTCTTGGACCGGGACGGTGACGTTCTTACCTTCTCCCTCCTGAACGCCACACAGGTCCGCTTCCAGATCCATCCGAACGGGACGATGGACCTGTGGGCGGCCGCGAACTGGTTCGGGAACGAGAGCCTGTGGATCCGCGGGACGGACCCGAGCGGCGAGTTCGGAGAGGCACTCCTCATCGTCACCGTGATCCCGGTCAACGACGCCCCGACTCTGGCGGCGATCGCTCCCGTTTCGCTGGAAGAGGGGCAGTCCCGGTCCCTCGATCTCACCCCTTTTGTCGCCGACATCGACACCTCTCGGGCGAACCTGACCGTGACCACGGACAGCCCGTACGTGCGCGTCAATGGTCTGGTCCTCACGATGTCGTTCCCCGCGGACGCGACGGATTCCTGGTTCACCGTGACCGTCTCCGACGGCGCGGCATTCGCGTCGCGGACGGTCCGCGTCTCTGTCGTTGCGCCTCTCTGGAGACCCGCGCTCTTACTCTCAGCCCCCCTTGCCATCGGATTGGTGGTTGGTGTGATTGCACGACGAACGCGATTTAGGCCCGTGAAGGCCTTCTTGGTGGACGAGCGAAAGGAACTGATCCGGGAATTCACCCTCGACCCGACGTGCGACCTGACGTTCGAGCAGGCACGCGCGGGCGGGGCCCTCGAGGCGGTCACGAATGCCGTGAAGATCGGGAAATACCACGCACAGACCGTCCGGGGCGACGCCCTCACGGTCGCCCTCGTCTCGTACGGGCCCGTGGGCGAGGACCAGATCGAGTTCGCCCGCCATCTGCTCCTGAATGTTCAGGACAAGTTCGACGAACGCATCAAGGCACGGCTCGAGGAGCTGCGTTCGACGGCTTCGAGATGGGCCGCGGAGCGGGCGGAACTCACCGCCGCCCAGACCACCTTCGAGACGCGGTCCCGCTCGCTCGGGGGGGCGTTCGACACGATTGCCGCGGCGCAGGCGAGGGTCGCGTCGGAGTCCGAAGCCTTGCGCGCGAAAATCCTCGACCTGGAGTACCGGGAGGCGATGCATCGACAGGAACGGCAGTCCGTGGGAGAGGTCCGCGATGCCCTCGGGGCGGAGCGGAAGGATTTCGAGTCCCTCTCGGGACGCCTGGAGGACGATGTGAAGCGTCGGGAAGCCGAGGTCGCGACGCGCACCGCCGCGCTTCAGGAGCGGGAGGCGAATCTGTCCCAGCAGATCGAAGAATTCGAGGGCACCCGTGCCGAGAAGACCCAGTGGATCGCAACGAAGGACCTCGAGCTTGAGGCGCATGCGCACACGTTGAACCAGCGCGAGGCGGAGATCCGCAAGCAGGCGGAGGAGAACGCCCATCGGCTCGCGGACCTAGCCGCCCGGGAGGAGGCGATTGAGATTGACGGTGCCCGCCTCGAGAAGGCCGGTGCGGACCTGGAGGCCCAGCGGGCGAATCTCCCCGCCCATGTGGCCGCGATCGAGGAGAAGTCCCGCCAGCTTCGGGAGCTCGAGGAGGTCAAGGGCAAGGAGTACCGCGCGTGGAGCGAGACGATGGAGTCGCAGCAGGCGATGCTGCGGGAGCAGAAGGAGGCGTTCGAAGCGGAGAGCCGGGACACCCGCACGGCGCTGAGCGAGAAGCGCCTCGCCCTCTTCTCCAAGGAGAAGGACCTCTCGGACCGCGAGGCGAAGGCCCGGGACAGCGTTGAATGGGCGTTGCGGCGGGAGGACGAGTCGAAGGCCCGGGAGGCCGCCGCGGGGGAGGCCCTCCGAGCCGCGAACGAGATGAAGGCACGCGTCGAGGCCGGTCGCATGGAGAACTCCCGCCGGTCCGTGGAGCTCCAGGCGCTCGAGCGCGGGATCCTCGCGGACAGCAAGCGCCAGGCGGAACAGGTCGCGAGGCAGGCGGAGGCGTTGAAGGCCGCCGAAGCCGCCCTCACGGACCGTCGGAGCATCATCGAGAAGGAGTTCGCGGACCGCGACGCCCGGCTCAGGGAGTCGGAGTCGAACACGGCCCGCATGGTGGAGGAACTCGAGGACAGGACGCTCGTGCTCGTGAGGCGAGAGGAGCAGGTCTCGACGATGGACGCGACCGGTCGGGAGAAGCTCTCGATGGTCGAACGGGCGTATCTGGAGCTCGAGCAGCGGAGCGCCAAGTTGGACGAGGAGACGAAGGCCATCCAGGCCGCCCGGACGGACGCGGAAGCGTTCCTGGAGAACGCGCAGAAGGTCCGATCGCAAGCCGAGGCGCAACAGGAGGAGGTGTCGAAGACGATGAAGTTCCTCCAGCGGAAGGCGGTCGACACGATCGACCGGGAGGAGCAGCTCCGGAAGCTGGAGGTCGCCCTCGAGGAGCGGGACAAGATCCTCGAGAGTCGGTTCGAGATCGTCGAGAACAAGGAGCGGGCGATGGAAATGGAGCGCGGGGACATGCGAGACAAGCTCGATCGCGCGCGGGCCGAGGCGGAACGGCTCCGGACGCAGGTCTCGCAGGCGCAGCACGGCGCAGCCGCCGCCGCGGAAATCGAGGCGTGGAACGCCGACCTGGAGAACCGCCTGAAGATCATCCAGAGCAAGGCGATGGAGCTCCTGGACCGCGAGGAGAAGGTCCGGAAGCGCGAGGAGGAGCTCCGCCAGCGCGACGAGCGGATGGGCGTGATGCCCTAGTCAGCGCACGAACGGGAGCGCGGTCACCGTCGCCCGGAGATCGTCGTCCCCTCCGACCGTGAGTTCCGTCCCCGGCTCGGAGAGATCTCGGCGGACGTAGCCGAGCGCCACGACCTTCCCGAGGGTCGCCGACGTGGCCGCGCTCGTCACGCGTCCCGCCACCCCGTCCGCCGACCGGAGTTCCGCCCCGGCTCCCGGAGGGGACACGCCGCCGACGGCCAGCCCGACGAGCAGCCGCCGGACCTGTCCCACGTACGTGGCGCGGGAGACGACCTCCTGACCCACGTAGCACCCCTTCGTGAAGCTGATCGACGCCTCGAGGCGCGCCTCGAGCGCGAGCGTGTCCTCGTTCATGTCCGCGGGATACTTCGGCCGCCCCGCCTCGATCCGGAGGGCCTCGGCCGCTCGGAGCCCGAAGGGAACGACACCCTCTGCGAGGAAGGCGTCCCAGATGCGCTCCGCGGCTTCCGGGGGCATCCACATCTCGAACCCGTCCCCGCGGAAGTACGGGTTCCGCGCGACGACGACGGGCAGACCTTCGCGTTCCACCGCCACGGTGCGGTAGTCCTCCTGCGGCGGCGGGCTCCCCAACACGCGCGTGACGATCGCACCGCTCCTCGGGCCGAAGAGACCGAACGCGCACCACCTGGCGGTCACGTCCGTGAGGCTCGCGTCGTCGCTCACGAGCAGTCGGTTCAGGTGCGAGAGGACGGAATCCGTGGCTTCGGGCTCCGTCACGAGGAAGAGATGGTCCCCGCCATGGTAGAGGACGAGGTCGCCGTGCACGCGTCCCTTGTGGTCAAGGGTCGCGGCGTGCAGACCGCGCCCCTCGGCGAGGGCGCCGACGTCGTTCGTGAGGACACCGTCGAGGAAGGAAACGCGGTCTGCTCCGTCGACGCGGGTCTTCCCCTGAGCGGACCGGTCGATCAGCCCGGAGGCGGTCCGGACCGCGCGCTGCTCCGCGACCGCATCCCCGTAGTCGAGTGGAATGCGCCATCCGGCGACGTCGCCGAAGGAGGCGCCGAGTGTGGCGTGCACGGGTTCCAGGGGCAAGGGCCGCACGGGTGCGACGAACGGGACCGCCGCGGAAATAGGTTTGCGAATGTTCAAGCGCGCGGGAGGCATCCGCGCCCCGTGGCCGAGGACCCGATGGACACGCCACCGGACCACGCGGTCAAGTTCAGGAAGGACGGCAAGCCCCTCGCGAAACCGATCGCGATCCATTGCCCGTATTGCCAGGGGAAGGTCGTGTTTGTGCGGACCGAGCAGCACCTCGACAAGAAGAACTGCCCCCACTGCGGGATGGAGGTCGAGCGGAAGTGGGGCCTTGCGTAGTTCCCGCGTGCGCGACGTGAGGCGGTCTACGGAGGTCCCTCGCCCGGTCCCTCGGTACACTTGACAGGAAAGGGCTTATCGAAGGGCACGGATGCCAACCGTGGACGTTCTCACCGCCTCCTTCGTTGCGGACCTCCGGTGCACCGGCGAGGAGGGCCAGCGACTCGCACGGTTCGCGCGCGATCGGCTCGCGATCTTCGGCGGCTCCACGGAGGATTCGGACGAGGACCTCGTCGTGCGCCTCCGAAGCCCGGAGGGGTTCGGGGCGTTCGCGGGAGGATTCCTCGAGGACGAGGGGTTGGCGGTGGGAACGCGCACGGCCATGGCATGGAGGGCGTTCGACCTTCTGACGATCCCGCGGAGGGAGGATGAGGCGTTCTCCGTGGAGGCGCGGGCTCCGAGGAACCTCCTCGCGTTCGCGCGCCACCTCATCCGCGTGGACGCATTCACGCCGCTCCACCTGTTGCACTTGGTCTACGCCGTGTTCCTCGACCGGGGACTCATCTCTGCCGTGGACGGAGACGTTCGAGCCGATGTCCTCCTGCATGTCGCGTCGACTGCGTTCCCGGAGGACCGCGCAAGCGCTCTCTACGTATCGCT
>DATEUK010000117.1:0-24278 GCA_035283165.1 Thermoplasmata archaeon
CCCCGCCGGCGGCGGGGACCTCAGCCGGGAAGCCCGCGACGAAGGAGTGTAAGAACTGCGGGACGATCCTGAAGGCGACGGACAGCGAGTGCTTCATGTGCGGGGCCGCCGTGTAGGGTCTACCACGCGGTTCCGTTGACCCCCGGGATCAGCGGGCTCCCGCGGCCCGAGGATCGCGCGGTTCCTCCACGCTCGCGCCCGATCCCTGGCCTCGCCTCCGACGGTCACGCACCTTCGGGCGCCGGCATCACTGCGGACTTTCGGGTACGGGCGCGCATCCCCGCGACCGCGAGACCTGCCGCCAGGATCGCCCCGTCGACGAGCAACCCGACCCCGAACACGGGCGGGATCGAGAGCGCGCCGGTGTAGTGGGACACGACGCCTGTCGCCGCCTCCGCGAGGACGAACGGGAGGCTCGTCAGGGCGAACGCGATCGCGGTGCCTCCCCGGCGATTCCCGCCCCGCCATGGCGCTCGACGCGCAGACCATGATCCCGCGAGGAGGAGGATCGCCGCGAAGACGGCCGCCACGACCGGCTTCCAGTTCCCGGGCGCCGCGGCCTGCACCGCGGCGATCTCGACCTCGACGACGACCTCCGTCGAGTTCCCCATCCCGTCGTCGTCCGTCACGGTGAGGGTGACCCTGTACGTGCCGGGCGAGGGGAAGGCATGGCTCCGGACGGCTCCGGAATCCCCCTCTTGCGTTCCGTCCGCGAAGTCGAACGCATACGTGACGATCGTCCCGTCGGGGTCCTCGGAGCCGCTCCCGTCGAACTCGATGGGGGTGCCTACGACCGCCGCGATCGGGGTCGCGACGATGCGCGCGACGGGCGGGAGGCCCGTCACCGTGATCGCGACGGTGTCCTCGGCCGTCCCCCCGTCGCCGTCGTCCACCGCCAAGTGAAACGTGTACGTCCCGATGGCGGCGAGGGTGGCGGTCGGCGAGACGGTCCCCGCGTCCGCGAGGATCACGGACGGTCCCGCGGTCTGCGTCCACGCGAACGTCAGGGGGTCCCCGTCCGGGTCCGCGGAGGTGGAGCCATCGAGCGTGATCGCGGTGTGCTTGCCCACGGTCGCGTCGGGCCCCGCGTCCGCGAGGGGCGGGCGGTTCGTGGCGGTGATCGCGACGGTGTCCGTCCCGATCTTACCGAAGGGGTCCACGACGACGAGCGTGAACGTGTACGTGCCCGTCGTGGGGGGCGTGAACGTCGGCGTGGCGGTGTCCGCGCCGGAGAGCGCGACCGCGGGCCCTTCGGCCTGCGACCAGATGATCGTCAGAGGGTCCCCGTCCGGGTCCGCGGAGGAGGAGCCGTCGAGGCCGACGACGGACCGCTTCAGGACCGCGGCGTCCGGGCCCGCGTTCGCGACGGGGGGTCGGTTCACGATCTCGACGACGACGGTGTCCGTGTCGCTCAGGAAGTCCGCGTCCCAGACCGTCAGCGTGGCGGTGAAGGAGCCCCGGGCCGCATACGCGTGCGAAGTGACCGCATCGGGGGAGGTGCCCGCGTCCCCGAAGTCCCACATGTACATGACGATCCCCTCGTCGTCCGTCGAGGCCGTCCCGTCGAACGTGATCGGGTCCCCCATGTACGCGACGATTGGAGAGGCCTGCGCGACCGCGGTCGGCGGGGACGACGGCACGTCGACGTCGACGCGAACGACCTGTCCGATCCACGTGAGGCAGTCGCTCTGCGTGGAGCCGATCACCGCGGAGTCGGCGATGGAGCCGACCGCGACCGCGACCGGATACGTGCGCGTGTCCCACAGGTTGCCATACGTCCACGGCTGCGGCGAGACCCGGGGGTCCATGCCCGGGAACGCTTCGGAGTCGATGACGACGGAGTTCCACTCCGCGTAGTTGCCGCCGAGCTGGCCGTCCGCGACGATGAACGTGGTCTTCGCCCCGATGGCGGTGGCGGCGCCGTGCATGAACCACGACGTGGGCGGCGGCGAGTCGCGCAGGGTGTCCGCGCCGAGGTGCAGCCCGATCTCCCGGATCGGCCCCCCGGTGTCGGTGATCACGACGAGGGATGCGCCCTCGAGCAGCGGGAGGGGACGCCAGGTGAACGGGTCCACGCCTGTCGTGAGCCCCGAGGGGAAGTCGGAAAGTGTGTTGACCCCCGGGACGACCCAGGGCGTCACGTCCGCCACCAGCGTGTGGATCAGGCTATCCCAGCAGGGGTTCACGGGGTTCGTCGCGACGACCGTGCCGTTGATCGTCACGCCGTTGATCGTACCCGTCGTGGAGGGGACGATGTCCATGATCGCCCAGACGAGGTAGGCGGCGACGAGCGTCCCGGCCCACGGGACGTCGATGTAGCCATAGCCCTGGTTCCGCATCGCAGCCCCGGCGGCGATGTAGTCGAACCTCCCGACGTGGACCGCGTAGGGGGCGAGGGGAACGAGCACCTCCTCCGGAGGGCCGCCCGTGGCCGACGGAGCCGTCCCCGGTTCGGTGTGGGACGGCGTGGTGCCGTCGGTCCCGGCAACTTCCAGACCCATGGATTCCTCAAGAACCGTCGGACCGATAGGCGGGGGGATTCCCGCCGCGAACGTCTCCGCCGCGGTCGCCAGCCCCAGGAGGACGGCGACCACCGCGAATCGAAGGATGCCCCTCTCGCGCTTCACGCACCCCCGTCCGCGCGGGCGGCGGTCACCCCGTGCCTCGCGAGGTCGACCGGATCGCCCCCCCGTCTCCGAGTCGAGGACTGTGCTTGCACGACTGCCGGCACCGAAGGTCGTCCGCCCTCCTCCTTTCGAAGGGGATACGGCTGTGTCCGGTACTTAGTGGTTTCCTCGAACACCGAGGGGGCGGTCGTTCCGGGCGGCGCCGGTCCAATGCGCGATCTATCGCGTCAGTCATGACGGCAGATTCTTCACCCCGACGAGCGCTGGCGGAAGACCGATGGCGTACACCGCACGAGAATTAGAACGGGAGACGCTCCGCGACTTCGAGCTGCTCGCCGCCAAGCAGGGGTCGTGCTGGTGCATGTACTACCAGCGGGAAACCCCGCTTCCCAAGGGGAGAACGTCCGCGGAGCAACGAGCGATCAATCGGCGGGACAAGCGGAAGCTCGTCCGCGACGGGCTCTCCCACGCGATCCTCGTGTACGAGGGGAACACGCCCATCGGATGGTGCCAGTACGGTCGTCGCGAGGAGCTTCCGCGGATCGATGCGCGGCGGACGTATCGCACGGTGCGTGCTCCGGCGGGCGATTCGAATCTTTGGCGGATCACGTGCTTCTTCGTGGACCGAGCCTACCGGGGGAAGGGAGCGGCCGCGTTCGCGCTGAAGGCGGCCCTCGCGTCGATCCGGAGGCAGGGAGGCGGCGTCGTCGAAGCGTATCCGGTCGTGGACAAGATGGCGGCCGTGGCGGAGTGGCGGTGGTTCGGGACGCCCGGCATGTTCCGCCGCGAGGGGTTCCGCACGGTCGCCCCGCTCGGGACGAGCGGGGTCCTCATGCGGAAGACGATTCGCGCGTGACCGCGTCGGGGGGCTTCCCAGGTCGCACCGCCGAGTTCGGCCGCATGAAGGACCATGCGCAGCCTTAACCGAGACCGGTGCGTTGCGGTTCGACGGAGCAGGAGATTATGGCAGCGAAGAGAGCGAAGGGGAGGACGGCGAAACCGAGAGCGTCGACGGCGACCCGGGAGGTCCGCACGGGGTTCATCTCGCACACGGAGTTCGCGAGCCGCGATCCGAACGCCACGAAGGCGTGGTGCCAGACGGTCCTCGGATGGAAGTTCGGGGACTCGATGCCCACCGCGGCGGGGCCCTACCACCTGTGGAGCTTCGGCAACAACACTGGCGGCGGGATCCGGTCGAACAACCCGCCGGAGATGCCGGGGACCGTCCCCTACTGCGAGGTGCCCGACGTCAAGGCCGCGTACGCGCGCGCGGTCACCGCCGGGGCGAAGGGGATGCTGCCCCCGGACGAGATGCCCGGCGGGAACCGCTGGATCGCGATCGTCGAGGCGCCCGGCGGCGTGCCCATCGGATTCTTTGGTCCGAAGTAGGGACCGCGCGGTCCGACCTCCGTCAGGCTCAAGCGAACCGGTGCGTCCCTCCCACGGAGCCCATGGACGTCGGCAAGACCCTCGAGGTCTCCACCGCCAAGGCGTGGCGGGCGTGGCTGCGGAGGAACCACCGCCGCGAGAAGGGGATCTGGCTCGTCAACCATCGCAAGGGAATCCGGCACGCGCGGCATCGCCGACAACGACGCCGTCGACGAGGCGCTGTGCTTCGGCTGGATCGACAGCCTCGTGAAGCCCGTCGACGGCGAGCGGCGGGCACAGCGGTTCACGCCGCGCCGCCCCAGCGCCCCGGTCTCCCCGCTCAACCTCGCGCGCATCCGTCGCCTCATGCAGGAGGGCCGGATGACGAAGGCGGGCCTCGATGCGATCGGCGGCGCACCGCCCGCGCCCCGCGTGCGCCTTGCGCGCGACGTACGGGCCGGGTTGGCGGCGGACCGGGAGACCTGGAGGAACTACCGCCGAATGCCCCTCGCGTACCGAGCAATCCGCATCGGCTGGATCGACGGCGCGCGCGCCCGCCCCGACGTGTTCCGCACGCGGCTCGATTACTTTCTCGCGATGACGCGGAAGAACCGGCAGTTCGGCATGGTCCGTCGATGACCCCCCATGCGTCGCGCGAACGTAACCCTTATCGCTCCCTCCGGTGTCATCGGCCGCATGGAGAAAGGCACCGTTCGGATCGGGTCCGTCGTGATCGACGTCGACGACTTCTCTCGGATGATGGCGTTCTGGCAAGAGGCGCTCCGCTACGTGCCGGGGAGGCCGCCCGCTCCCGGAGACCCGTTCGTCATCTTGAAGGACCCGGCAGGAAAGGGGCCCAACGTCTCAATCGACGGGATGCCGCCCGAACGGGGCCGATTGCATCTCGACCTTTACACGGACGATCAGGAAGGGGAGGTCGAACGCTTGTTGCTCTTGGGCGCCACCCGCTACCGCCCCCGGGAGCCCGGGGAGGACTTCGTCGTCCTCGCGGACCCCGAGGGCAACCTCTTCTGCGTGGTGGACGCCCGCGTTCCCTGAACCGGGACACCGCGACCGCCCCCGCCTCCCTCGCGGAGCTGGAGAAACGTTCCCGCGGACATCGTCCTTCCGGGCCACGGGGATCCGTGGATCAAAGAGGCGACGGCGGCGGTCTCATTCGCGAGACAGGCCGGCCCATCGTAGGACCCGAACCCCGAGGAACATACTGTACGGACGTCTCCATGCGGAGCCTTCATTCCCGTCACGGCGAAACCATGGACCGGAGGCGGCGGAATGAATCGACGGAAGGTGCTCGTGGCGTATGCGACGAGGAACGGCTCCACGGCGGGGATCGCAGGGGCGCTCGGGGACGAGCTGCGGACGATGGAACTCGACGTGGACGTTCGTCCGGTCAGAGAGGTTCCCGACGTCCGGCCGTACGGGGCCGTGATCCTCGGGAGCGCGATCTACTGGCTGCACTGGCGCAAGGAGGCCCTGCGGTTCGGGCGCCGGCACGCGGAGGATCTCCGAGGAAGAGCCGTCTGGCTCTTCGGGAGCGGCCCCCTAGATCGGTCCGCGGAGCGAAAGGACATCCCGGCCGTGAGAGGCGCCGCCAGACTGGCCGCCCTCCTGCGCGCGCGTGGCCACGTCACCTTCGGCGGTCGGCTCGCGGAGGACGGGAACGGCATGATGGCCGCGATGGCGAGGGGCAACGTGAAGCAGGGGAACGAGACCGACTTCCGGAACTTCGAGCAGATCCGGAACTGGGCGCGACGGATCGGGGTCGAGATCAAGGGCCTGCCGGCGTGATCGGGCCCGCGCGGCCCTACGGAACGTGCCCGAGGCGCCACCCCAGTCCTCGGGAGCGACGTCAGCGATCGATTCGGAGAACGTCCAGACGTGGCCGCCGGGGTCTTCGACCGTGTACTGCCGCCCCCCGTACGGGATAGCCGGATCCTAGAGAATCGTGAAGAGCTCCTTGCGAGCCCGGGCCACGACCTCGGGCTTGACGCGCCCGAGGGTTCGAACGGACAGGGACTGGAGGAGGGTTGCGATCTTCCCGACCTTGATTCGGCTGGGAGCAGGCAGCCTGCCCTTGGCCATGTCCTGGTTGTCAATAAGGACGGAGTGGGAAGCGTTCGCAAGGTTCGACGTGATCCCGCAGACGATGAAATCGTTCGACTGGGCGTTGAAATCCCGGCTGGAGAGGACGAGGACGGGTCGCCGTTTGGCGGTGGTCAGATTGGTGAAGGGAAAGGGGACGAGGACGATGTCTCCCGGCTCATACGTCATCCCACACCTCGTCCGGCCGGTTCTGCCAAAGTTCCCGGAAGGTCGCCTCGGCGTGCTTCGTAAGGTCGGAGAAGTCATCGACGAGGATATCCCCCACCCGCTCGGCCTTCGTCACAAGCAGGCGCCCCTTGTCCTCCATCAGGAGGAGCGTGGAGCCCTTCCGCAACCCGAGGCTCCTCCGAATCTTCGCCGGGATTGCGATCTGTCCCTTCTCCGAGACGCGGACGGTCCGAACGTTCATGCCAGGAGTAAGATATTTCGTACTATTTGGTGCTTTTGGTATAACGTGCGGAATGGCTTGCGCACCAGCTCCCTTTCCCAGAATTGCCGCCGAGCCCCCAGTCGGGCGATCCCTGCTGTGAGCTCCCCGAAGAGGTCCACGGATGGCGAATCGCGGGGAAAGACTTATCTCATGACATGTCATTACACTGTATGTGGCTTCCAGGAATCTGCAGGTTCGACTCGAGGAGGAGGACCTCTTGCAGATGGACGAGCTCGCCGAGGAGACGAACCTCGTGCGTTCCGAGGTCGCCCGCCAGGCCCTTCGGACGGGGATGAAGCGCCTCCGGCTCGAAAGGGCGTTGATGAAGCACCTTAACCACGAGTTCACGCTCGCACGGGCCGCCGAGTACGCCGGCGTCGGCATCTTCGAGATGAGCCAGGTGGCGGCGGAGCGGGGCATCCCGTACTTCCGTTATCCGGCCCACGAGCTCGAGCGTGACGCCGCCGTCGCGCGGAAGATCCTGAAACGGCGGTGACCGGTGTCCGTCTGGGCGGACGCGTCCGTCCTGATCGCGCTGGACGCGATCGGCGAAGTCGAGTTCCACCGTCGCGCGCTGGGCAAGGTGTCCATCACACGACAGGTCGCGGAGGAGGTCCTGACCGACCGGGCCTCCGAGGCGCTTCGCCGCGCAGTCGGGACCTGGCTCCAGGTCGTCCCCGTCCGGGGCGATGTCCGGAGGTTCCGTCGCCTCGGGCTGGGCCACGGAGAGGCCTCCATGTTTCTTACCCCACGGGGAGACACGCTAATCCTCGACGACCAGGCCGCCCGCAGGCTCGCGGAGGCGGAGGGCCGTTCCTACACGGGTCTTCTCGGCGTCCTGCTCGAAGCGGCCCGGACGGGGGTGATCCCCCGCGCTCAGGCCCGATCCATGCTGGCACGACTCGCCCGCGTCCGGTTCCGGATGGCGTCGGACCTGTACGAACGCCTCCGCGAGGAGTTCGGAGAGGACCCGGGAAAGGGACCGCCGCGGTGACGGCCCGTCGACGACCACGATGGACCTCAACCACGCAGGCGTCGCCTCAGTGGGACGAGCTTCGCTTTTCGAACTCTCCTCGGCGGTGGGCACGCTGCCCTTCGCTCCTATCCCCTTTGGCGGCGGATCGCGCGAATCTGCCGGCAATCGACGGAGAGAGCAGTGGTTCGAATTCGCGCCTCTGTCATCAGAATCGAGCATTCCCTACTCGCCCACACCTCTCCGGCTGCGCCGCCTTCGCTCAGGTCGTTGCGGGCCTCCGCCGCGACACTCGCGATGGTGCGGCGAGGGGCGGCCCCAGCGTGCCCCGCGACATAGTCGAAGGTCGTACATGCACAGCGAGGGAGCATAAGCCTCAAGCCCATCCGCTCACATGGTGCCCCCGGTGCAACCGCTGCTCGACGTCGCGCGCACATTCCTACAGACCGCCCGGGAGGAGATCGAACACGGATTCCGGGCGAACGAATACGTCAAGGTCCGCGACGGCGCGGAGAAGGCGTGGAACGCGGTCGTCCAGGCGACGGACCACGTCATGCGCGTTCGAGGACGGACACCGCTCCCGGGCCGGGACTCCCATCGGGACCGACGGGAGTTCCTCGAGGGGATCGGCCGAAGCGATCTCGCGCGCGATTTCACGTACTTCGCCGAGCGGCTGCACGGGGACGTCTTCTACACGGGCGCTTCGGTGACACCGGAGACGGCGAGGCGGTACCTGGACGAGGTCGAGGAATACGTCCGCAGGGTCTCGACCCTGTAAGGGAGAATCGCTTCCCTCGTCTGCGCCGATCGGCACATGGGGCGGCTCGGAGGGCCTCGTCGACGTTTGCAGTTGCTGAGCGTCGCCTCGGAACGGGGCGCTCTAGTGATTTCCGCGGAGGCACGAGGAATGGCTCGCAGCGCGGGACGTCTGGCGGTGGTCACGCGAAATCGGGCTCGCGGACCGGTCGGACGACACCGCCAAGAGGCCTCAATCCGTCCAAGTAAACGGCCCGGAAGTCGTAGGAGGGAGTGCACACGTCCATTCCCCACACCACCCAAGTCGTGAGGTCTACGGAGCCCGTGGTGTGTGGAGGAATGCCGCGCAACACGCGGGGGGGTCAGGGGTCCGGTAAGCGAGGATCTTCGGCGTCGATGAACTAGCCCCTCATCCGCAGGCTGCGACGCCGCGGAAAAACGCGAAGTTCTCGTAGCGTCGTGGCCGCATGAAAACTCGCCTTCATCTTGGAGGTCGGGGGAAACGACAGGCGGTCTACCGACCGTCCCCGCGCCCGCCAACCGCGCCCCAGGAATGCGCGGCCTCCCGTCGCCCGAGCGCCGCCTCGAGAAGTAGTGCGCGCGCGGAGTCTTCCCCCCGGCGGAACGCCTTCCAGTGCCATCCCACTGTCCGAACGTCGCCCATCGTGTCCGAAACGACGAGGAGGCCGGCGACCCGGACCGAGCGGACACGCGCGACGGCGAAGAGGGCTGAAATCTCCATGTCCACGCCGAGGATTCCGCCGGCGCGATAGCGGCGAACTTTTGCGGCAGATTCGCGATAGGGGGCGTCCGTCGTCCACACTCGGCCGCGACGAACGGCGGTCCCGGTCCGCGCTGCCGCGGCCGCCAGCACTCGAGTCAGGGCCGGGTCTGCCGCGTGCTCCGGCCCTCGGCGCGTGTAGAGCCGGGAGGTCCCCTCCTCGGACACGGCCGCGTCCACGAGCACGACGTCGCCGATTCTCAGGTCCTCCTGGATTCCCCCGCAGGCGCCAAGGAACCAGAAGTCCCGGTGACCGGCGCGGATCGCATGCTCGAACGCGAGCACCGAGGACGGCGCCCCGATACCCGGGTTCAGGAGAGCGACGGGGCGTCCGCGCAAGGGACCCCGGCGCACGTTCAAGAGCGGAGGATCCGAACTCCCGAGGCGTCGGGACATCAGTCCGCGGCTGCGGGTCAGGAAGATCACGAACATCGGAACGTTCCGGTTCCGCGATGTTCGTCCGTGTTTCACGTGCTCGGCCGGGTTTGCGGGTCGAACCACGTCCCGCCATCCGATTAATGCTCTTAAACATCGATCTCGACTTCCAGAGGTAGACGCAAGACTGTCGCGGTGTGGCCGACCCCCCTGCGACAAGATATAAGGTCGGGGCTGCCCTCGCTTCGACAACGAGCGGAGCGTGGAACGTGATCGAGGCGGTGAATCTTGCGGACCGGTTCGGCCGATTTCGGGACTACTGGAGCCCCAAGATCGTGGGCGAGGTCAACGATTCCTTCGTGAAGATCGTGAAGGTCCGGGGGGAGTTCGTCTGGCACCACCACGAGGCCGAGGATGAGCTATTCCTGGTCGTCAAGGGGAATCTGACGATTCGCCTGCGGGACCGGGAGATCCGGCTGAACGAGGGCGAGTTTGTCGTCATTCCCCGGGGGGTCGAACACCGGCCCGAGGCGCGCGAGGAGGCCCATGTCGTGCTGCTTGAGCCCAAGTCAACCTTGAATACGGGAAACGTGCGGGACGAACGGACAGTCGCCGAACCGGAGCGTCTGTGAGGGCGCTCCGGATGCGGTTCTCTGAGGAACCGCCATTGGGAACATGTTCTAGTCACAACCTTAAGCCGGAAAGCAGTCCCACGACTCCGGGGGAAGAACGGTATGGGAAGGCGGGAACCAACGATTAATCGCCAGAGGCTAGAGTGGCTTGGCCGCGCAATCCACGCCTTGAACGAGAACCCCGATGTGCACGACCGCTTGACGAAGGCCTTCGGGAACGACGACCCTAAGACGTTCGCGAAGGTTGTTGCGGCGCATTGGCGCAAGTATGGCATCCAGCCTCCGGCGGACAAGTGCGATCCGTATGTCACAGTGTACATTCTCACGCTGAGCCAACCCGAACCGGAGCGACGCTGCCATTGGCTCTACAGCATCTCCCCGTCCACCCCTAACCCGACCCCGAAACCCGGCGGTCCCTCCTTTCCGCCCGCCTCGCACTGCCCCCTCCCGGACCCGTTGCCCCCGGAACCTCCCCAAAACGATGAGGTCTGCCTTCAACACTGGATCTCTAGGAGGCTTGTCGAGTGCAAGTGGTATGGCCTGAAGATCGAATACGACCTGAAGAGAATCAAGAAGTTCGCGGCCGGCGTCTGTCCAGCAGGGACGTATTAGGCGGTGATGGATCGGGTTGTTGACCGTTCGGTCAGTGAGCGAAGCAGCAGATCTTGATGACGGCGGTCTCGCCCCTCCCGCGTAACTCATCTTGGTCAATGACGATAGCCTTTAAGATGACCAGCGTATGACAAAGCGTGGGGCACAGATGAGAGACGGAAACGTACTGGAGTGGCTGTACAGCCAGAAACCCTCAGTGATGAGGGGCACGTGGATTTTCGCCTGCAAGATGAAGATTGTCGGCAAGATCGACACTCTTGCAGGAGAACGGAAGGAGGCGCACCTCCCCCATGACAGCGTGCCGTTCGTAATGCGGCTCCCTGTTGACGAAAGCCTCGCCGCCTAGGGGGGATGGTCCGTGGCAGAGCATCTCGTCTTCAGGTTCACGGAACTCCGCATCGATCAGTTCAGTACCCAGCGCCCGTTGCTTGACGTAAAGCTTTCAGGCCCGTTGGATGCCGTTACCATCAAGATGCTTGTCGATTCTGGCTCGGACGTTTCCATGATCCAGCGTGAGCTCGCCGAGCATCTCGGGCTGCCGATGGAGAACGCGGAGCGCACGAGGGGCACCGCTGGTGGCTTGGAGGCCTTTCGCACCCAAGTCCAAGCAGAGATCTTCCACGGCAAGGAGCTTCTACCGCCGCTCGACCTCCCCGTTCAAGTCCCGGCGGAGCGCGGTCTGCCGCCAATCGCGCTTTTGGGCCGTGAGGTCTTCTTTTACCGGTACGACATCTCGTTTCGTATGGACCACGCGCCTGCCGAAGGGACGTTCGTTCTGTCCCCGGTCACCGGTAGGCGGGACGCAGGGGACGACAAGTGACGGACCAGTCCTCACGCGGAGTTGTCCACCGAGGTTGTGTGTTCGCGACCCGTACACGCTGGATGAATCCTCCATGGGAACCCTAGGACGGATTCTCTTCATGTGCTCTGATTAATCAATAAGAGTGACGGCCCGTCCGCGACTCGCCATCGGAATGATCGGAGGGTGCCAAAGGCGGTTCGGACGCATCGAAGGTGTGCGTTCAACGCCTCGTCGGCATTCTCGGGAGGATCTGGGCGGCGATGGCTTTAAGCTGCTATATCGGTTTATCACAAGGTACAACCATGATGACCCTTTCCAAAAGTGAACATAGGAAGAGCCTCTCCGCGAGGGAGAGCAGAATTCTCTCCGACCTGTCATTCCGGGGGAAGGCCATCTTCGCCCCGGCAGACCTGGAGACGTATGGGATAGACGCCAAGAGGTTCCTCCGTGGGCTCCGGCGGAAGGGCTGGATCGCCTGGATCAAGCGGGGCCTGTACGTGATCGCACCGTTGGAGGCTGGCGCGGAAGGCGCGAGGAAGCACACCGTCCACGGTTTCGTGCTCGCGTCGCACATTGTCAGCCCGAGCTACGTCGGATACTGGAGCGCGCTCAACCATCACGGGATGTCGGAGGCGACGCCTCCCGCCGTCTACGTCGCGACGAGGGCCCCCGTTGCCAGCAGGACGATCTTCGACATCCCCTTCGTCTTCGTCACCTTGCGGCCGTGGAAGATGTTCGGGACCGCGAAGGTCATGATCGAGGGCGAGGGCGTGGCCATCTCCGACCCCGAGAAGACGCTCGTCGATTGCCTGGACCATCCGGAGCATGCCGGCGGGATCCTTCCCCTGGCGGAGGTCCTGAGGGAGGAAATCGGCCGCATCGACTTCGACCGGATCATGCGCTACGCCCAGAGGATGCGGAACACGACGATCCTGAAGCGCCTGGGATATCTGCTGGAGGCTCAGGGCCGGGGCGACGAAGCCCGGCGGATCGGGCGTCACCGGCTCGGGGAGGGCTACTCCAAGCTGGACCCGAAACTCCCCGCCATGGGGCCGACGAACGATCGCTGGAAGCTCCGGGTCAATGCAGGCGTAGGACGGGAGGTGTGAGGGCTTGCTCCGGGCAGCCGAGCTGAGGGCGACCGCCCGCGAGCTCGGATTCCCGGTCGACCTCATCGAAAAGGACTACGCGCTGGGGTGGGTCCTCGCGGGCGTCGTGCGATCGAGTGCGGGCTCGCGGCTCGTCTTCAAGGGGGGTTCCGCTCTCTCCAAGATCTACTTCCCCGGCTCGTGGCGGCTCTCGGAGGACCTGGACTTCACGCTGCGTCGAGCGCCCGACCTCGACGCGATCGTCTCGGTCCTCGTCTCGGAACTACCGTCGTTGGTGGGAGAGGCGTCCGGCGGTCTCTCCGTGACGGTCCGGGACGACCCGCACGTGGCGGGCAACGAGTACCTCCAGGTCAAGGTCCGCTTCCAGGGGGCGATCGGATCCGGGACAGTCAAGCTGGAGGCGTCGAGGGAGAGTCCCGTCGGCCCGGCCTCGATCCGCTCGTTGCCCGGCACCTACAGGGACTATCCGGCCCTGAGGGTGAGCGTCTATGCCATCGAGAACATCGTCGCGGAGAAGCTCAGGGCGATGGCCGAGCGGAGGCGGGTGAGGGACTACTACGACGTGTGGAAGCTGGCGCGGGTTCGCAAGATCGATTGGAGCGCGGTCCGCGGGCTGTTCCCCAAGAAGTGCGCGTTCAGGGGATCGAGGTGAGGACGATGAACGACTTGGCGCCGAAGGGGCTGGAGAGGACGCTGGCGCCATATCTCGAGCGGGGGCTCACGAGGCTGACCAAGGAGCCGCTGCCTCCCCTGAGGACCTGGCTGGGGGAGCTGAGGGACGTGGTGTCACGAGAGATGAGGCTGTAGGCCGGATCCGTGAACCGTGCAGCGAGGGATTGCCCGGGGACCGATTCCCTGCGGCGGCGACGCCGGAAGGACCCCTCTGGAGGTGGCGCAATACGCACTAAGGGGCTCTTCGGTGCCCCGCTTTCCCCTTCTGCTCCCGCCCCTTTGGGAGCGGATCGCTCAAACCCGCCGGCGAACGACGACGGGGAGTGATCCGCGTTCGACTTTGCTTTTTGTCATCGGAATCGAGCGTTCCCTACTCGCCGACGCCCTTCCTTCCGCGCGGGCTGTGCCTGGTTCTGGAACGCGTACGCGCCAGGCGATGGCCGTTCCCTCACGCTGGAACGGGGATGCCCTCGCGAAGCGCCTCGCGGACGATGCTCGGGCGCTTGGAGAGCTCGGCGAATTCCTCGGGAGTGTAGCAAAGGAAGTCGACTGGCATCCCAAGGTCCCAGGCCAGGTGCAACGGAGCCGCCCTGTCAATTGGGTTCTTGCGGCGGAACCGATGACCGACCACGATAAGGTCAACATCGCTGTCTGGACGCGCTCGCCCTCTCGCGCGAGACCCAAACAGGATCATCGTCTCGATGCCGAATCGCTGGGCGACCTTCCTCCTGAATCGCCTGAGATCACGAATCAGGGAATCTGGCGGCGAACCCATCGCAGGATCCTCCTCCCGGCGTCTACGTACGCCTCCGCGCGCGATCTTGTGATGCGCGGTCCCTGGACATCTGGGTAGCGAGCCGCGACATAGGCGGGCGTCAATCCAGCGCACAGCTTGACGATTCGTGGCGGCGCGCCCACGCGCTGCGCCAGATTCGGAAGGTCATGCGTCCTCGTGAACTTCCCCACCGAGTGAACTTGGAGGGCCTTGAGGGCAAACTCGGCGGTCTGCTGTGCGTGGAATGCGGCCATGTCCCCGAGCCCGCTGTCCAGCATGGCGGTCGATGCTCGGAGGTTGCGGCGAGCCCGTCTCAGCCATTCCTCTGCGCTGGCTGCGGCGCCAACGGAAACCACGGTCTCCAGAGGCGCCAACATCTACTTAGCCCCTTGGGACAAGGAGGACGAATCTGCCGCCGACTCGCCTGCGACCCTGGTCCGCGTTGAAACCTCGCGACAATCAGGGTGCCCCTTCCTCCGGAGGCGGATGGCGGTCTTCGCGCACTGAACGGAGTGCGATTTGTGGACAATGCCTCCGGGCGAATCAATCTGGTCAGAAGGCTCGGAGATCGGAGCCTCCTCGGGAACGAGCGGGAGTTGACCCGGCATCGGGCTCTGTTCTCCCTACTCGCCCACGCCCTTCCTGCCCCGCCGCCGTCGCTCGGCGTCCCTCTTCGAGATGCCGGCCAAGTACTCGGTCGTCGACATTCCGTCCGCAAGGTCTGGCGGCAGCGAGGCGATGGCCGCGTCGAGTTCGCGGCGGCGTTCCACCCGCTCGCGCTCGAACTCCTCGTCCTGCGCCTGGAGGTCGTTCGCCCTCCGTTTGGCGGCGCGGTACGCCTCGACCTTCCGCTCGAGGTCCCGGACCATGTCGTCGACGGGGACGCCCTGCCGACGCAATTCCTCCGCGTGGTCCCGGAGCGCCTGGATCACGGCGCGAATGTCCGCGAGGTCGTCGTCGGATTCCGCGTCGGCCATCCAGGATCGATGGGTCCGCCGTGGCTTAACCCTTGGCGGGGGTCCGCCGGCGCAGGCCCGCATGCCGTGGGTCGACGCCGCCAACGACCGGTTCCATCGGACGCCGCCAACCTGGGCTGCTTCGAATCCCATCACCGCCAGAATCCGTTTCGATTTCAGAGAAGTCCGTCGCGCTTGCAGTGGGCTCGCCGACAGTCCACGAACCTGGTCACGTTGGAGGGGTCCGCTTGCGCACGCGGCGCGCGAGAATCGCGACGCCCGCGACAAGAATCGCCACGTCCACGGCAGTGCCCAGGCCCAGGATCGGTGGGATGGAGAGCCAGCCCGTGAGGAGGGACACGATGCCCGTCGACGCCTCGATGACGATGAACGGTAGGGCCGCGAGGACGAATGCCCGCACGCGGGGCCGCGACCCCACATTCGCGGGGACACGCCGTGCGGACTGGATCCCAACGAGCACGAGGATCGCCGAGAACGCCGCCGCGACGGGGGGTTTCCAGTTCGGTTCCGGGACCGGCAGCGGTGCGCCCTCGATCGTCACGGACAGCGCAAGCTCCGCCTCCGTGTTGTTCAGGTTGTCCACGGAACGGAATCCGATCGTGTGGACACCGGGGGCGAAGGTGAGCGGTGCGGCGTACGCCATCCACGCACCCCTGTCCACGAGGACCTCCGTGCGGGAGACGCCGCTGCCCCCGTCCGTGGCGGTGAAGCCGAACGTCGTGCCCGCGGGATAGGCACCGTCCCCGCGGGAGGGCGTCGTCGTGGGCGGCGTGTTGTCGAGCACGAGCTCGAGGTCCCGGCCGAAGGCATTTCCGAGTAGGTCCGTCGCCCGGGCCTGAACCGCCCTCGCCCCGTCGGGCCCATCGAGGACGAACGCGCCCGCGTACGGGGTCCAGGAACCCGTGAGGCGGTACTCCAGGGAGGCGACGCCCACGGGGACGGGTCCGCCGTCCGTGGCGGCGATCGACAGGGGCGTGGCGGAGGTCACGTACGTCTCCGTGCCGTCGTATCGCGGCGTCCCGAGATCCAGTTCCAGCGAGGGGGACGTGTCGTCGACGACGAACGTCGCGGCGAGGGTCGTCTCCACGTTGCCGAGGAGGTCCCCGGAGCGGTATTCGACGAGGTGCGTCCCCTCGCCCGCGAGGACAAAAGGCGCCGCGTGTGGGATCCACGATCCCGTGTCCACCCGGCACTCGATGAATGCGATTCCGACGGGGTTCACGCCTCCATCCACCGCCGAGAGGGAGACGGGCGTGGACGAGGTGACGAACGTCTGCGCGGACATGTGCTTCGGCTCGCCCACGGCGAGGGTCGTGGCCGGCGGCGTGTCGTCGACGAGGACCGTCGCGCTCTGGTCCGACTCCAGGTTCCCCAGGGCGTCGAGGGAGCGGTACGCGACGCCGTGAAGGCCGTCCCCGGCAAGGGAGAACGACGATGTGTATGGGGTCCACGGGCCGCCGTCGATGCGGTATTCGGAGAGAGCGACGCCCACAGGGGTCACGCCGCCGTCGCTCGCGGTGAGCGTGAGGGGCGTGGCGGAGGTCACGTACGTGCCGCCCACCAGATACTTCGGGTCGCCGATCGCCAGGGTGGTCGTCGGGGGCGTGTCGTCGACGCGCACGGTTGCAGACTGGGTCGCCTCGACATTTCCGGCGTAATCCTCGCTGGACCACTCGAGGAAGCGCTCGCCCTCGCCGGTCAGCCGGAACGGGCCCGTCGCCGCATGGTCCTCCCACGACCCGTTATCCACGCGGTACATCGTCCGACGGATGCCGGTACCGCTTTGGTCGAGGACAGAGAATGAGAAGTCCGTGGCGGACGTCACGTACACGGCTGTGCTCGTGGTGCTCGGCGTCCCCACCACGAGGTCTGTCACGGGGCCGGCGACGACGTCGACCGTCCATGTGTAGGCGTTGTTCCCCTCGTCCCACTCGGCGAGGTCGTCCTCGTGGTCCACGTCCGCGACGATCGCGTACGTTCCGGGGATGGCGGGGGAGCGCCACGTCCCGACGAACAGGGACGAGCGATCCCCGGCGTCGAGCGGGGGAACGAAGAACGTCGCGAACGGCGTCCCGGGCGTGGATTCATTGAAGAACGCAAGGGTCGCGGTCCGGTTCGCGGCCGTTCCCCCCGCGTTGCGAACCTCGACGGAGAACTCCAAGGGCTGGGAGAGGCCGGAGACGAACGGTGAGGACGGCTGCGGATTCCATGGCGCGTAGTCCGGCGGCCCTAGGACGGTCACGCCGGCGCACGCCCCGTTGTTCGTCTCGTTTCCCTCCGGAATCGTTCCGTTCGCGTCCGCGTAGACGCACAGGGTCAGGGGACCCACGCGGTCCGCAGTCCACGCGGATGCGAGGGGAGTCGTGGCGCCTGCCGCCAGCGTTGCGACGTTCTGTGTGTCAAAGGCCTCGCTGATGCCCGGGAGGCGGTTCCCGTCCTCGTCCAGGAAGAACGTCACGGGGACCGCCCTCGCTTCCGAGCCGCCCAGGTTTCGCAGGGTGGCGGTGAGGTTCACTGCGCTGCCCACCGGTGCGCCTCCTGGGTTCGCGCTCACGTCCCCGGGCAGGAACGCGAGGTCCGGCCGGGGGAGGACGTTCGTGGCGATGCATCCTGCGTTGTTCCCTTCGTCCACTTCCACAATCGTGTCGTCCGGGTCTGCGACGACACACACCGTCGTCGCCCCCGCCGAGGAGGGAGTCCAAGGGAAGGAGACAGAGCGGTTTGTCAGGCTCGGGATGGACGGTACGCGTTGATCCCCGAGGGAGGGACCGCCGCGACCCCCGAGCGCGAGCCGGACCGGGACGTCCGTTGCCGATCCGCCCCCGAGGTTGCGCACGGTCCCGTTCACCCACGAAGGCGTCCCCTCCACGTGCGGGGATGGCGAGGGGACCACGTCGATCGAGCGGACCGCGAGGTCGGGGAGTGGCGAGAGGACTTGGATCGGGACCGCGTCGAAGCACACGTTGCCGACCGCGTCCGTCACCTCAAGGACCGCGTTGTACGTCCCCGGCATGCCGTACGTGTGCGCGGTGACATTGGGTCCCGCGGTGGTGGCCCCGTCGCCGAACCGCCACATGTACGCGTAGGGCGGGGCGCCTCCGGCCACCGTCGAGTTGAAGGCGACGGAGAGCGGCACGGCTCCCGTCGTCGGGGCGGCCATCACCGCGCACTGAAGGGGGGTGACGTCCATGCTCGTCATGTAGATGTCCTCCCACCCCGCGGGGTTGCGCGTGTCCGTCCACGCGATGCTGACCGAATTGTTCGACCCCGTCGGCCAGTACGAGGCGATGCCGGGGCGGCGATCCGTGTCGCTCACGGACGCCCACGCGTCCACGACGGACCGGGCGGTCGTCCAGTTCCCCGGATCGCCCCAGCTCGCCTCCGCGTACAGGACGTTGTTGTGGCGGGTCGCGTTCGAGTCGTCCCGCCAGTAGGCGACGTGCAGGTTGCTCGTCACCGGATCCACCCCGATTGCGGGGTACCCCTCGCGGGACGGCGTCGCGGAGAGGGTCCGGGCCACGGGCCACGTGGTCCCGCCGTCGAGGGAATAGGAATACATCAAGTCCTCATCGCCGCCCGGCCGCGTCGCGGTCCAGATGACGGCGACCGTCTCCCCCTTGTGGCTCGCCGCAATCACGAGGTCATGGTTGTCCGCGCTCCCCGAAGAGAGCCGGACGCCAGGCTCCCACGTCCACGCGCCGTCGTCGCCGCGCGCGTCGTTCCGCAGGTAATAGACGTCCCGGCGACCCGTCGTGTCCGATCGGAGGTAGGCGAGGTGGACCCGGTCCGACGCATCGAGGGCGATGGAGGGCATCGTGCTCGGCACGGGCCCTGTGGGCCCACTCAACCCCGCAACGACGAACGGCGTCGTCCAGTCGGGGAAGTTGCCCAGCGCGTCGCGGGACGCCCTCGTGAAGGCGATCACGCTTCCGCCCGATTCCTCCGTGTTGAACGCCACCGCGCCGAACTGCGGGACGCGGGGGGAATACACGACGGAGGGGTTCGTGGCGTTGCGTGGCCAAGACGGCCCGATCGGGGGCGACCCCCATGGGCCGTTGAGCCGCTCGTCGCCGAACGGATCCCAAACTTCGTAGATGTGGAGCTTGAAGTCCCCTGGGGACGGCATCGCGATCGTTTGATTGAGATACCGATAGCTACCCCCACCGCCCCCCGATCCATCCCACGTCCCACCAAACGTGCTCGACGAGCAGTAGAACAGCTGCAGGGCTGAGCTGGGCGACGACAAGCTCTTGAACACGAACAGGTAGGAAGGAGCGACGAAAAGCAGGAACGATAGCGTGTCTCGGTCGGACGGGCCGTACCAGTTCGAGCAGACCCGGCCGGTCGCGGAAGGGGTTTCGCCGGTCCGATCGTCCGCCCGAACGGGGGGGCTCGCCACAAGGACTGGGGACCCGACGAGGGCAAGGACCGCCAAGAGTCCAGCGATCCTCAGAAAGGACGGCCGCCCGAGGTCCATGATGCGCAGGCGGCTCGCGCCGTTTCGGTGTCGTTCCCCCGACATCCCCGCACCCGGCCGCCCAGATGGCGGCCGATACGAAAAGGGTTTCCCCGGCCCCCAGCGTCCCGCTATGCACACCATTGCCCCGAGTGTTCGGGCGGTACAAGGGGGTGATACAAGGGTGACACTCTCCGAGAAATCCATCTTCGGGTTCCTCGCAGTCCTCATCGAGCTCCTCCAGACGGAGCGAGCGGCGCTCGAGAAGGCGGGCTGGGACGTCGGCAAGATTGTCGGCGGGATCCAGGGCCTCCGCGACGCCGCGGTCGCGGCGAACGACTCCGAGGCTTCGTGAAAGGCATCCTTATATCTTGAGTGCTCGGTAGCCTGCTAATGGAGAGGGAGTGCGCACGGCGATATGGGGCTGCGAACTCAACCGGACGACGAGGGGGAGGACCCAAGCCGTTCTCCTGACGCTATCCGCGATTCTCCTGCTCAGCATCTCTGCGTTCGTTCGACCGCAGGACGTTCCTCGGCCTACCATGGCCCAAAGCGCGACTACACGGCTTGCGCCGCAATCCCGTCAGTCCCCTGGTGGCTACTTCACCGAGAACGACGGACAGGTCGCTGACGGAGTCCTCTACTATTCGAGGGGCAATCCCTCCGTGGCTTTCAGGAGCGACGGAGTCATGTTCGTTGTGAAGGAGAACGTGGTCGATCCGAAGGGGGATCCGGGAGACTCCTTCGACCGTGCTTTGCCCGGTAGCGTTCCCGTCAGGTCCTTGGCCTACCTGCTTCGTTTCGACGGCGCCAACAGGGTCACACCGATTGCCAGAGATCTACTCCCGTTCAAGAGCAATTTCCTCATCGGAAGTGATCCAAGCGCGTGGAGGACCGACGTTCCGAACTACGGAGAGGTCGTCTATCGGAACCTCTACGATGGGATCGACCTCGTCTACCGGGCAACGGAGAACGGCGTCAAGTACGAGTTCATCGTCCGCACGGTGGCCGACCCGGGGACCATCCGAATCAGCTACGAGGGAATCGAGTCGCTACAGAGGGAGGGGGGAGAACTGGTGGTCAGAACCGGGTTGGGGACGGTGCGAGATTCCGCCCCGTACTCGCATCAGGGAGGTGGACACGAGGTCAGCTGTCGGTTCGTTGTCCGCACCCGGTTCTCCTACGGATTTGACTGCGCAGGCTGGGATATGTCGAAGCCCTTGATCATCGACCCCCTCATCTACTCCACATTCCTCGGAGGAGGAGGTAGGGACCTAGACGCGTACATCGCCGTCGACTCGGCCCGTAACGCATTCGTGGCCGGGGTCACCTCGTCGATTGATTTCCCAACCACCCCTGGCTCGTTTGAGACGAATCTCAAGGGCAGTGACGTCTTCGTGACCAAGTTGAATGCGGCCGGGGACTCTCTCATCTATTCCACGCTGTTGGGCGGTAACCGAAGCGAGACCGCTGGCGGGATCGCCATAGATCTGGCTGGCAATGCATTCGTGACCGGAGGCACGAACTCAACGGACTTCCCCGTAACGGTCGGGGCTTTCGACGTCTCCTACAACGGCGGCGTTCGAGACGCTTTCGTGACGAAACTGAGCCCCGCGGGGGACGCACTCGTCTACTCCACGTTCCTCGGAGGATCGATGGATGATGCAGGGTATCCAATCGCCGTGGATTTGGCGGGCGATGCCTACGTCGCGGGGGTAACCCTCTCTGACGGCTTCCCCACCACCCCCGGCGCTTTCCGTACGATTCGCCATGCAGGCTTTGTGACCGAGGGCTTTGTGACGAAGCTGGACACTACAGGGAGGGCTCTTGTCTATTCCACGTTCCTCGGTGGGGCGCGTGACGATGTCGTTTTCTCCATGGCGGTGGACCCTTCGGGCGAAGCCTTCGTGGTCGGCGACACCGGTTCGACGGATTTTCCCGTGACTGCGCGCGCCTTCGCGAGAGTTCTCAGCGGGCGTGAAGATGCGTTCGTAGCCAGGCTGGACGCGGCCGGAAGCGCTCTCGTCTATGCCACGTATCTGGGGGGCAGTTCTGACGACAGCGGTCACTCAATCGCGGTCGACTCGCTCGGCTCCGCCTACGTGACGGGGTGGACGGAGTCGATTGACTTCCCGAGCACGCCGGGGGCGTACGACCCGACCCACAACGGCGGTGCCGGCATCCGAGACGCGTTCGTGACCAAGCTGGATGTCCTCGGGAGCACCCTCATGTACTCCACGTTTCTCGGGGGTGGCGACTTCGACGCCGGAGACTCGGTCGTGGTGGATTCGTTCGGCGACGCCTACATCGTTGGCAGCACATGGTCGGCGGACTTCCCCGTCACGGCGGGAGCCGTCGACACAACCTTCAACGGCGGCACAGACGCCGTCGTGACCAAGCTGGATGCGAGAGGAGCGACGCTCGTCTACTCCACCTTTCTTGGCGGCAGCAGCTATGACATCGGAAACTCCATCGCAAATGATTCTGTCGGGGGCCTCTACATCGCTGGTGATACCTTATCGCTCGATTTCCCCGTTACCCCCGGCGCCTACGACGTCGTCGGCAATGGGGACTGGGATGCGTTCGTGACAAGACTGGCCCCGGTCGCCTCGTTCGAACGGCCGGACCTCGCGGTCACTTCCGGAGACTTGTCGTTCGACCCGCCGGGGCCAGTGCCGGCCAATACGACCGTCACCGTCAACGCGACGATCCACAACATCGGCAATGCCAACGCCTCGCAGGTCGTGGTTCGATTCTACGATGGCCCGCCTCCGAGTTCCAGCCAAATCGGATCGGACCAGAGAATACCCTACATCGTGCGTGGCGGCGGCACAGGGTTCGTGTCCGTCGCGTGGCCCGCCGCACCGCTTGGACCTCACAGCATCTGTGTTTTCGCAGACCCGGACAACAGGATCCCCGAAAGCGACGAAACGAACAATGTGGCCTGTCGCGCGATTCAAGTCACGCCCGCACCGTCGCCGGACCTCGCGGTCACCACGGGGGACGTCCAGCTCGCGCCTGCCCCGCCCGTCGCGAACGGCACCGCCGTCCTCGTGAATGCGATCGTTCACAACGTGGGGGACGCGAGCTCCCCGGCGACCGCCGTCCGGTTCTACGACGGGATGCCGCCCGCGCCGCAGGTCGGGGCGGATCAGCCCCTGCCCCCGCTCGCGCCGGGCGGCACCGCCACCGTCTCCATCGTCTGGACCGCCACACCGCCCGGGTCCCACGACGTGTGCGTCGTCGTCGACCCGGACAATGTAGTCCCGGAGTCGAACGAGACGAACAACACGGCGTGCGTGACTGCCTCCGTGCTCCCGCCGGAGACGCGGCCCGACTACGTCCCCGTCTCCCCGCTGCCTGCGGCGACGACGCGCGCGGGCCTCTCCCTACCCATCGCCCTTTCGGTGGAGGTCTTCAACCAGGGGAACGCGACCGCGGGCGCGACCGCCACGCTCGCGTTCTTCAACGCGTCGACGCCCTCAATCCCCTTCGCCACGTCCCCGGTCCCGCCCCTCGCGCCCTCGGAGACCTCGGCGCGGTTCACCGCCACGTGGATGTCCCCCGCCACCCCCGGCACGCACGCCGTGACCGCCGACGTGGACTACGGGAACGACCTCCTCGAGTGGAACGAGACGAACGACCGGTACACGTGGATGATCGACGTCCTCGCTGGCCCGGTGACGAACCTCGTCGTCGGGCAACCGAACGTGACGGCCGCGGCCACGTACGTGACGTCCGCGACGCCCCTCTCATTCACGATCCAGGACCCGAGCGGCACGGGGATCCGGAATACGACGTACCGGATCGACGGCGAGCCGTGGGTCAACTACACCGCCACGGGGCCGTTCGCGCTGGCGGGGGAGGGCGCGCACCTCGTCGAGTGGTCGAGCGAGGACCTCGTCGGCAACGTAGAAGCAGTCGCGAACGCGACCCTGCTCGTGGACAACACGCCGCCCCTGACGACCGCAACGATTGGACCGCCCACGTACGCGGGTTCCGAGGCGTTCGTCACCTCCGCGTCGGCGATCACGCTCACGGCGACGGACGGGGGCGCCACGCCCGTCGGCGTCGCCTCTGCGGAGTACGCGGTCGACGGCGGCACGTGGACGCGGTACGCGAACGCCTTCACCCTCGCCGCCGAGGGGAGGCACCTCGTGGACTACCGCTCGACGGACCGACTGGGGAACGTGGAGGGCTCGCACACGTTCGCCGTCGTCGTGGACGATACGCCGCCCTCGATCACGAGGGACGTCGGGGCCCCGAGATATCAGAGCTCGGCGTTGTACGTGTCTCCCGCCTCTCCGATCGCCCTGAGCGCGACGGACGGGGGCACGATCCCCGTGGGCCTCGGCTCCCTCGAGCACCGGGTTGGCGGCGGCCCTTGGACCCCCGTCGCATCCCCCCTCACGCTCTCCGGCGAGGACGGACCCGTGACGATCGATTTCCGCGCCGCGGACCTCCTGGGGAACGCCGCGAACGGCAGCCTGGCGGTCGTCCTCGACGGCACGCCGCCGGCGACGACGATCGCGCCCGGGGCGGTGACGCACGTGGCGGGCACGACGTTCCTCTTGGCGGCGACGGACGCCGGGAGCGGCGTCGCCCGCACGGAGTACGCGGTCGACGGCGGCGCGTGGATCCCGTACGCGGGGCCCTTCACCGTCCCCGCAGGGGACCATGTGATCGCGTACCGCTCGACGGACCGCGTGGACAACCGCGAGGCGGACCGCGCGATCGCGGTCACGATCGGAGGACCGCCGCCCGCGGCCGCGAACTGGAAGCCGCTCGTGGCGGCGGCGTTCGCCGCCG
>DATEUK010000118.1:0-11945 GCA_035283165.1 Thermoplasmata archaeon
CGGACTCCGCGCGGACATCCCAGCCTCCGACGCGGCGCGGCGTGTACACCCCCGAGGCATCGATCGCGCCTTCGGGGACGGACCACGTGGCCACGAACGAGACGACGTTCCCCTTCGCGTCGTAGCCTGCGGCGGTGAAGGGCACGGTGTCATCGGCGGTGATCGCCGCGACCGGCGGGGAGACCTGGATGCGCGCGAGACGGCCGGGGAAGACGGCGATCGTCGCGGAGCCGGAGACGCCCGTCTCGTTCGCGTACACGACGCAAAGACCGACCACGGCGGGCGTGAACAACCCGGACGCATCGACCGCCCCGCACGTCGCCGTCCACACGGGCGCCGTCGGAACCGCGTTGCCCTTCGCATCGAACCCGGAAGCGGTGAGCTGGAGCGCATCGTCCGCGGAGATAGTCGCCGTCGGCGGGACGACGTCGATGCGCGCCAGCCGTCCGGGGACGACGGTGACCGTCGTAGAACCGGAGAGGAGGCCGACGGACGCGGTGACGACGAACGTGCCCGTCGGGGCCGGCGTATACAGTCCAGAGGCGGAGATCGAGCCGGCGAGGACGGACCAGTTCGGCGTGATCGGCACGGCGTTCCCCTTTGCGTCGTAGCCGCTCGCGGCGTACTGCTGCGTGTCGTCGGCGGTGATCGTCGTGTCGCTCGGGGAGACTTCGATCCGGAACAGGGCGCCCGGCGACACGGTGACCTGCGCGCTTCCGAAGACGACCCCGTCCGCGGCCGTGACGGACCACGTCCCCACGAACCACGCCGCGTAGCGTCCGGTCCCGTCGATCGTCCCGCCGCTCGCGGTCCAGTCGGGACCGATGGGCACGGGGTTGCCCCGAGCGTCGAAGCCGGCCGCGGCGAACTGCTGCGTCTCGTCCGCGGTGATCGACGCTACCGGGGGGGTGACGACGATGGAGGCCAAGGCGCCCGGGATGACGACCACGAGGGTCCACCCGACGACTCCGCTCGCGTTCGCATACACGGTCCACAGGCCCATCCGCCTCGGCGCGAACAGGCCGGCGGAGATGGAACCGTCCGTCACGCCCCAGAGGGGCGAGAATGCGACGACGTTGTCCTTCGCGTCGTATCCCGTGGCGGCGTACTGCAGGGTCGTGTCCGCGGCGACGGTGGCTCCGGCGGGGTCGACCTGGATCCGGACGAGCGCGCCCGGGGAGACGTGGACGACCGCGGAGCCGGACACCGAAGTCGCGTTCGCCCACACCCGCCAATCCCCCGTGCGCTGCGGGGTGTACAGGCCGCTGGATATCGTCCCACCCTCCGCCTCCCAGGTCGGGATCGCCGGGTACGGCTGACCGTATTGGTCGTACCCGTTCGCGGAGAAGAGGAACGGGGTGTCCGCGTCCGTCCACGCCTCGGGCGGGGTGACGTCGATCCGCGCGAGGACAGGAGGCCCCGGAGCGGTCGTGGCGAAGTACGCTTCGACCTCGCCGCTCCGCGCATCCGCCCACCCGCAGTAGACGTATCCGAGGGAGTCGACCGCGAGGGTCGTATAATCCCCAATGAAGAACTGGGTGGGCCATTCCATGTTCGTCACGCGGACGCTGGGGGTCCACGTCTGACCACCATCTGAGGAGGAGGCGTATCGGTACGTCATCAGGCCCGTCCGGGTGTCGTACCAGGACACGTGGACCAACCCGTTCGCATCGACGCCGATCCCCGGCATGAACTGCCGTCCGTTGGAGTCATCGCTCGGGGAGACGGGGATGGACCACGTCACGCCGTCGTCCGTGGAACGGGAGAAGCGCACGTCCCACGTACCACGGCCGTCGTTCGCGCTCCACACCACGTAAACGTTTCCACCAGACCAGTCCGCGGCAATCGCGGGGAGAGGGCCCGCGCGCTGATCCCCGGCGTCCGTGAACGGCGCCGAACTCACAAAGCGGGGCGCGGACCACGTCGTCCCTGCATCCGACGAGGAGAGCACGTAGACCCCCGTACTGCGAACCCACGCGACGTACAGCATCCCGGCGGCGGTCGAGGCGAAGACGCATCCATTGCCTCCTCTGTCTAGAATACGAGTGGGTGCCCAGATAAGGCCGCCGTCCGCTGAGCGCGTGTATCGCAACTCGTTCGGAGAAACGCCAAAGTTCGCATAACAAAGGTGGATGGTGGTCCCGACCGCGAAGGCCCAGGGTTTGTCGTTGAGGCCTGTCGTCGTGTCGCTCGCGTTAACGCCCGGGGACCAGTTCGCCCCACCGTCCACACTCCGGTAGACCGCGATGCGAGACGCCCACGGCTTGGGGGGGCGGTCGAATGACATGCACACGAAGTAGACCGCATCATTGGAATCCACAAGCACGACAGGGTCACCACTCGCATCCCACCCCGAGATGTGAAAGAGCCGGTTCGCGGACCATGTCTGACCGCCGTCGGTCGAGTACGAGTAGCCGCACCGGTAGTCGGGTTCGGGAAGGCGCGCGTCATTCCACCCCATGTGAATCCGCCCGTCCGAGGCGACCGCCATCGTGATCTCGTTCTGGCTTCCGAGTGTATCGTCCTCGCTGACGCGCACATTCGCGCCGAACGGTGCGTCCCACGGCTCGGGACTCGGAATTCCGCGGGTCGTGTACGTCGGGAGTGGCGGCGACAGCGGGACCGAGTCCGAAGCCCGCGGCCGGGTCTCCCCCGAGGCGGACGCAGCCCAAGACTGGACGAGGAGCGCGAATGCCAGCGTCAGGAAAACAGGGACGCGCCTCAACCGGACCCCTCTGGAACCCCGATTGAGACCCATGAGCCCGGCATTAATAAAGGATGCGCCAAGGACGATGCGTGTCGCGAGGACACGACCTCCCCACCGGATCCATGACACAAACCTAATACGGGTCTCCCCCATCGCAACGATTGTGAAGGACCTCCTCTTCGCCCTGGGGGATGCGGTCGCGCGGGCCGTGGCCTCCTTTGGCGGCGATCCGGGAGCGGTCGCGGGGACCGGCGCCTCCGGCGCGCCGACGCAGGCAATCGACAAGGTCGCGGAGGACGCCGTGCTCCGTCACCTCGACGAAACGGGGTCGGACTTGAACGTGCTGAGCGAGGAGGCCGGGTTCGTGGACCGCGGCGGGGAGCGCACGCTCGTCGTGGACCCCGTCGACGGGACGTACAACGCGGTCCGCGGCATCCCGTTCTACGCGACGAGCCTGGCGGTGGGGAACGACCGCCTTTCGACCGTCACGCACGCCCTCGTCCGCCATCTCCCGCACGGCGATACGTACTACGCGGAGATGGGCGGCGGCGCATTCCGGAACGGGGGCCGGGTGCGGACGCGTCCGTTCGAGGAGAAGGACTCGTTTTTCTCGGTCTACCTCGGGCACATGGCGCGGCCGGAATCGTACGACGTCGCCCGGGCGGCGCGCCGGGTGCGCAGCCTCGGGTCCGCGGCCCTGGACCTGTGCGCGGTCGCCTGCGGCGCCACGGACCTGTACTACATGAGCGCCCGCGAAGAAGCGCGGTTGCGGGTCATCGACATCGCCGCCGGCGTGCTCCTCGTGCGCGAGGCGGGCGGATTCGTCGAATCGCCGGAGGACGGGAGGGAGCTCGACCTCCCCTTCACGCTCAAGGCGCGGACGAACCTCGTGGCGGTGGGCGACCGGAAGGCGCTGGCGGTGGTCCCGTGAAGTTCGGCATCACCGCCAACCCCAACATCCTCCACGCCCGATCCGCGGCCAAGGAGATCCTGAGCCGGATCGGGACCGCGCACCCCGTCGTCCTCGAGACGGACCTCGCCGCCGCGTTCGGGAAGCGGGGAAAGGAACTGGGAGCGATGGACGTCGACGTCGTGCTCGCGATCGGCGGGGACGGCACCGTTCTCCGGGCGCTCCAGCGGACCACCGTCAAGGTGCTCGGGATCAACAGCGGCTCCCTCGGATTCCTGACGGAGATCACGACGGACGGGTTCCCGGACGCGCTGACCCGGCTCGCGAAGAAGCAGTTCACGGTCGAGGAGCGCGTGAAGGTTTCCGTCCGCGTGGACGGCAAACGCCTGTACAATTGTACGAACGAGGCCGTCCTCCACACCGCGCAGATCGCGAAGATCCGCGACTTCGAGGTGTGGCTCAACGGGACCCTCGCGCAGAAGGTCCGGGCGGACGGGATCATCGTCGCGACGCCCACGGGGTCGACGTCGTACAACCTCAGCGTGGGCGGGCCGATCGTGGACCCGCGCGTGGAGGCCCTCGTGATCAGCGCGATCGCTCCGTTCAAGGTCGCCGCGCGGCCGATCGTCGTGCCGACGGACGCGGACGTGCGCGTGAAGGTCGCGAAGCCGAAGGGGTGCCTCCTCGTCCTCGACGGGCAGCACGAGGTCGCCCTCGCGGGGACGGAGGACGTCCGGTTCACGGGGTCCAAGGAACGCGCGAAGCTCGTGAAGTTCAAGGAGGACTTCTACCAGCGGATCGAACAGAAGCTCGTGGGCCAGAGGTAGCGCGTTGGCGAAGAAGGTCTTCGGGATCCGACGGAAAACGCTTCGGATGATCCTCGAGGCGTCGAGGGACACGTACCCGAAGGAGTTTGCCGCGATCCTTCGCGCGGAGGAAGGCGTGATCACGGAATTGCTGCTCCTCCCCGGGACGATCTCCGGAGATGTGCACGCCGTGTTCCAGCTCCATATGCTGCCGATCGACTTCTCTGTCGTGGGGACGATACACTCGCACCCGAGCGGGAATTACCGGCCCTCGGAGGCGGACCTCGCGCTGTTCTCGCACTTCGGGCGGATCCACATCATCGCCGGCCGGCCGTACACGGAGGACTCGTGGTCGGCGTACGACCACTACGGCAAGCCGTGGAAGCTCGAAGTCGTCGCCTAGCGCGGAACGCCTCGACCCCCAACCGTCAATCTTGGCCATCCACTGCTGGATCGTGAGACTTTCGCCGGACGGTTGGATGGAGTCGCCACGTCGACGTGTGCAGACCTGTGGAGCAGCTTGACGGCCTCAAAGCTGCCGTAACCTATTACATCCACTTACAAGGGTCTATATAATCGCGCCACTCATGGGGTTCTTGTGGCCACGACCACGATCGCCATCCGGAAGGATCTCAAGCGGAGCCTGGAGTCCCTGAAGCTCCATCCCCGCGAGACGTTCAGCGACATCCTCGAACGCCTCCTCGAGGACCTGAGCGAACTGTCCGAGGAGACGAAGCAGGAGATTGAGGAGGCCATTCGCGCGTACAAGGCTGGTCGTTACAAGAAGCACGAGGAGCTCCGCCAGGAGCTGGGCTTCTGACGCGGTTCGAGATCGTCTGGACGGAACCGGCGGAGCGGCAGTTGCGGAAGCTCGACCGCGTCGTGGCCCGGCGCATCTTCCGGCGGGTGGGGGAGCTCGCCGAGGACCCCCGGCAGCGGGTGCAGCGGCTCGCGGGCTCGCCATACTACCGGCTGCGAGTGGGGGACTACCGAGTCATCCTGGACATCCAGGGGAACGTGCTCCGCATCCTCGTCCTCAAGGTCGGGCACCGCCGCCAGGTCTACGACCGATAGGCGGTAGCGCCGGTCGCACGGCGGGGATGACCTCGGAATACACGTTGAGGACGGCGTCCGCGACGCGGTCGATCCGGAACTTCGCCTCGACCTTCTCGCGCCCGCGCGCGCCCATCTGCCGACGACGTCCCGGGTCCGCCAATAGCCGCCCGATTTTCGCCGCCAGGTCCTCAGGGTTCACCGGCTCCGCGAGGAGGCCCTCGACCCCGTCCGTCACGACCTCGCGCACGCCGGGGATGTCGCTCACCACGACGGGTTTGGCGGTGGCCATCGCCTCAAGCGCCACGATGCCGAAGGCTTCGAGGCGGCTGACGCTCGGGAGTACGAAAACGTCGCACGCAGCGTAGTATTCGGGAAGGTCCCGATGCGGTACCTTCCCCTGGACCAGAACGCGGTCCTCCACGCCGAACTCCGCCGCCAACCGGCGAACGTCCGGAAGGAAGGGGCCGTCTCCGACGATCACGAACATCGCATCCGGGACGAACTTCGCGGCCTCCACGAGATGCTCGATGCCCTTGTGCGGAACGATTCGCGCGACCATGAGGACGACCCGGTCCTCGGAACGGATGCGAAGCCGCTCGCGCACGCGAGCGCCATCCACGTCCGGCCGGAACCGCTGCGCGTCCACGGGGTTGGGTATCACCTCCGGAATGTACCGCCAGATCGCGCGGGAGGTCGCGGCATACGTCTCCGTGCTCACGATGAGCTTGGAGGCGCGGCGCATCGTCGCCCTGCCGAACGTCCGCTGGTACAGGTTCGTCAGCGCGTTTCCGAAGGGCGTGGGAATTTCCAGGTCGCAGTGGTACGTGACGATGAACGGCGTGCCCGCCCGCTCCGCCGCGGTGGCGGCGTAATATGCGGACAGAGGTGGGGGGGAATGCGCGTGGACCACGTCGAAGCGGCCGGGAACAATCGCCCGCCGGATCGCCGGCGTGACCGGTGTGCGAAACAAGACGCCCAGGGATCGCGCGCGCTCCACCGCAAACCCCTCCATCGTCTCCTTTTCCGGAAGCCGCGCGTAGTTGCTCGTGAGGACGGTCACCCGATGGTCGCGCCTCGCAAGCTCCCCCGCCAAGCTGCGCACGTGGGACTCCACGCCGCCGACATGGGGATGGAACCACGGGGCGACGAGCGCGATGCGCATGGGACCGCCTAGTGGATTCGGCTCCGCGGCGCAATGGTTCCTCGCACGACGGCGCCCACCCCGATGAACGACCCCTCCCCGATCACGGTGCCCACATCGATCGACGCGTTGATCCCCGTCTTCACGTCGTCGCCCATCACGACGCCGAGCTTCCGCAGCCCGGTGTCGACCTCCTTCCCTTTCACCGAGATCCGCACGGTCCGCTCGTCCAGCCGCAGGTTCGCGACCTTCGTCCCCGCCCCGAGGTTGCACCGCTCGCCGATGATCGAGTCTCCGACGTAGTTCAGGTGCGGCACGTGCGAGCCGTCCATGATGATGGAGTTCTTCACCTCCGAAGCGCTACCGACCTTGCACCCGTCCCCGATGCTCGTGCTCGGTCGGATCAGACAGTTCGGACCGATCTCGCAGTCCCGCCCGATCACCGTGGGACCCCGGACGTCCGCCCCGAGCAGGACGCGCGTGCCCTTGCCGATCGCCACCGGGCCGGAGATCCGCGCGCCCGGATCGACCTCGCCCTGGACGTCCTCCTTGAGATGTCGCAGGAGGATCTCGTTCGCCTTCAGCAGGTCCCAAGGGCGGCCCACGTCGATCCACTCCTCCGGGAGGCGGAACGCGTGGACGTCGCGCTTCCCCAGGAGGGTGCGGAGCGCGTCCGTGATCTCGTACTCCCCGCGCGGCGACTTCCCCGTGTGCTCGATGATCTCGAAGATGTCCGGGTCGAAGACGTACACGCCCGCGTTGATCAGGTTCGACTTCGGGTGCTTCGGCTTCTCCTCGATCCCGACGACCTTTCCTTCGCGGACCTCGACGACGCCGAACTGCGAGGGCTCGCTGGACTCCGCGACCGCCATCACGGGCCCGCCGGCCTCCTCGTGGAGGGCGAGGATCCCCCGCACGGATTCCGCGGTGAGGACGATGTCCCCGTTGAGCGCGAGGAACGCGCCGTCCGCGTGCCCCTTCGCGAGCCCGATCGCGTGCGCGGTCCCGAGCCGCTCCGCCTGCTCCGCGTACTCGATGCGGACGCCGACGTCCTCCCCGTGCCGGAACGCCTCCCGCACGCGCTTCGCCTGCCAGCCGATCAGGATCGTGAGGTCCTTCACGCCGCCGTCCCGGAGGGCGTCGACGAGGTGGCGGAGGAACGGCTTGCCCGCCACGGGGAGCAGCGGCTTCGGGATGTTGGCGGTGAGGGGGCGCATCCGCGTGCCCTCTCCGGCCGAGAGAACCCACGCTCTCACGGGAGGGCCCTCCGCACGGCCTCGGACACGCGATCGTGGATCTCCTTCGCTCGCGCGACCTCGCGGGCCTCGGCGGTCACCCGGACCCTCGGCTCCGTCCCCGAGAGCCGGACGAGCGCCCACCCGTCGCTGAACGCGAGCCTCCAGCCGTCGACCGTCGTCACCTCGTCCGCGTGGAGCGTGGCGAGCGCGGGCCCCATCGAGCCGAGGACGGCGGTGCGCGCGGCGGCCTCGAACGGGATCGAGGAGCGGACGATCGGGTACGCGGGAATCTCCGCGAGCCACTGCTTCATCGGCCTCTCCTTCACGAGCGACACGAGGATCGCCGCCGCGAGCGGGCCGTCGGGGCACATCGTCTCGGACGGGAAGATGAACGTGCCCGAGGGTTCACCGCCAAAGTCCGCCCCGCGGCGCTTGATCTCCTGCGCGACGTACACGTCCCCGACGCGCGTGCGGTACACGGGCACGTCGAGCGCGTCGTCGAACGCCATCGACGCGTCCACAGGAACGACGAGGCCCCGCCGCGCGCGCTGCTTCGCGAACAGCGCGAGGAGCTTGTCGCCGCCGACGAACGCGCCCTTCTCGTCCACAGCGACCATACGGTCCCCGTCCCCGTCGTGCGCGATGCCCAAGTCCGCGCCGAGCGCCGGGACCGCGGTCCGCAACGCCGCCAGGTTCGCCTCCGTCGGCTCCGGCTCCCGCCCGGGGAAATGCCCGTCCATCTGCGCGTTCAGGGCGGTGACCTTGCACCCCATTTCCCGGAGAACGTATGGGGTCACGTTCGCGGTCGCGCCGCACCCACAGTCGACGACGACGTGGACCTCCGCGGATCCCACGGCCCGCAGGATCGCCTCCCGGTGGCGGCCCGGGAGGTCTGCCCGCTCCGTGTGCCGGCCCGTCTCGTCCCAACGCGCGGCCTTCCAGTCCCTTGCGTCCAGCGAGCGCTCGACCTCCTCCTGCTGCTCGGTAGAGAACGCCATCCCGTCGGGGTTCCACAACTTGATCCCGTTGTACTCCCCCGGGTTATGGCTCGCCGTGATCACGGCGCCGCACCCGTAGCCGCCGACCCCGCGCGCGAGCGTCGGGGTGCTCGTGATCCCCGCGTCGCACGCTCCGCCGCCGACGGCCAGCACACCCGCCTGAAGCGCGTATGAGAGCATCCGGCCGGAGAGGCGGGGGTCGCGCCCCACGACCACGTCCCCGTACAGCGCCCCGATCGCACGTCCGACGTCCAGCGCGAGCTCCGGTATCACGTCAACGTTCGCGAGGCCCCGGATCCCGGAGGACCCGAACCGCACCACGAGGCCCCCATGCGGGAAACGGGCTAAAGGGTTTCCGTGCGCGCCTCAGGAGGAGAGTAGACGCATCCCCAGGAACGCCGAACCGGATGCCACACGGAAGACAAGGCCATCGTTTCGCTCACAACCGTTATATTCGACCCGTTGGATGCTCGGCGCGCCGAGGGAACCGACGTGGCGATGGAACCCATCAGCGTGGACCGCGCAATCGAGATTGCGAAGCGGAAGGGGTTGAAGCCGGGACTCGTGAAGGGGACGGAGGACGCAATCCAGTTCACGAACGGGAAGAACAACCGGCTCGAGATCATCGACTGGGACACGTTCCGGCAGCTTCTGGGAGACCGGCGACTCCAGGTCTACGAGTCCGCGGGATGGATGAAGATCCAGAAAGCCGAATCGCCGAGGGAGCGGTGACCGGCCTCCATGAGGTTGTTCGACGCCCCCAAGAAGCGCGTTCCTCAGCAAAGGTTTTATCGCGCAGGATCTTTCGCGGCTGCGCGCGTGGGTAGCTAAGCTTGGCCAACGGCGCCAGATAGGACCCGCGACCGCGCGAGTCCCTGGAGTCAGGGTCTGGTCTCGCAGGGGTTCCCAGGTTCAAATCCTGGCCCACGCATCCCCATTGCGGAGTTCCGCAGACGCCTCCCTTCGGCTCTCATTGAGGGTAGACACTCATAGGAAGAGCCTGGCCGTCATCGCCTGGATTCCGTGAACTTCCTGTGTGTCCCCGCTCCAACGGTCGAGGACGGTCCCGAACTTCCGCTGCGCTCTCCAGAGGAACGCGCGCATCTCCTCGTCCACGTCCGGCGGCTCGCGGCCACGGAACACCACCGCCACGATCAGTTCGTCGCCTCGCTCGATGAGGACGGACTTCTCCCCCAGCTCCAGCCGCCGGAGCTCATCGGAGCCCTCGGCGAACGAATGGCGGACGAAGTTCATGATGGCGGTGAGCATGGACACCATGATATCGTGATCCGTCGCGGGTGTGAGACGCCGGCCCTCGTGTGCGACGAGGAGTCCCGACCGGTGGATCACGAACACGTCCTCGACCGCGGACTCGACGGGCGGCTCCAGCCGTTCGAACTCGCGGTCCAGGAGCGACACCTCCCGCTCGTCGAAGGCACCCGGGTTCACGCTCAGGAGGAAGGTGCCGTGACGCGCCGTCACGGCGTCGCGGACCTGGTGGACCGTGCGGAGGACGCGATCGAAGCCGCCGTATGAGGCCATGTACTCGAGGCCCTCAACGGCCACGACGGGCGAGGAGGCGCGCCCCGCGAACTGCTCGACAAGGCGCCCCAGAAGATCGGGGTCCGTCGGCGGCACGTGGTTCCGCCCCGCCGTCTCCGTCAGCCAGAGAATCGGAGTTGTCTCGAGGTCGAAGTCCTCGCGGATCGAATCCGGCGGCGCCCTCGTGACCACGAGCCCATTCGCACCGCGCCTTGTGGCCTCCGCCAGGGCTCGGAACGCAAAGTCGGGCTTGCGCTCCCGCACAAGGTACGCGCGTCCCGCCTTCGCCTCGAACTTCCGCGGCACGGGAGCGGCTTCCTCGGGGCGCGGAGTGACCTCGAACATGCGGAACCGGAGGACGGCGACCGCGAACGTGACCGCCATCCCGAGCGCGGTGATGGTCAGAAAGGGGGGCGGGAACTCTCGCAGAAGTCGCAGGTAGCCGTACGTGCCGGCGCCAGCCCCGTGGACGAGGATCCCGCCGAGCATCACGTACGCCTGGCGGCGGACGACCCCGTCCCGGTTCCGCAACAGGGTCCGGACGATCGCCGCGACCATCGTGAGGCCGTAGAAAAGGGAGATCGCGAAGAGGCTTCGGGTGGACCACAGGGTGTCGACGCGAACGCTCCCATACGGGGAGGGACCGATGCTGACGAGCGCGGAGACGAACATCGCGGCGGCGCCGAGGGAGAAGTAGAGGACCGCGGCGACGGACCGCCGTCGGAACATCGCGAAGCCGTAGAAGTACATTCCCACGAATGCTGCGGCGAGCCCGACCGCGAGCATGTGGACGAAGTAGAATCCGCGCGAGACCCAAATCAAGTCGGTAGGGTTCCACCCCTCCACGAACCCCATGCGCTGGAAGTACGCAAACAGCGCGGCGAGCAGGAAGAAGGACATCGCGAGGACGAACGTTCGACCCGCGCGGCGCCCCGGATGGCGGCGCAACACGAACAGCGCCACGCACAAGGCGAGGGTCGACGTGGCTATGGAGAGGGCTCCATAGTAGTCGTAGGTCTCGACCATGCGAGGAGGACGCACGGCCATGGATGCCGGAAAAACGTTTCTCCTCTAGAATCGAACCGGGGACTCAGCGAGGAACATCCGACGAGGGATCCCATCGGCCAGAGGACGCGGCTGTCCCTCACACGGTCCAAGGTGCGACCAGCTCTGCAAAGGCTGCGTGCATCCGTGGGAGGTTCGCGTGAAGCGATGGATCCTGCGGATCCAGCCCCCAGGGGAGGAGACCCTCGTCTTGGGCGAGCTGCACCCACGCCGCCACCCCCCGGACATCCGGGGCGGCAACCTTCGCCACGAGCCGCTTGAACGGCCAACGCACGGCGCTCGCCTCAAGGACCGCCCGCAACATCCGGACGGCCTCCGGCTCCTCCAGCGCGGAGAGGTGAAGCGATACGTAGAGAGCGCTTGCGCGGTCCTCCGGGAACGCAGTCGACGCGACATGCAGGAGGACATCGGCTCGAACGTCTCCGTCCACGGCAGAGATGAGTCCCCGGTCGAGGAACACGGCGTAGACCAAGTGCAACAGG
>DATEUK010000119.1:0-4796 GCA_035283165.1 Thermoplasmata archaeon
TCTCGAGCCGGGGTATCCGCGAATAGGTATTGTACATACGGTGCGGCCCGAACGAACGTAAGGACCCTGTCGCATGGCTTCGGCGGTGGAGTCCTCCGTGATGCCGCTTCGGCACGACGGCGAAGTCGAAGTCCGGTTTCACGGCCGCGGCGGCATGGGCGCGGTGGTCGCGTCGCAACTCCTCGCCCAGGCGGCGTTCTTGGAAGGGCGATGGACGCAGAGCTTCCCGTTTTTCGGCGTCGAGCGCCGTGGCGCGCCGGTGACGGCGTTCACACGGATCGCCGCCAAGCCCGTCGAGGTTCGCACGAACGTGTACGAGCCGGACGTCGTGGTCGTCCTCGATGCGGCCCTCGCGAAGGGACGTGGTTTCCTCCAAGGCCTGCGGAACGGGGGAACGGTCGTGCTGAATGGGAGACCCGACGACGAAGACCGGTGGGATTTCCCCGCGTGCGTCGTCGACGCGACGGGGATCGCCCTCGAGGAGGGCCTCGGCAGCCGGAGCGTGCCCATCGTGAATACCGCGATGGTCGGCGCGCTCGCGGGTGCGACGGACCTCGTCCGTCTCCCCTCCGTGCTGTCCGCGATCGAGGCGCTCGTCCCGCAGAAGCTCGAAGCGAATCAACGGGCAGCGGAGCGGGCCGCGCGCGCCGTCCGGAGGGTGGGGTCGTGACGACGAAGCCTCTGTGGGCGCAGACGCCGAGTTCCGTGGAGCTCACAGGGTCCTGGCGCACATTCCGCCCGATCATCGAGCTCGCGAAGTGCACGCGGTGCGAGTTGTGCTGGAAGTTCTGCCCGGATGTGGCGATCGTCCTGGACGGAGACGGGTGGCCGGCGATCGACTACGAGCACTGCAAGGGCTGCGGGATCTGCGAGGCCGAGTGCAACCTGCGCGCGATCCGCATGGAGCCGGAGTGACATGGAGACAATGATGACGGGGAACCACGCGCAGAGCCTGGCGGCAAAGCTCGCGCGCGTGCAGGTCGTGGCCGCCTACCCGATCACGCCGCAGACGACGATTGTGGAGCGGATCGCGGAGATGGTCGCGTCCGGCGAGTTCCCCGCGCAATTCCTCGAGGTCGAGAGCGAGCACAGCGCGCTCCAGGCGTGCATCTCCGCCGCCGCCGTCGGCGCGCGCACGTACACGGCCACGTCCTCCCAGGGCCTCCTCCTGATGCACGAGCTGCTCCACTGGGCGTCCGGACTCCGGGTGCCCATCGTGATGGGCGTCGTGAACCGTGCGGTCGCGCCGCCGTGGACGATTTACGCGGACCACACGGACAGCATCGCGCAGCGCGACACCGGCTGGATCCAGTACTACGCGGAGTCGAACCAGGAGGTGCTCGACACCGTGCTCCAGGCGTACCGGCTCGCGGAGGACGCGCAGGTCCTGCTGCCGGCGATGGTGTGCGAGGACGCATTCTATCTCTCCCACACGTTCGAGCCGGCCGAGGTGCCGGACGCGGACCTCGTGGACGACTTCCTGCCGCCGTTGGTCTATCCGTCGACCCTGACCGTGGACGACCCCGCGCGCCTCGGCTCCTTCATGCCGCCGGACCAGTACATGGAGCACCGGCGCGGGATCGCGGACGCCATGGAACACGCGGCGAGGCTGATTCCTGAGGTCGAGGCGGAATACATGAGAACGTTCGGGCGGGACCACGGCGGCGCGCTGCCCACGTACCTGTGCGACGACGCAGATGCCGTCCTCGTGGTCTCGGGCACGGCGGCACCCACCGCCCGCGCGGTCGCACGCGCGCTCCGGGCCGATGGGTACCGCGTCGGGGTCGCGAAGCTTCGCGTGTTCCGCCCCTTCCCCGTGGCCGCGATGCGGGCCTTGGCGGCGCATGTGCCCCGAGTCGCGGTCCTTGACCGGTCCTTCACGTTCGGGTTCGGCGGCGCGCTCTTCCAGGAGGTGCGGAACGCCGTTCAGTCGCCCCGCGGTGGACCCCTGGTGCGCGGCTTTGTGGCGGGCCTCGGCGGCCGGGACCTGGTGCCCGCGACAATCCGCGGGATCTTCCTCGACGCGCTCGCGAAGGACGAGCCGGACGTGACGTGGGCCGGACTCCGGGAGGTGCCCGGGTGACGCGACTCACGATCCCGGAGCCGGAGCTCATGACGACGGGCCACCTCGCGTGCCCCGGATGTGGCGCAACGCTCGTCATGCGGTACCTGTTGAAAGCGCTCGGCCCTCGCACGATCGTGACGATCCCCGCGTGCTGCTGGGCCGTGATGTCCGGTCCGTTCCCCCGCACGGCGCTCAAGGTGCCGTTCCTCGATTGCGCGTTCGAGGCGACGGGCGCATCGATTCAAGGACTCCGCGCCGGGCTCGACGCCCGTGGGGTGAAGGACGTCACGGTCGTCGGCTTCGCGGGGGACGGCGGGACCGTGGACATCGGGCTCCAGTCCTTGTCCGGTGCGCTGGAGCGTGGGGTCGACGCGATCTACGTGATGTACGACAACGAGGCGTACATGAACACGGGGATCCAGCGGAGCGGCGCGACGCCATGGGGCGCCTGGACGACGACGACGCCCTTGGGGAGAACGAAGGCGCAGGAGAAGAAGGACCTCATGGCAATCGTTACCGCGCACCACATCCCGTACGCGGCGACGGCGAGCATCGCGTTCCCTGAGGATTTCGTCAGGAAGCTCGAGAGGGCGAAGTCGATCCGAGGGCCGCGGTTCTTCCACGTCCTCGCTCCGTGCCCGCCCGGATGGAAGTACCCCCCGGAGGAGACCGTGAAGCTCGCCCGCCTGGCGGTGGACGCGCGCATCTTCCCGCTGTACGAGGTCGACCACGGGCGGTACCGGATCACACGGAGGGCCGGGAAGAAGGCGGCGAAGGACTACCTGGAGGATCAGGGACGGTTCGCCCACCTGACGGATGTGGAGATCTCGGAGATCCAGCGCCGCGTGGACGAGCGGTGGGCTCAGCTCGAATTCCTGGAGAAGGCCACGGCGGAGGTGCACGGATGAAACGATGCGCGAACTCATGTCTCGGCGACGGGGACTGCCGGAGGATGGACTGCTGTCACAATTGCGCGTTCTTTGCGCGCAGCGCGTGCGTGAACGACGACGAGCAGTTCGGCTTCATCCCGCGGTACTTCGTCCGGATCACGAGGGCGTGACGGGACCGATCATCAACCACGGGCAATCCCCGCGGCGGGGTCCGGCGACTCATCGGCCCTCCTCATACCCCCTCACGTCCCGGGCAGCCTCGGAGCTTCTTGCCGGCAAGCCGTCGCCCATGCGGGGAGAATCGAACGGCGGAGAGAGGCAATACCGGGGGCTCGAGCCATCGTCCGCGTGGACGGACCCCCGCCGAACATCACCGGCTGAACGGTTCCGACCCTGACCGACGTGTCGCCAAAGCCATTAAGAGAGCCGCAGGCGTCCCATCGGCGGGTTCGTCCATGACACGCATTGAATCCCTTCTGTCCGCGCGCCTCTTCCTGCAGCCGCAGGTCGTCGGCGACCGCATCTTCTTCGAAAGCAACCTCGGCGGCCAGATCAGCCTGTACGCGATGGACGCTGGCGGCAGCGTCCCCGAGCCCCTCATCCCGCCGGACCTCGCGCTCCAGAACCCCCACCTCCTTCCCGGCCTCCCGTACTACGTCTTCCCGAAGCTCAAGAAGATCCTCCTGAGCCTCGACCACAACGGGGACGAGAACTACCAGCCGATGCTCCTCCCGATCGACGGCGGCCTGCCGGAGCCGTTTGCCCAGGAGACGTTCGCGAACCAGCGCGTGCACGCGGGCCGCCCGGACGCGGACCGGAACATCCTCTACTTCGCCGCGGAATCGCGCAAGGAGTCGCTCATCACGAGCTACCAGGGGAACCTCGGGACGGGCAAGGTCGTCAAGCTCGCGGAGAGCAAGTGGGGCGGCGGCGCCGACGGCGTGAGCGAGGACCACGCGAAGATCGTGATGATCGACGGGTACTCCGCGGGCGACAACGTCCTCTACCTCTGGAAGAGGGGGAAGGGGGAGCGCAAGCTCCTGTACGGGACGCCGATCGAGGAGCGCAAGCCCGGCGAGAAGGTGCCGCCGAACGGGATCTACGGATGCCACTTCGTCGACGACGACCGCGGCCTATTGTTCGCGACGTCCCTGTTCGACGACGCGGGCGGCCTCGCGTACTTCGACCTCGGACGGCCGGACGAGATGAAGCCCGTCGCGATCACTGGGGTGGCCCACAAGGGCAAGGGCGAGTTCGGGGAACTGTGGCACGTGCGGGAAAAGCGGTACCGCGTCCACTACAACATCGACGGCGCCTCGTGGGTGTACGAGGGCACGTTCGACCTGTCATCGCTCAAGATGCGCCTCGACACCGTCCTCGTCGGAAGGGGCGAACTCGCGAACGGCGTCCTCGAGTCGATGCGGTACGACGAGGCGACGGACACGTATGCGCTCGCGTTCTCCACCGCCACATCCCCGACGCAGATCTTCACGCTCGAGGGGAAGAAGCGGTCGCCCGTGCGGCACACGAGGGAGCGCGTGCTCGGCCTCCCCAAGTCGTTGCTGTCCGCGGGCGAGGACGCCTCCTTCACCTCGTTCGACGGGACGCGATGTTCCGCGCGGTTGTACCTCCCCGCGATGGAACTCGGGTTCAAGGGGCCGCGGCCCCTCGTGTACTACGTCCACGGCGGACCGCAGAGCCAGGAGCGGCCGGACTTCGCGTGGTTCTCCATGCCGCTCATCCAATTCCTCACCCTTCACGGTTTCGCCGTCTTCGTCCCCAACGTGCGGGGCAGCACCGGCTATGGCCTGCGTTACACCAAGTGGGTCGATCATGATTGG
>DATEUK010000120.1:0-6387 GCA_035283165.1 Thermoplasmata archaeon
TCCGCCGGGTCCGGCACGTCCCATCGCTCCATCTTCGTGGCGACGTCGACGGGGCACGAATCGATCGCGCACATGGCGACGACGCGCCGGGCGGTCCGCGCGACATCCATGTCCAGGGGCTTCGGGGTTTGGCGGGAGATGTCGATGCCGGCCTCGCGCATCAGGTCCACCGCCTCCGGGTGGACGGCCTCCTTCGGCCGGGTCCCGGCGCTCACCGCCCGCCAACCCGCGGGGGCCCACGCGTTGAAGAAGCCCTCCGCCATCTGGCTGCGCGCGCGGTTCCCCTCGCACACGAACAGGATCGTCTGCGCCGCCGGTCGCGCGGCGACCTCCGGCTGCCCGAAGTACAACCAGTATCCCTCCGGATCCTCGATCGCGAACTCCCGCCGTCCGTTCCGCGAGACGGGTGCCTCCAGGCGGCGGTTCCGCTCCGGGTCCACCGCCGCGACGCCCTTGGCGGTGAGCTCCCGGAACCGCGCGTCCACGTCGTCGACGTCGAAGTGGAGCGCGGAGCCCATGCCGCGCATGTTCCCCTTCAGCTGGTTGAGGAAGTCCCGGTGCTCCTCGCTCGCGAACGGAGGGTCGGCCTCCAGGAGGATCTCGACGTTACCCGCGCGGAGCTGGACGGTGCGCGGGCCTGCCGCCACGAGCGGCAATCCGATGACCTTCTCGTAGAACTCGCGCATCGTGGGGAGGTCGCGGGAGAAAAGGCGTACGCGACGGAGACCCGCCATTGCGCCCGCTACGCGGAGGTGACTCTTGAGTTTGGCGGCGTCGTCCGATCGGACGGACCCGATTGCCCTGACACGAGATGGACGACGAGAACGGGACGCGCAACCTCAAATACGAACGCGCGGCATCGGACGGCCGTGGCGGCGGTCGAGGTCGTCGACCTCACGAAGCTCTACGGCTCGAAGCCCGCGCTCCGCGACGTGAGCCTGGCGGTGGAGACGGGCGAGTTCTTCGGGCTCTTCGGGCCGAACGGGGCGGGGAAGACGACGCTCCTGAAGATCCTCACGGGGCAGCTCGCGCCGACGGGCGGAGGGGCGCGCGTGCTCGGCATCGACGTCGTCGCGGACCCCATGGCGGTGAAGGCGGCGGTCGGCATCGTCCCGGAGGTGGAGTCGCCCCCGTCGTACCTCACGTCGTACGAATACCTGTACTTCGTCTCGCGCGTGCGGAAGGTGCCGGACGCGGAGGCGCGGATCGCGCGCTGGCTCACGTTCTTCGACCTCGAGGACATGCGCCGCACGATTTGCAAGGACCTGAGCAAGGGGACGCGGCAGAAGCTCATGCTGGCGGCGGCGTTCCTCCACGGGCCGAAGCTCCTCTTCCTCGACGAGCCGTTCATCAACCTCGACCCGATCTACCAGCGGAAGGTGAAGGACTACCTCGAGGAGTACACGGACGGCGGCGGCACGGTGTTCATGTGCTCCCACCTGCTCGAGATCGCGGAGAAGCTGTGCGACCAGGTCGGCATCCTCCACGAGGGCCAGCTGATCGCGAACGGGCGCCTCGCCGAGGTCCGCGGTCCGGAGCCGGACCTCGAGGCCGCGTTCCTCAAGCTCGTCGGGGGCGCCGGGTGACGCTCCTCCTCCGCCTCATGCTCAAGGAGGAGTACCGGATGCACGCGTCGTACACGAGCCGCCGGATGTTCCTCGCGTTCCCGACGTTCGTCCTCCTCCTCAGCTTCGCGACGGGCGCCGCCGCGCCGAAGTACCTGACCGTGACGCCCCTGCCCGACCTCCTCCTCGTGCTCCACGTCGCGATCTTCCTGTACGGGCTCAGCGTCGGCGCGTTCGGCTTCCTCGGACGCCAGTACCAGGAGCGGGCTACGGGGTACCGGAACTACCTCGTGACGCAGCCGTCCCTCCTCCCGATGTCCTTCAAGCGCACGTTCCTCGGGATGTACGCGCGGGACGCGATCTTCTACCTTCTCTTGATCCTGCTACCGATGACCGCGGGGCTGTTCCTCTCGATCCCGTTCTCCCACTTCCGGGCGACGAGCATCCTCCTCCTGTTCGGCGCGGCGATGATCTCGTTCCTGGCGGGGATGTCCCTGAGCTTTTTCATGTCCACGCTGTACGTGCGCAGCGTCCCCGCGTTCGTCGCCGCCGCCGGAGTCGTCGCGGGCCTGTTCGCCGCGTACGCGGTCGCGCGCGTGATCCCCGCGAACGCGCTCCTCCCGGGATTGGCGGTGCAGCTCAGCGTGCCGCCCGTCGCGCCGCTCGGCGCGGACGCCCTCGCGAACGCCGCCGCCGGGATCGCCCTCATCCTCGTGTTCGTCGCGGGGGCGGTGGCGCTGGTGAGCGACCAGTACGAACCGAAGAACGCATACGCGGGCGACGAGCTCCCGGGCATCGAGCGGAGGCTCGCGCGCTTCCGCACGTACCGGACGCTCCTCGCGAAGGAGCTCTTGGACCTGAAGCGGAGCGGAACGCCGGTGAAGATGTTCTTCTCCTTCGTGACTCCGCTCGTCTTCCTCGCCTTCACGGTTTGGTTCGTCCGGTATGGCCTCGAACTCCCGATCGGGTTCAACACGGTCTTCTACGCCGCCATGGTCGGCTTCTTCGGGGTCTCGCTGTACAACTGGCTGAACAACGTGGACAACGCGGACTACATGGCCACGCTGCCGCTCACGGTCCCGCACGTGATTCGCGTGAAGCTCCTCGCGTACCTCCTCCTGACGATGGGGATCAGCGCCGCGTTCGTGGTCGCGATCTCCCTGATGAACGGGGACGCGCGCCTGCTGTGGATCGCGCTCCCGGTGATGTTCGTCACCGGCCTGTACAGCGTCGTGATGACCGCGTACCTCACCGGCCTTAGGACGAACTCCTTCCTCTTCGACCCCGGCGTCCTCTTCGCGTTCAGCGCGATGTCCATGCTCCCGGACGTCGGGCTGGCGGTCCTCTCGTTCACGATCGACGCGGCGCCCGTGTTCGCGATCGCTGGCATCGCCCTCACCCTCGGGGCGCTCGGCCTCGGAACGCTTATCCTATATCGGGGCATCGACCGAAAGTGGGCGCGCGCCGCCTTCGGTGACTGATTGGACCGGTCCACGCTCGTCCGGAGGACGTTCCACCTCGCGAGCCCCGTCTGGCTCGTCTGGTACTGGATGCCGCCGGACGCGTGGATCGGCGTGCGGAAGGAGCTCGTCCTCCTGTTCTTCCTGTGCGGGGCCCTGTTGATCGAGGCGGGCCGGTTGATCACGGGCCGCCAGTTCTTGGGCCTCCGAGGATATGAATCGGGCCGCCTGAGCGCCTACGCGTGGGGCTCGTTAGGCCTCGCCGTGGGACTACTGTTCTTTCCGGGGGAGATCGTCATTGTCACGTTTTGGGGGATGGCATGGATCGACCCGCTGTGCGCGCACATGCGGAAAAAGCGGGGAGATCCCTGGGTTCCGTTCGTCGCGTACGTCGCGCTGGCGGCGTTCCTGTCGCTCCTCGTCGTGCCCACCGCGCTTTATAGCACGTCTCCGTGGAGTCCTGAGGTGATTGCCGTGTTCGCACCGCTGGCGGCGATTGTGGCATTAGCCGCCGAGAGACCGAATCTGAAGCACGTCGACGATGATTTCCTGATGCACGTCCTCCCAATGGTCGTGTTGGCGGTTCTTTCTATGGCGTTGGGAGTTGACGGTCGGTAGGACGACCGTATCCAGTGATAGGTTGGCCTCGAGAGCGTTTCGCGGGTCCGAGGCGAGACGGGGCCTCAGGGTTCGCACCGCAAGGATCCTTTCGGAGTGTTCGAGACACCACGGACAATCAGGTGCCGTGGTGGAGCCTCTTCGTCGCGCGATGAATCTCTCGAGATGGTCGACCAGACACGGCGTCGCTCGCAGTGCACGATGTTCTCCCAACCGAAACGTATTTGTTTGCCTGGGTTTTCACCGGTTCATGCAGCTCATGGAGGGAAGCGGGGAGAGAGCGCCAGCGGAAGCTGGCGGAATGTCAACGAGGGCGTTGGGTGTGATGGCGGTCATTCTGGCGGCCGCCGCCTTGGTCGTCAACCTCGTGATTCCCGGGCCTGCTGGGAACGCCGGGGCGGACGGGATGGACGGTGGGGACGGGGCCGCTGGGACAAACGGCGTCGACTCTTGGGATCTCAACGGCAACGGAACGCCGGACATCGGGACGGAAGATGCGAACAGGGACGGCTCCGTCAATCGCGCAGACTGCGCAGGACCCCAAGGTCCCGGTGGAATCAACGGGGCGGACGGGATTGACTGCTGGGATCTGAACGGTAACGGGATCGGGGACGTGGCGGCCGAGGACCTCAATGGGGACTTGACCGTGGACATGCTTGACTGTCGAGGGGCACAGGGGCCTCAAGGGTTCCCGGGCACGCCCGGGGGCGGAACAATCCTGGCTTCACGTGGCGCGTTGTCCGGCTGGCCACTCAGTCAGCCCTGCGCGTACTATCAGGGGGCCGAGGTGACGATGACCGTTCCTGGACCCGGGACCGTGGTCGTGACGGCGATGGTCACCATCCGGATCGACCACACGTCTGGGAATACGGATGGCATCGACCTGTACCTTGACGTAATCGCCGATTGGTGTGCTGGGGACGGCTGGGGGGGAGGAGCGTTTGTCGACCCCAGCGAGCCCACGGCCTTCTATTATGAGCACGTGCCGCTTCTGGAGCCCTTCACAGTCACAGCAGGGACCTACACATTCTACATCAACGGAACGGGGTTCGCCGCCGGGGGGATCGGTGACAGCTTCTGGCTCGCGAGCGTCGTAGCGGTCTTCTATCCCGCCTAAGGCGCATGATCCAAGCACGGACCGATCCGAACCCGTCGGGGAGTGCGCACCCAGACTTCCGTCCAACGCCTCGACGATAACGACTTGGCTGGAAAAGAACCATGCAGATGATCCGAACCAAGGATGACCCCTGCGCGTTCATCACGACGCGACGCCGACGATCCCGTTCGCGATTGCGGACAGCGCCTTCCCGATCTCCTCAGTCCAGGAGAACGGGTTCCACCAGTCCTCCCCGGTGGGGTCGATGTACCTCAGGGGGTTGTTCACAGTGTACACGTACCGGTCGAGGGACTGCGGTACCGTGAGGTGGCCGAGAACCGGGTCCGGGGAGAGGAAACGCCCCAGTTCCGGGTCGTAGAACCGCCGGTACAGATAGTACATATTCGTGGCGGCGTCGTGCCATTGGCCTGTGAACTTGAGCCTCTGGCCTACGGGCTCGTTGACGAGCCCGTACTGGATCCCGAACGGCTTGTACTGCGTCGATGAGAAGATCGCGCCCGCCGTGTTCGTCACGACGCGTACGGATCCAAGCGCGTCTTGATGCACGTAGTACTTGACGCCGTCAACCGTGCGCGCGACGAGGAGGCCCGACGCGTAGATGTAATGGGTGACGGAGGTGGCCTGCGTGTACACGAGGCTCAGTCCCGAGTACACGAAGTACGTCGTTGTGGTCCCCTCGACGGCCATGACCCGACGCCCGAGGCCGTCATACGTGTACGAACCAATCGTGGCGCCGTTCTGTTTCGCTGTCGTCAGGCGGTCCTCGGAGTCGTAGAGGTACTCCTTCGTCGTCGTGGGGCCCTGAGTCACGTTCCGCCACCGCGTGTTGCCATTGGCGTCGTACGCCAGGGTGGCGGCGAGGCCCGGTTTGCTGTACTGAGTGAGCCTGTGGTCCTGCGTGTACGCGTACGACCACGTCGTCCCGTCCTCGATCATCTGGAGGCGGTCGCCGCCAGCGGTGTACGCGAACTCATGGGAGAAGGCGTATGTGCCCGCGGCCGTCCACTTCCGGATCCGGTCCTGATTGTCATAGATGAAGCTCTCCGATTCAGCGAGAGTCGGGGTGGCGACGGAGAGGGACGTCACGTCGCCCGCGGCGTTGTACCCGTAGTCCAGGCTCAGGCGACCGACGACGGTCGGCGGTACGACGTCACGTACAACGGTGGCTGGCATGACTTCAAGACAAAACCGTCGCAGCACTACTTCGGTTCGTTCTGTCGCTGAGGGGCGCGGTTGAAGGCCGTGCAGGCAGAGAAGGCTACCGTCGGTCTAGCGACTGTCAACGATTATTGGAAACGCGGTCTAATCCGTAACGACTTCGAGCTTCCCGAACCGCCCCGCGCTCACCTGCATGTTCCCCCGCCATTGGCGGACCCAGCCGTTCGTGATGCGGACGTGATCGTTCATGTTGACCTGCTCGATTTCCTCGTTCCACAGGCTCAGCGCGACGGAGTCCCCGTCCTCGTCGACGCCCTTCGCGTCGCACACCCGGGACTGCCCGCGGAACGTGTTCACGCTCCGGGCATCGCCCTTCTCCGTGATCGTGAGGTCGAGGACGTCGAACTTCTGCTCCGCCTTCAGGTCTTTCACTTTCATGGAGGGAACCGCGCTCACAAGGGACGCATGG
>DATEUK010000121.1:0-2283 GCA_035283165.1 Thermoplasmata archaeon
CGACATCGGCGAGCGGTCATCGCGACCACGAGGAAGACCGCGACAACGATGGGCAGTCCGACGTCGCCGAATTCGGGAATTGGGAGGGTCAGCCGCGAATCACCCGTCGTGTCCGCATCGTCGTATTCGATGGTCACCGTCCCACTCCCGGACGCGTAGGCGACGAGGACGCGGACGACCTGCGAGCCGCCGAGGTTTTTCTGCGGGACGGAGTCGGCGAAGCACCGGACATCATCCCCGAATGCGGTCTGATCCAGGCACTGCACCACCGTCTCGGCGACCGTGTTCGGGCCGAGGTTCCAGATCTGGAGGGAAACATTGTAAGCAGGGCTCCCGCTCGAAGAGAGGTCGAGGAGCGTTTCCCACGTGCCGGTCGGAATCGTCTTCCCCCGCGTCTCGTCGATGTACCAGCAGGCCGACTCGCCCGCGTTCAGGGTGATGGATTTCACCGGACCCGCTCCTTTCGTCCAGATCGCCTGCTTGTTGTACGTGCACGCGACCTCCGTACCGTGGTTCGTGTCCCGGAGGAAGAACACGCCGTTTCCGGAGACGTCGAGCACGACCGGCGGATCCGGCGAGCCTCGTGTCCCTCCCCCCTCGGACCCTCGAGTCCCTGCCGCATCGGCGCGGTCCGCAATCCCGGACCAGTCCGCAATGAGCACGGCGAACTGTGTCCCGTTGAATGAGGCTGCCGCCAACGCGGCACTCACCTCGATTTGGTCTTCCCCCACGCCCGTCTCCAGGGTGGTTTCCCGCACCCAGTCCGACCCGACGATGCGAAACACACTCGCATCCAATACGCGGCCGTTACGGCCCCGCACCTCGAAGAGGCGATCGGCGGAGAACCCTCCGACATCGTAGCCGCCGGGGGTTGCGGCATCCGTATCCACATAGAACCGGACATAGTCCTGGCCCACGAGCGGGGGCCGGGGTCCGCCCGGAGCCGATTGGGTGCCGTTCCCGGATCCCGCGGGCGCGGGTCTGGCGGGCTTCGCGGGAGTCAGCCCGCCCTCGAGCGCGGCCCCTCCGAACCGTGCGTAGAGGAACACCTGGTTCCCGGAGACGTTGCCGTCCCGACTCACGATGTCCATCGCCCGGCGGCGCGGTGGGATCACGTCCGTGTCCGCCATCGGCGAGGGCCAATCCGCGAACAGGCCGTCAATCGCCTTCCCCGCTGGGGGCTGGCCAACGTGCGCCCGAGCAATGGGTCCGACGATCGAATGGGGACGCACCGGCTGGAACCGAATCCCGGTCACGGTGGCGGTCACCAACGTGCCCTGCGGCAAGCCCGATACGTCCACGTTGATTGTACGGGTCTCGGAAGACCCTGCGTCCACAAGAACGCCTGAGGGAAGGCCAAAGAAGGTCGCGTTGCCCTGTGTCGCGAGGGTGACCTGTTGTACCGTGAACGGGACGTTGCCAAGGGAACGGAAGGTCAGGGTTAGGAATGCCTGGACGCCGCCCGCCAGGGTCGTGGTCTCCGGGACCTGCTCCACGATGAGGGCGCCGACCGATGCCCCGATCGGCACCGACGTGTGGCTCGTCTCCCCCTCGAGATCGTCGAACGCGAAAAGCACGCGCAAGTCGGTACTCGAGAAACCTTCCAAGGCTGCGTGGGACACCGAGACCTCGACCTCCGCGCCCGACGCTGCCGCCGTGACTTCGGACGCGGCCACGAACCCCTCCCAGTCGTCCCGCGTGCGCCCCGCTGCGTCAAACCTCAGGAGTCGGGCGTCCTCGACCCGGCCCGCGGAGCCGGAAACACGCACCGCGTATTCCGCGCCGACGAGGCCCAGGTCGTACCCCGTCATGTTGCTGCCGTCCAAGTCGAGGAATCCGTACATCGTGTCCCATCCTGCGGGGTCCGCAAAGATCGGGGTCCCGGCGACACGCACCCGGAGGAAAATCGACGCGTCCGAAACCGAGATCGAGGTCCCCGCGATTTGCACGTTCGCGTTGGCCGACGTCGTGCCGCCCTCGTACTCCTGGACCCGTTCCCGTGACCAGTCCTCGAAGTTCCCGTCAATCTCGATTCCAGGGGAAGGCGCGAAGCCCACGAGGGTCAACGCGATCGGAAGGAGGATCAGGAGGGCCGCGACGATCGCGATGTACCTCAGGGTGGGGCTGCGACGCGGAAGATGAAGTTCCGAGACCACGACCCCGTTTATGAACCCCGTCCCGTTCACAAGACCGTTGACGCGACCCCGTCCGTTCACGAGACCGCTTCCGTTCACCAGACCCCGTCGCCCCTCGAGCCCAACCGGGCGTTGGGAGGGAACCCCG
>DATEUK010000122.1:0-4747 GCA_035283165.1 Thermoplasmata archaeon
TCGTCAGCAAGAGCGGCAACTCGGGCCGCATCTACCTCCCGCCGGACTGGATCGGGAAGCGCGTGAAGATCATCCGGGTGGAGTGAGGGCCATGGCAGTCAAGGTCCGGGCTCTGACGGAGGGGGACATCCCCGCGGTCGAGCGGATCGAGAAGGCGATTACGAAGTCCGCGCGCACGAGCTCCCTCGGGCGGAACGTGCGGGAGCAGCTCAAGAAGGGGAATGCGGAGGCATGCCTGGCGGCGGAGGTCGACGGCAAGTTCGCGGGCTTCGTCATCGGGGACGTCCGGCCATGGGAGTTCGGGGAGGAGCGTGACGTCGGCTGGGTCAAGACCGTCGGAGTGGACCCCGCGTTCCAGGGCCACGGCGTGGGGAAGGCCCTGGGAGAGGCCCTCCTGGCGTACTTCAGGAAGAAGGGCGTGGACCACGTGCGGACCCTCGTCGAGTGGCACGCAGGGGACATGATCGCGTACTTCAAGTCCATCGGGTTCGATCGCAGCAATCTCGTCCCGCTCGAGCGGCGGCTCTCGTGAGGTCGCTCGGTCACGCATGAGATCGGGACGCGGATTGAGGTTGACGCGGTGCTTCGACCGCGTCCCGAAGTCGACCCTCGCACACGCGCAAAGGAATTTACTGAATGAGCCGTTCCGGGGGTACGCGGCGGGGACGTGGGCGCTGTGGATGTGTCGGTTCTGGGAGTTGGAGCGGCCGGCGAGGTCACGGCCCGTCTCCTTGGTTCGCTCCCGGGAATCAGGGCCCTCCGCATCGTCGACATCCGCCGGGAGCGGCTCGCGGAGGTCCGCGACCGGATTCCACGGGACGTGGAGTCGCTCCGGGCGAACCTGGGGAATGTCGCGGACGTGCGGAAGGCGTGCAGGGGCGCGGACATCGTCGTGAACACCTCTCTTCCCGCGCACAACCTCAGGATCATGCGGGAGGCCGTTCGGCAGAAGGCGCACTACATTGACCTCGCGTCCGAGGGCTCGCCGGATCCCGAGGAACCCTCGAACGTGCACGCGCAGCTCGCCATGGATGACCAGTTCCAGCGCGCGGACCGACTCGCCGTCCTCGGTATGGGCATCGCTCCAGGCCTCACGAACCTCCTCGCTCGCCACGCGTCCCGAACGATGCGCCGCGTCGATGCAATCCAAATCCGTGTGTATGGGAGCGGGTACGCCGAGATTGAGGCCTTCCCCCTCGCGCCCCTCTTCTCGCCCGAGACCTTCCTGGAGGAGGTGCTGTGGCCTGCGCCCGTGTGGAAGGGCGGCCGAATCCAGAAGCTTCCGCCCTTCAGCGGCGAGGAGGAGTTCCGCTTCCCCGACCCCCTTGGAATCGGTATCTGCTATAACGTGAACAACGAGGAGTGCGAGACGATGCCGAAGTTCATCGACCCGGGCATCGGGTTCATCGACTTCAAGTACGCCATCGCGCCTCGCCGGAAGGTCTTCCTGGAGAACCTGTACCAACTCGGCCTGATGAGGACGCATCCGATCCGCGTGAAAGGCGTCCGGGTGGCCCCGCTCGACGTGCTGCTCGCCCTCCTCCCCGATCCCTCCTCCCTGGCAGGGCGCGCTCGGGGGCACACCTGCGTCGTCGTCGAGCTCAGTGGGCGCGACAACGGAGGCCGGACGGGTCGGCGACTGTGGACAATCATGGATCACGACGACGCCTATCGGAGGATGAAGGTCCATGCGACTGCGTTCCTTACCGGCGCACCGCCCGTGGCCTTGGTCGACGCCCTCCTTGGGGGCGAGGTCACCCGGCGAGGCGTGACGACGGGAGGCGGGCTCGATTCAACTCCGATTCTGCGACAGGCCGCGAAGCTGGGCGTGCCCCTTTTCGAGGGGGAACCTGGATGCGCGCGAGGCCGTCCGCTCACGGTGTGAGCCTCGGGCAGGCCCGGAGCCGCTCCCTGGGGCTCAGTCCGTGGCGCGACGCCGCGCCCTCGTCTCCCCTCCCCCTTCTTTTCTCCCTGTCGCCTGGGGTCCGGTCAGGAGGTGTCGCAGGATGGACAGTTCGTGGGGCGAAAGGCACACGGCCTGATGCCAGTCCGCCTCGGGTACGTAGCAGTGCACGCATCGGAGGCTGGAGTGGCAGGTCAGTTCCCCCAGCAAGCGGAGCGCGTCCAGCGGATCGATCGCCTCCACGGGAGGAATCTCGCTCGGAGACATCCGTCGTCCTTTGATCCTCCGACGGGTCGCTCGTTTGGTGGGACGCACGAGCATGCCTCGAGAATGACCGTGTCGGAATCCCCGGACCGTCCTGATTAGGCTTGCCTGGGCATTCCCATCAGGACGTCCCTGGAGCGGGGGCCGCGCCGTCTCGGCATGAAGCGACCGAGAGTCGCGTCGGCGCGCATGCTTCATGCGTGGGCTCCGCGGGTTTTATATCAGATGGACCCTTCTCCATATCGTCAGGGTGGGCCTTCCCTCCTTGGGGCGCCTTCCCAGACTCGGGCCTCACGAGAGCCCGATATAATCCCACCCGCCCCTTTCGCACCTTCTCCAAGGAGGCGATTGAATCTCCCGAGCCATTGAGAGGAGTCGGCCGCGGCGGCCCCAGACCGCAGGACCGGAACGAGCGGAGTTCCCGTCTCCCAGGGCGCGGGTCGAGTCCGTTCCCTCCCGCAAGAGCCGGGCGATGCCGCCAAAGACGAGGTTCGCGGTCTTGGGGGCCGGGCACGGTGGGCTCGCGATGGCCGGCCACCTCGCGATCATGGGCTTCCGCGTCGCGCTCTGGAACCGGAGCCCCGAGCGCGTGGAGCATGTGGTCCGCCGGGGGGGCATCGAGGTGGAGGGCGAGGTCGAGGGCTTTGGCACGCCCCACGTCGCCACGTCCGACATCCGCCAGGCCGTCCGGGACGCGGACGTGGTCATGGTCGTGATTCCGGCGTTCGCTCACGCGGAGCTGGCCCGAGCCCTGACGCCGGTCCTCCGTGACGGACAGATCGTGGTCCTGAACCCCGGCCGGACCGGCGGAGCTCTCGAATTCGCTCACATCCTGAAGAAGCGGCGCAAGAAGACGGATATCCTCGTCGCGGAGGCGCAGACGCTCGTCTACGTGTCCCGCCACATCGAGCCCACGAAGGCGCACATCTTTCAGATCAAGAACGAGGTCCCCTTGGCGGCGTTGCCCGCGTACCGCACGCCCGAGGTCCTGGAGGCGGTGCGCTCCGCCTTCCCGCAGTTCGTGGCGGGCGGGAACGTCCTCCAGACCAGCTTGGACAACATCGGCGCGGTCTTCCACCCGGCGGTCATGATTCTGAACGCGGCCCGGATCGAATCCACCCATGGGGACTTCGAGTACTACCTCGAAGGGATCACCGCCTCCGTAGCCCGTGTCCTAGAACAGCTGGACGAAGAGCGCCTGCGGGTCGCCTCCGCCCTCGGCATCCGGGCCCACCGCGCGAAAGACTGGATCTACCAGGCGTACGCGGCCTCGGGCGGGACGCTCTACGAGGCGATTCAGGCTACGCCCGGATACAAGGGGGTCCGCGCGCCCGCCCTCCTCAACCACCGGTACATCACCGAGGATGTCCCGATGAGCCTCGTGCCGCTCGCGAGCTTGGGCGACCACCTGGGCGTCGAGCTTCCGACCGTCAAATCCGTGATTCACGTCGCATCCCTGATGACGGGCCAAGACTTCTGGAAGTCGGGCCGGACCGTGGAGCGAATGGGACTCGCGGGTCTCGGAGTGCGGGAGATTCGCATGCTCGCCGTGGAGGGGATCCGGTGAGGATTCTCGGTGCGTCGATTGGCAACTGCGTCCATGTCGGAGGGATCGTGAACTTCCTGAAGCTCGCGGAGAAGCACGGGTACGAAACCGGATTCCTTGGCCCAGCGACCCCCGTCCGGAAGGTCGTTGAAGAGGTCTCTCGGTGGCGACCGGGGGTCGTGGCCCTGAGCTACCGCCTGACGCCCGAGACGGGCCGGAGCGTGCTCCTGGAGGTGAAGGCGGCGAAGGAGGCGGGCGGGTTCGAGAGTGTCCGGCTGGTTTTCGGTGGGACTCCGGAGGTCGCGAAGATTGCCTCCGAGCTGGGGATCTTCGACTGGGTCGTGACCGGCCTGGAATCGCCCCAGGAGATCGAGGCCTGGCTGACGGGCCAGATTGCATCGGCGCCTGCGGAGGCCTACCCCGCCACCCTGCTCGAGCGGATTGCCCACGCGCGGCCGATGCCGATTCTCCGCCACCACTTCGGTCAGCCGACCCTCGAGGCGACGATCAAGGGCTGCCGCGAGATTGCGGAGGCACACGCGGTGGACGTGATCTCGATTGCGCCGGACCAGAATGCGCAGGAGTTCTTCTTCCGTCCGGGGGAGATGCGGCCCGAGCTCACGGGTGCCGGCGGCGTCCCGCTACGTCGACCGGAGGACCTTCGGGCCCTCTATGAGGCGAGCCGATGCGGAAACCATCCGCTCCTCCGGTGCTACGCCGGGACACAAGACCTCGTGAAGTGGGCAGAGATGCTGAAGGAGACGATTCAGATATCGTGGGGCGCCGTCCCCCTCTTCTGGTACAGTGAGCTCGACGGGAGGTCGAAGCGTCCCCTTGAGGTCTCGGTCCGGGAGAACCAGGAGGCGATGGCGTGGTACGCCTCCCACGGGATTCCCGTGGAGGTGAACGAGTCCCACCACTGGAGCCTCCGGAACGCGCACGACGCGGTGGCCGTGGCGGCGTCGTTCCTCGCGGCGTACAACGCGAAGGCCCAGGGCGCGACGACGTACGTCGCGCAGTTCATGTTCAACAAC
>DATEUK010000123.1:0-5682 GCA_035283165.1 Thermoplasmata archaeon
GAGAAGTACATCCGCGCGGGGAAGCTCGTGCCGGACAGCCTCGTGATCGAGATGGTCCGCTCCCGGCTCCGACAACGGGACGCGAAGAAGGGGTTCGTCCTGGACGGATTCCCCCGGACCCTCGATCAGGCGAAGGCGCTCGACACGATGGCGAAGGCGGACGCTGCGCTTCTCCTCTTCTTGGACCCCGAGGACCTGATCAAGCGGTCGACCGGGCGGCGCGTCTGCGAGGACTGCGAGGCCGTGTACCACATCCTGATGAACCCGCCCAAGAAAGGGGGGTTCTGCGACAGGTGCGGGGGGCGGCTGATCGTCCGGGAAGACGACCGCGTGGACGTCGTGCGCCGCCGGATCGAGGTGTACGAGGAGGCCACGAAGCCGCTCGAGGCGCACTACAAGGGGAAGGGGATCCTCGTCCAGGTATACGGGAGCGGCCTCATCGACGAAGTATTCGAGCGGAGCATTCAAGCCCTCGGTGGCCCCAACGGGTAGGCAAAGCTTTTCCGGCGCGAAACCGATAGGTCTCCTGCAACCCCATGGACGAGCTCACTTGGAAGATCCTCGCCCTAACCGCGAAGCGCGGCCTCATCGGCGCGACGCGGGAGGACTTCTTCCGGGAAACCCGCGGGGTGCGGTACGAGGACCTTGAGTCGGCAATCCGATCGCTCGAGGCGGAGCAGTACATCCAGATCGAGTGGACCGGACCCAACAAGTTCATCGTCACGGTCACCGAAAAGGGAAGCAAGCTCGCGGCGGCGGAGTACGAGAAGCAGCTCAAAGCCTATCGGGACCGGATTGATGCGCAGCGCCGGGCGGTCGGCGGCGTCGAGAAGATCTGACGCGCGCGACCAGCGGCCTAACGCTTAAATACGGCCGCCCGGTATCCCAATTCGGGTTTTCCCGCTTTTCGAGAGGCGTGTTCATGGAACCGCGCGAAATCGAGACTGGGACCACGACCGTCGGTCTCAGCTGCAAGGACGGCGTCGTGCTGGCGGCGGATCGCCGCGCCACAGCAGGGACGATGATTGCGCACAAGCGCACGAAGAAGGTGTTCCGGATCGACGACAACCTCGGGCTCACGACCGCAGGCCTCGTCGGGGACCTCCAGATGCTCGCTCGGTACATCACCGCGGAGGCGGAGCTGTACAAGCTGAAGCGGAGCGTGTCCATGTCCGTCGAGGCGGCAGCGACGCTCACGGCGAACATCCTCGCGGGTCGCCGCTACTTCCCGTACTGGGTCCAGCTTGTCCTCGGGGGCGTGGACGGCCGAGGGAACCACGTGTTCTCGCTGGATATGGCGGGCGGGAGCCTGGAGGACGAGTACGTTTCCACGGGGTCCGGAAGTCCGTACGTGTACGGCGTGCTCGAGGACCACTGGTCGCACGGGACCGACGTGAAGGCGGGGATCGACCTCGCGGTCCGCGCAGTGAGCGCAGCGATGCGCCGGGACGCCGCATCCGGCGAAGGCATCGACGTCGCAGTCATCACGAGGGATGGGTTCCGGGAAATCGAAGAGCAGGAGATCGAGCGCCGCAAGGGCGCGATGAAGATCCCATAGTTCCCTTCACACTCGCCACCAAGACAGCGTGGTCTGCATGAGCCTAGAAGACATCCTGAACAACGCGAAGGACATCGTCCGCAAAGTCGTGCCGAGCACGGTCGAGATCACGGACGTCGAGTTCGAGGGCCCGACCGTCGTCATCTACACGAAGAGCATGGACATCTTCGCGGAGAACAACGACCTCGTCCGCCAACTCGCGCAGAGCCTGCGCAAGCGCGTCACGATTCGGCCCGACCCGGCCTTGCTCGCCGCGCAGGACCAGGCCGAGTCGGTCATCCGGGAGATCATCCCTGCGGAGGCCCAGATCACGAGCATCTACTTCGAAACGGAGAGCGGGGAGGTCACGATCGAGGCGCTCTCGCCCGGCCTCGTGATCGGCCGCCACGGCGCGGTCCTCAACGAGATCAAGAAGAAGATCGGCTGGGCGCCCAAGGTCGTGCGAACGCCCCCGATCCCCTCGAAGACCGTCGAGGAGATCCGGCAGTACCTGCGCACGGTCCGCGAGGAACGGCAGGGGTTCCTGCGGACCGTGGGTCGCCGCCTGAACCGTGAGCTCGCGAACGGCGAAACGTGGGTGCGCGTGACGAGCCTCGGCGGCTACCGCCAGGTCGGCCGCTCCGCCACCCTCCTGAGCACCCGGGAGTCGAAGGTCCTTGTGGACTGCGGCGTCCTGATTTCGGAGGAGAACGGGTCGCCGTACCTGAACGCGCCCGAGGTCATGCCACCGTCGTCCCTGGACGCGGTCGTCGTGACCCATGCGCACCTCGACCACAGCGGCCTTGTCCCGGCGCTCTTCAAGTACGGGTTCGACGGGCCCGTGTACGTGACCCCGCCCACGCGGGACCTGATGTCCCTCCTCCAGCTGGACTTCATCAAGGTCGCGTACGGGGAGGCGCGGAAGTCCCCCTTCGACTCCTCCCACGTCCGGAAGCAGGTACTGAACACGATTCCCCTGAAGTACGGGGAGACGACGGACATCGCGCCGGACATCCGGCTCACGTTCCAGAACGCCGGCCACATCCTCGGCTCGTCCGTGTGCCACTTCCACGTCGGCGATGGCCTGTACAACGTGGCGATCACGGGGGACATCAAGTACGAGAAGACGTGGCTGTTCAACCCGGCCGTGAACAAGTTCCCGCGCCTCGAGACCCTGATCATGGAGTCGACGTACGGCGGCTACCACGACATCCAGCCCTCCCGCCACGATGCCAGTGCGGGGCTACGCGAGAACCTGGACCGCGTCCTCCGGCGCGGCGGCAAAGTCCTCATCCCCGTCTTCGCGGTCGGGCGGTCCCAGGAGGTCATGCTCGTGATCGAGGACCTCATCCGGAGCGGGAAGATCCCCGAGGTGCCCGTGTACCTCGACGGCATGATCTGGGAGGCGACGGCGATCCACACCGCCTACCCGGAGTACCTGAACTCCCAGCTCCGCACGCAGATCTTCCAGACCGGGGAGAACCCGTTCCTGTCCCCCGTGTTCAAGCGCGTGGAGACGAGCGACATGCGCTCGACGATCGTGGACGACCCGGAGCCCTGCATCATCCTCGCGACGTCCGGGATGATGTCCGGCGGGCCCGTCCTCGAGTACTTCAAGCACTGGGCGGACAACCCGCTCCACGCGCTCCTGTTCGTCGGCTTCCAGTCCGAGTCCTCGTTCGGCCGGAAAATCCAGCGCGGGGTCCGCGAGATCACGATGAACGACCGCGGCAACCCGTTCACGATCCAGCTCAAGATCGACATCGAGACGATCGACGGGTTCAGCGGCCACAGCGACCGGCTCCAGCTCATGTCCTACGTGGGGCAGATGGAGCCGAGGCCGGAGCGCGTGATCGTGGGCCACGGCGAGGAGTACAAGTGCGCGGACCTCGCCTCCAGTCTGTACAAGAAGTTTGGCATGGAGACGCGCGCCCCGATGAACCTGGAGACGATCCGACTCAAGTAGCTCCTTTTATCGTCCCGCGGAATACCACCATCGTGCGCGACGCCCTGTACGAGCGGGTGAAGGACGACATGGACAGAGAGGCGTTTGGCGCCCGCGTCCGCGCGAAGGTGGAGGAGTGGGGCAGCCTGCTGGACGAAGACGCCGCCGCCCGCGTCGTCCTCGACGAGATCGGCCGCGGGACGGTCAACTTCCAGACGGTCCGAGACCTGCGGGAGGGGATGGAGGTCACGCTTCGCGTGCTCGTGGATGGAATCGGACCGATCCGCGAGTTCGCCCGACAGGACGGGAGCGGCGGACGTGTGGTGAACCTCGACGTGTCCGACGATACGGGGCGGTGCCGCCTTGCACTCTGGGACGAGGACGTGGCGCTCGTCGAGAAGCGACGGGTCTCGGTCGGCACGCCCCTTCGCCTGCTCGACTGCTTCGTCAAGGTGACGCGGTTTGGAACCGAGGTGTCCCGCGGGAAGTTCGGAAGCGTCCTCGTGGAGGCGTGACTCAGCCGAACCCGCCCATTCCACCCATGCCGCCCATGCCCGGCGGGCCGCCGTGGCCGTGACCGCCCTCGCCGCCGCCCTCCTTGGGCTCCGTGCGCCTCGAGGCGATCACATCGTCGATTCGGAGGACCATCGTTGCCGCCTCCGTCGCAGACTCGTAGGCCTGCTTCTTCACGCGAAGCGGCTCGATCACGTGAGCCCGCTTCATGTCTCGCGGCTTCCCCGCGAAGACGTCGACCCCGATGGTCACGCCCTTCCCCTTCTCGTGCGCCGACTTCAGTTCGATGATCGAGTCGATCATGTTCTGGCCCGCGTTTTCGGCGAGCGTCCACGGCACGATCTCGAGCGCCTTCGCGAACGCCTCGATCGCGAGCTGCTCCCGTCCACCCTGGGACGCCGCGTAGTCCCGCAGCCGGATGGCCACTTCGATGTCGGCGCTGCCGCCGCCGGCGAGCGCGATCCCGTCCTCGACCGCTGCCGCAACGACCCGGAGGCCGTCGTGCAGGATACGCTCGACTTCCTCGACGACGTGCTCCGTGCCGCCGCGGATGAGGATCGAGACCGCCTTCGGGTTCTTACATCCGGTGATGAACGTCATGTCGTCGTCGCCGATTTTCCGCTCCTCGACGAGCTCCGCATGGCCGAGGTCTTTCGTACCGAGGTCCTCGAGGGCGACCACGATCCGCCCGCCCGTCGCCTTCGCGAGCTTCTCCATGTCGCTTTCCTTCGCCCGGCGGACCGCGTAGATGCCCTCCTTCGCCAGGTAGTGCTGCACGAGGTCGTCGATTCCCTTTTGGCAGACGACCACGTTCGCGCCCGCCTTCTTGACCGCGTCGACGTATCCCTTCAACGTCCGCTCCTCCTCCTGGAGGAAGGACGAGAGCTTTGCGGGATCTCGGATCTTGATCTCCTCGCTGACCTCCGTCTTCTTGACCTCAAGCGCGCGGTTCAGGAGGGCAATCTTCGCATCCGCCACGCGCTGCGGCATCCGCGGGTGCACACGCTCCTTGTCGAGGACGATTCCGTCGACGAGTTCCGTATCCGAGATCGCGGCGCCATGTGCCTTCTCGACTTTCACGTTGTCCACATCCGCACGACGCTCGCCCGCAACCTCCTCCACGACCGCGAGGATGGCCCGCACGGCCAACGTGGCGAGGAATTCATTCGAGTCGCCGATCGAGCGACCGCCCATGGACGTGGCGGCGATCCACTGCAGCGTCTCCTTGTCATCCGGCTTCACGGGGAACGCAATTTCCTTCAAGATCTTTATCGCCTGCTCCGCCGCCATCTGGTACCCGTGCGCGATAATCGTCGGGTGGACGTTCGCCTCCAGCAGGGACTCGGCCTCCTTGAGCAGCTCCCCCGCCAGGATCACGGCCGTCGTCGTGCCGTCCCCCGCCTCCTGGTCCTGGGTCTTCGCGACCTCGACGATCATCTTGGCGGCAGGATGCTCGACGTCGATCTCCTTTAGGATCGTCACGCCGTCGTTCGTAATCGTCACGTCGCCGAGGGAGTCGACGAGCATCTTGTCCATCCCGCGCGGCCCGAGGACCGAGCGGACCGCGTCGGCGACCGCGCGCGCAGCCGCGATGTTGCTGAACTGAGCTCCCTTGCCTCGGTCGCGCGACGTCCCTTCCTTCAGGATGATGATCGGTTGGCCTTGCATCATATGAGGTGTCCCCCGG
>DATEUK010000124.1:0-4675 GCA_035283165.1 Thermoplasmata archaeon
CCCCGCCACGGGAACGCACGGTCAGAAGGACATCTTCGTCAGGGTCTTCGTCGTCTTCACGCCCCCAACGGAACGGATCTTCGAGACGACGACCTCTCCGATCGTGTTGTAGTCCTTCGCCTCGACCTTCGCGATCAGGTCGTACTCGCCGAACAGCGGATAGATCTCCACGACCTCTTCGATCTTGAGGAGTCTGCTGTAGACCTCGCGGTCCATGGTGGGCTCCACCCCGATGAGGACGAATCCGACCGCCACGTCGCAGCGTAGTGGGGGACCCTACAAGAACGTTGGCCTACGGGAATTCGAGAGCGCCAAGAGGGGACGCGAACGCAATGGGGATGGCCCAGAATATCAATCGAAAGAACGGGCGAAAAACCTTGAAGTATTGCGACGCGGAATGTGTCAGCCCCCAGATGCGGCCCCCCTCGAAAGTCACCGAACCGGACAGCACACCCCCGTACCCGATCGAGACCATCCGATTCTGGTACGTCTCCCCTTTCGGCGGCCGGTCCCCCGAGCTGGCTGCGGACGAGGTCGGCGTGAACGGGGAGGCCCTGCGGCGCAACACGGAACTCGAATCGCGCGATCGGATCTCCGTGGGCGTCTCGGGCGACGATCCGGACCGCCCGTGGTTCTTTCAGCGGTCGTTCGAGGTCGTTCCCCTGGACGCACGGCTCCCGCAGGCGGCAGGCCTCTCCCCCCAGGGAGAGGTCGTTCTCCCGGAAGCGAAGTTCGATTTCGCACTGCGCCCGGACCTGCAGCCGCGACTCGGGGACGCGGTCGTCCTCAAGGGGACGGCCGCCAAGCGGCTCGACCCGGACCCCGAATGGCTCGCCGAAGTCCTCCGGAACCACATCCGGCGGCCGGCGGTGTGACGCGACAGGCATAAGGCAACGTTCCGCGTACGAACCGACGATGCGGGTCGGGGTGATCGGCGTTCAGGGCGACGTCTCCGAGCACGTGGCGGCGGTCCGCGCGGCGCTGGAGCGGGGCGGCCTTGGCGGCGATGTGATCACCGTGCGCCGGCGCAGGGACCTCGAGGCGTGCCACGCCCTCACGATTCCCGGAGGGGAGAGCACCACGATCTCCAAGCTCCTCGGTCGAAGCGGGTTGCACGACGACATCGTGCGCCGCGCCGAGGAAGGAATGCCCGTGCTTGGCACGTGCGCCGGGTGCATCCTCCTGGCGAAGGAGGGGGACGACCAAGTCCGGAACACACGCACGAGGCTGCTCGCCCTCATGGACATGGCGGTGGACCGGAACGCGTTCGGCCGCCAGCGCGAATCGTTCGAGACGGACTTGGCGGTGGACGGGCTCGACCGGCCCTTCCACGGTGTGTTCATCCGCGCGCCGGCGATCACGCGGACATGGGACGATTGCCGGATCGCCGCCAGACTCGGTGAGGTGATCGTGTTCGCCCGCCAGGCGCACCTGTGGGCCGCGTGCTTCCACCCCGAGCTGAGTGGGGACCTCCGGATCCACGTCGAGTTCTTGCAGCTGGTGTGATGTCGGCGAGGCAGCGGGAAGCGCCGTGCGCGGGGGACGGCGCTAGGGGACCACCGCCAAGAGGACGAGGGAGACGGCGAGCGCGAGGCCCAGCGTCAGGGCCGCCGTCGGACGCAGGATGCTGATCGTCGCGTTCACGCTCGTCGTCAGCCGGGTCGTATTCTCGTGTCCAAACACGCGGAGCCCGTGCACGGCGTCGCTCCGCGCGACCGACTCCACGGGACGGAGGCCTGAGAGCGCTTCCTCCACGACCTCGCGGCTCGCGGACACGAGCCGCCGGCGGTCGAACCGCATGCCGATCGGATTGTAGCCGCCCATCGTCGCGTTCACGCTGTGGTTGTCCGTGGTGAGGACCTCGCCGTCGTCGACGACCTCCTTCACCGTCGCCAAGATCTCGTCCCGCAGTCCCGGCACCATGTTGTTCCCGTCGAACAGGAGGTACGCCACACGCTGCCCGTCCGCGTCCACGACCAGTGCCTGGATCCCCTGGGCCCCGAATCCGTCCTTGACGCTGCCGACGGTCCGCTCCGCGACCCCGATCCGGATGCTTGTGGCGGGGCGTTCGCGAGCGACGGACACCGCCTTGTGCGCCGCCTGGATGATCTGGAGGGATTCCTCGCTCCCGAACCGGATCATCCCCTCCGCGAGCGCGGCGCAGTTGTGCGCGTCCACGAACAGACAGTCTCGGGCGCCTGCGTCCCGGGCGGCGCGGATCGTGGCGTGCCCCGTTGCGTCGTCGATGTCGTCCGTCGGGTTCGGCGCGAGGCTTGCCGTGACGAACGCGACGTCCCCGAAGAACTGGGCGGTGGCCGTCGCCTTCCCGACCATCGCGCGTTCGAAGACGCTCCCGCCGGGCATCGGCGCGGCGTCCTGGAGCATCGTTCGGACGGCCGAAGCGATCTTCACGCACTCCGTGGTCGTGGACGGGTTGAAGTCGTGTGTGCTCGGCCCGTGGGGAACGAGCACCACCTTGCACACGTCGCTCAGCGCCGTCCGGAGCTTCGCCGGCATGTCCGAGCCGCCGACGCGGGCGAACGGCCCGGGATGAGCGTGCGTCGCCACGAGGAGGGCGACGTTCCCGTGGGGGGCTCGGAACGCGAGCGCCGCCGTGCGGACCTCCGCGGGCCGCGCGATCGAATCGAAGAATCCCTCCATCTCGCGGCGCGACTCCTCCGTGAGTCCCGTCATCTGGTCGATGAGGTGTCGGACGAGGCGGAGGCCGTTCACGCCGAACGCCTGCGCGATCGGGCGGTTCACCGCCCAGGTGAAGGCCATGGCGGCCGAGAGGAAGACGGCGACGAGGACTCCCCAGAGGACGAGGTCGTTCGCTCCGACGGACGGGAAGCCGAGGGCCACCGCCACGCCGCCTAGGACCGGTGTCACCAGCGAGAGGACGGACGCGCTCCGATGGCGCTCGTCGTACATCGCGGTCCACACGATGTGGCGGACCCAGATCGTGGCCGCGAACGCGAGGAGGAGGAGCCGGGGCTGGGAATAGGCAAGGCCGGCCCCCTGCACGACCTCGTGGACGACCCCGGCGAGGGCGACGATGGACACGAAGGCGAGGACGAGACACGCGTCGACGAACGCCTGCAACGTCGTCCGCCGCAAGTACGTACGACCCGGTCCGACCTTCGAGAGCGCGAACGTCAGGACCGCGGAACCGTAGATCGGGAGTGCGACGACGAGGACGTTCCGTCCGACCGCGTCCCACGAGAAGACGGGGAGCGTGAGGAACGTGGCGGCGAGGACCGAGAGCCCCGCGATCGGCCCCACGAGCCTCGCTGGCCTCGGCGCCGAGAACAGGCGGCGCGTGAGGAGGCTCGTGTCCGCCTCCGACTGCTCCGCGGTTTTCGCCGCCATCGCACTCACAGACCCTTGACCGCGTCGACGATCGCCTGGAGCCGCGCCTGGTCCTGCTCGATCACGGTGCCCGTCACCACGATGTCTGCCCCCGCGGCGGCGATCTCCCGCGCGGCCTCCGGCGTGCGGATCCCGCCACCGACCACGAGCGGGATCGCGATCTCTTCCTTCACGGCGGCCACCATCTTCGCCGGCACAGGCTCCGGCGCTCCGGATCCGGCCTCGAGGTACACGAGCTGCATGCCCAGGAACTGGGCGGTGAGCGCGTACCGAACGGCCTCCTCCACGTCGTCCCTCGGGATCGGCTTCGCGTGGCCGACCTCGCCGACCCGCATCCCGGGCGCGACGACGAGGTAGCCCATCGGGATCGTCTCCAGCCCCCAGGCCTGGATCGCGCGCGCGGCCTTCGCCTGCTCCCCGACGATCATCCGGACGTCCTGCGAGTTCAGCATGCTCATGAAGAAGACCGCGTCCGCGTAGCGGGAGAGGGCGTGCGCGCCGGCAGGAAAGAGGATCACGGGGATGCGTGCGCGATCCTTGATCGCCTTCACCGTGGCGTCCGTCTTCTCCGGGGTGACGCCCGTGGAACCGCCGACCATGATCCCGTCGGACCCGGCAAGCTGGGCGCGGAACGCGACCCCTCCCGCCTCCGGCGGCGTCAGTTTGTCAGGGTCCAGGAGGGACATGTGGACCTTCCCCTCCGCAAGCCTTGATCGCACGTACTCGAGAACGGTCACGCGAGCCCTCCGGCGAGGAACGCGGCGAGCGCGACGACCATCGCGCCTTTCATCGCTCGCTCGCTGCGCCCGGGCGACCGCGTCGCATGCCACGCGGCGTAGATGAAGATTGCGTCCGCGGCGGCGACGAGGGGCGGGTACCACGGGCCGAGGATCCCGAGGATCGCCGGGAGCACGCTCAGCACGACGGCCGCCGCGAGGAAGGCCTGCGCGACGCGGCCCGCGAACGGGATGCCCCGACGTCGTGGGAGCGTCGCCCGGTCCACGTCCCCCGCGAGGTCCTCGATGTCCTTCACGACCTCGCGAGCGACCGTACTCAGCCCGGCGAGCACCGCCAAGCTCGCGGCGATCGCGAGCGGCTCCACGCGTCCTCCGTACACGCACAGTCCCGCGAAGACGAACAGGGAGCCGACGAGCCACGCGATGAGCAGGTTGCCGCTCCACCCGCTGGCCTTGAACCGTTCCTCGTACGCGACCATGAGGGCGAGCGACGCGAGCACGAGCCCGGAGGCGGGAATGTTGATGCTCATGCCGGCGAGGATTGCCGCCGCGAAGAGGGACCCGGCGAG
>DATEUK010000125.1:0-33782 GCA_035283165.1 Thermoplasmata archaeon
GCGTCGGCGCGCTGAACCGGTACTACGGGCTGTTCGAGACCGGGGAGTTCAAGCTCCGCGGCATCGAGCTCCGGAAGCACGACACGCCAGGCGTCGTGAACAAGGTCGAGGAGCTGATCCTGAAGGAGCTCGCGAGGGCGAAGACCGCGCAGGAGTTCACGGCGACAATTCCGCGATGCGTCGACCTCATCCGCGGCACCGCCAAAGCGTTGCGGGAGAACCGCGTGCCGCTCGGGGACCTCGTCCTGACGAAGACCGTGAGCCGGAAGCTCGACGAGTACCTCGTTATGAACGCGACCGTGGCGGCGCTGCGCCAGCTCGAGAAGCGCGGGTTCGCCGTGGAGCCGGGGGAGTACGTGCGGTACGTGATCCTCGACGAGTCCGCGAAAGAGGCGGAGGCGAAGGTGCGGCCTGCGCAGTTCCTGACGGGGACCGAGGCGCCGGACGCGCAGGCGTACGTTCGCCTGATTTGCCGCGCGGGGGAGACGCTGTTCGCGCCGTTCGGGTGGACGGAGGAACGGCTCCTGGCGGCATGCCGGCGGGTCCGGGACGCGCCCGACGTCGACCTGCGCGCTGAGCCCGAGCTCGGCGGCTTCGGTGCACGAGAGGGACACTACCCGGGGACGGGCATCGGATACCACACCTCCTACGCTGCGGACGGGGAGCTCCTCGCGGAGGAGTAGCCTAATCCTCGGCGGCGCATGCGGGCGCCGTGGCGGGGAGCCAGCACCGATCGAGGACGCGGCTCGAGGCGGCGATCTGCGCGGAGATGGAGCGACAGGAGGTCCCGCATGGACACCGGATTCTCGGCTACCGAATTCGGATGAAGTCCGGGAAGGCCGCGCCGTACCGGCCGACGATCGTCGCGCACCGGGGCCCGATCCTCTTCCTCGTGGAACCGCTCGCGGCGTATACGCCGGGCAGAGGCCCCGTGGAACGGTTCGCGCGGTTCCTCGACCAGCACTCGCCGGAGATCGTGTTCGTGGCGGTGGCGCCGAGCCGCATCGCAGCGCGGCTCCCGCCGGAGAGCTACGACGAACTGTACGAGGAGGGTGAGGTACCCCGTTTCGTCGCGCGCATCCGCGAGCAGGACCCGGCAGGCGCGGTCCGCCCCTTCACGAAGCAGCGGTGACCCGCAACCTCGGGGCGACGGGACCCTCCTACGGGACCTGCTTGAACCTCTGGTACCTGCGACGGTAGTACATGCCCAGAGCGACGCCGATCACGGCGAGGACGAGGAGTACGCCGAAGGCGACGTACCAGGGGCCCATGCCGGCGGTCTGGAGGGCGACGTCCTGCGTGACGTTGGCGTTGAGGGGGAGGGGGCCCGCGAACGCGAGGACCGTCTCCTGGTCCGCGGACGTCACCCGCAATCGCAGGGGATCCCCGGGCCGGAACCAGGTGGGGAACACGACGGGGATGCGATACGCCCCGCCCCCGGCGGTGTCCGATAGGCTCGCTCCCGTCCGGAGGTTCGTCAGCGTCACCACGGCCCCGTCGAGGAGAACGCCTCCATCGCCCGTCACGCGGCCCTCGAACGTGATGATCTGCTCGAGGATGAGGGCGGGGATCATCGTCAGGTTCACGACCTGCCCGGCGACGAGGAGGTACACGGTCGCGTCGTAGGACCCGCCGACGGGTGCCGTGACGCGTGCTGCGTTTGTCCGATTTGCGTCGGCGGCGTACTCGCGCGAGACGATCGGGATGGCTTCCCCCATCGCCGTCGCGTTCCACGCGAGTTCAACGGCCGCCACGCCGGAGATCGCGGGCGTATAGTCGAGCTCGAACGTCTCGCGCAGGCCGTCCCCGTCCGCGTCCACCGTTGTCCCGTTCGCCCAGAACGACACCTGCGGTCGCGAGCCGGAACGGTACGTGGAGAGGAACTCGTCCCAGAGACTGTCCACGCTGAGCGCAAGCGCCGCGTAGCCTGGATCCCCGCCGACCGTGGGGAAGAAGAGCGACAGGCCGTACGCGTTCGTCGCGCGAACGCCGTTTACCGCCGCCGGGTTGTCCCAATGACGCTCGTGGATGACCGCGCCGGAGAACGACGCGGCCAAGTCCTGGGCCCGCCGTACGAGCCGAGGGCTCGGGATCCATGCGAGCACGTTCTGCACGAAGTGCCACAGGTCGTAGTCGTCGCCGGTCATTTCGTAGCTCTCCGTGGCGGCGCGCGCGGCCACGACCTCATCCCGGAAGTACGGCAAGTGTGCCATCAGTTCGACGAGGAACGCGTCGAAGTTCCGCACGAACGGTCGGAAGCCGGCGGCGTTCACCGCGCTCAGGGCCACGCTGTAGGCCGAGACACCCTGGTAGCTTGCCACATACTCGTCCACGAGCGCGTTCGCGACCTCGGATGGCGTCATGTCAGGGTCGGCCGCCAGGACCGAGAGGAAGGCGTCGTAGGGCCACCCCTCGGCCGGCTCGTCCTTCTCGCTCCCGACGAAGTAATCGACGAAGTCCGCGAGCTCGTACATGATCTCCAAGGTCATTCGGCACGCGTCGTTCCCGAGCAAGTCGATCCTCCGGCCATTCGTGGCGACGATCTGGCCCAAGGCGCTCCGCAGCTCGAAGGGGGTGAGCTGATCCCCAATGGCAGTGTCGTCGACCACGACCCCCCTCCAACCGAGGCCATGGTCCCAGAGCACGAGGAAGTAGTGCGACGCCGGATAGTTCTGGATCCCCCAATTCACGAACCGGACGAGCTCGAGGGGGTCCGCCATGTTCACCTCGGACAGGTTGACGATCGCGTTCTGCGGGAGCGGCTCCAGGTCGAGGGTGACGTAGAACCGCCTCGCGTCCGTCCAGTCCCCGTACAGGTCGGAGTACCCTTGGATGGGATTCGACCCGTTCGCACGGTCGAACTGCACCAGGACGTTCACCTCGGTCCCGAGATCGACGCTCGCCATCTCGATGAAGTCGTCGATCCCGACGCCCTCGAGGTTGTTGTCCGCGTCCATGTACACAAGAATCGTCCACGCCTTCGGCGGCGGAGCGGATGCGGGCGAAGGGCCGGTCACGAGGACGCCGAGCACGAGCGGGATCGCCGCCAAAACAGGTGCGAGGCGCACGCGTTTCCATCCGTGGGAGCCTATTTAGACGTTGGCCCCACGGTCCGCAGGTCGCGCGCACGCAGAAGAGAGAGCAGCTGAACACCCGCGGCCGCGAGATGATCGGCGCCGCCCTCCTCGCGATCGACAACCGCCACGGCCCGATCGACGACGGCACCCGCCGCGCGGAGGCCCTCGACCGCACGTTGCAGGGTCCCTGCCGTGGTCACGACGTCCTCGACGAACACAACGCGATCCCCCACGCGCAGCTCGCCCTCGTGCGCCCGCTTCGTCCCGTGCTCCTTCGGTTCCTTGCGCACGATGAGGAACGGGAGACCCGTCTCCAGCGCTACGGCCACCGCGATCGGTACGGCGCCGAGTTCCACCCCCGCGATGCGGTCGTACCCGCGGACGTGGGGCGCCATCCGGCGCGCGATCTCCCGAAGCAGCTCGGGACGCGTGACGCGTTTGATGTCCACGTAGTAGTCGCTCGTCTTCCCGGAGGCGAGGGTGAAGGCCCCGAACTGGACCGCGCCGCACGCCTGCATGGCCGCCAGGAATTCCGGGTCGTTCACCATGGCACGTCCTTCTTCCCGAGCTTGAAGCCGATGACGTTCACGACGCGATGCAACCCGGGCGTAATAATGGTGACGAACAGGAACCCGTAGATCGCGTCGCCGCGGATGTAGTGGGCGAAGAAGAACCCGTAGTCCGCGATCACGAGGAGGACGAACGCCCCGAGGTAAAAGTCGTACCAATCGAGGCCGGGCGTCTTCGCTCCCCTGGGCCGGCCTGCGCGTCGCTTGACATACGAACCCAGGAGGTCTCCGAGGAGCGCGCCCACCGGGAGGATGACGATGGGAACGAGGCCGGACGGAAACGCACCCCACGACCACTCCGACCCGACGGCGAGCGAGATTCCCCACTGGATAACCCCGACAAGGACACCGGCGGAGACGCCGCCGGCGAACCCGCGCCATGTCTTTCCATTGCCGAACAGACGGCCCCCGTCCGCGAGGACGCGACCCCCGTCGATCGGCGCCCCACCGCCAAACAGCACCGCTGCGGGATTCGCCACGTACGCCGGGAGAAAGAACCAGAACGACTGGAGGAGCGCGAGCCCGAGGGACACGGCCGTCGCAACGGTAGGAGCGCCAAAAGCGTATCGGTTACCGCTCCTGATAATCTCCCAATCAATCCTTTATACCCTCGTTTCGGTCGTATCGGACCGTCCCATGGATCGCGTCGCAACGTTCATCGAGGGGTTCGACGAGGTGCTTCCAGGGGGCATCCCCAAGGGGAGCGTCGTCCTGGTCTGCGGGACGCCTGGGACGATGAAGACCTCGCTCACGTTCTACATGATGTACAACAACGTGAGGGCGAACGGCTCGAAGGGCCTGTACATCTCCCTCGAGGAGAGCCACGACGACCTCAAGGGAGCGATGCAGGACCTGGGGCACACGGGCATCGACGACATCGAGCTGTACATCCTCGACGTCTCGAAGATCCGCCTTGAGCACAGGGATGAGGAGATGGCGAAGAACTGGCTCGACATCTTGACCACGTACATCGAGCAGCGGGTGAAGGGAAACAAGTTCGACCTCGTCGCGATCGACTCCCTGGCGGCGCTGTACTCCCTGTCCCATCTCGAGAATCCTCGACGGGAACTGTTCCACTTCTTCGGGTTCCTCAAGTCCCTGCCCGCGACCACGTTCCTGGTGAGCGAGATCAGCCACGGGTCAGACCAGTACGGCGCCTACGACGAGGACTTCCTGGCGGACGGCATCTTCTTCCTCAAGCACTTCGAGGCGGGCCTCAGCGACATCCAGCTCCGGATGCGGTGCGTGAAGATGCGCCGCGCGAAGCACGAGAAGGGTTACTATCGACTCCTGCACAACGAGAAGGGATTTCAGGTCACCCGTGTGATTTCCGAGTAGATCACGCGTCCTTCTGCAGCAGCGCCCGTACGGCCCGCACGAACGCCGCGAGCGCGTCGTGGCTGCTCGGCTGATGGAGCGCACTCACGAGCCGTCCCCGGCCCTCCAGGGACTGGAGGGATGCCCGGAGGCTCCCGGGGGTGCTCGCCCGCGGGCGCCCCGCGAAGACCGCGACGAGCGCCGCGTGCTCCCCAATGTGGCACACGACGATGCCCTCGCCGTGAGCAAGGCTCAGCGTGCTGCCCGCCTCCCCGCGGGAGACGAGCTCGGACAGAGGCGCCATGTCCAGCGAGGACGCAGCGCCCTCGCCTGAGAGCAGGCGACCGTTCCGTGCGAACAGCAGGACGGCCCGGAGAGGATCGCCCGGCGCTTTCTCGCTCTGGAAGTTCTGGACCTCAAAGTCCTTTTGGACTGCCTTCCGCACGCGCCGAGCGGCGAACCGCTCGAGATCCCTCCGAATTCGGCTGATGCGGCCAATCGGCAACAGACCGACGCGAAGGCGGGCTTCCAGGCTCACCCGCTCGTCGGACGTGAGAATCGGCCCCAGGGCTGCCAGGCGGCGAAGGAGGACCGCGATCTCCCGCTCCTCGTCCAGCCGGAGGAAATCGGCCGCGGGGCGCGGAGGACCGGGTGAGGGGGGCCGCGCCGGCACTTCTGCGGCAAGGGATTCGACCATCGCGACGAGGGACCACCCCTCCACGCCTGCGGCGCCGCCCACGCCTGCGACACCCTCGAACTGCCATTCAAGGAGTTTCGTGGCGGCCTGAGACCGATCCATTCGCGACACAAACCGAAGCCGCCCTGAGACCCTTGAGCCATCCGCCCGGAAAATCAGCCCCGATAACGACGTGGGCACCCATTTATAAGCCGGAACCGCAAGGAGAAACGCCAATGGATGATGTCATTCCGACGAGGATCGACGGGTTAGACCAAGTCCTCGGCGGCGGAATTCCCCGCGGGTCCTTGGTCCTCGTGGCGGGGACGCCGGGGACCATGAAATCGACCCTATGCTATGCGACGATGTACAACAACGCGATCCGCGGTCAGAAGGGATTGTACATCTCGCTGGAGGAGGATGGGGAGCACCTCCGGCGCTCAATGGCGAAGCTGGGCATGGAAGACAACGGGGACCACCGCGTGTACATCCTGGATTTGACCACGATCCGCCGGGAGCTCGCGGAGAGGGAGGCGAAGAAGGACTGGTCCCGGATGCTGATCGACGTGTGTCGCACGGCGGTGACGGAGGATCAGTACGCGACGCTCACAATCGACTCCCTGGAGGCATTCTACGCACTCGCGAACATGGAGAACCCCCGTCGGGAACTGTTCCACCTGTTCAGCGAGGTGAAGGAGCTGGGGGTGACGACGTTCTTGATCACGGAGATTCCGATTGGCTCGAACGTCCTCGCCCGCTACGGCGAGGATTTTCTCGCAGACGGCGTGTTCCTCCTTCAGCACGTCGAGGTCGGGGAGACGGACGTGCAGCTCCGGATGCGCATCGTGAAGATGCGAACCATGCACCACCAGGCCGGCTGGTTCGCCGTCGAGCACGACGGCCAGCGGTTTCGAGTTAGCCCGGTGCTGAGCAGCCGACGCCGCTTGGGAGCCGGGACCGAAGGCGGGGCCTAGACGGAAGCTTCTTCCTCACCGCCAGCCTCGTCAGATCGTCATCGGCCCTCATGGGCTCGACTTGTGGATGTGCTGAGTTCGAAACGGTCAATCCGGGGGTCGTGAATCCAGCAGCTACTCGAGAGGCTTCTTGCGCTGGTTCCAGACGTCTTCGGGAACGTCGTCGTACACGGAGTCACGCTGCAGGGCCTCGCGCTCCTTCGCAGCCAGCACGAGCTCCGCAATCCGTTCCTTCCGGAACATCCAATAGTGAATCCGCCACTCGCGGCCATCGTAGAGCGTGGTCTCCTCGCGCTCCGTCGTCAGGATCCCCGAGTCCTCGAGCATGTAAAACGCGTCGCGGTCCTCGGGTTCCAGGACGTTGTCGATGATCCGTTCGGAATAACCAAAGAAGTTCAGCACGTGCTGGGCCATAGCCCGCGCCTCGTCGTCCTTCATGCCGGCGCGATCAATGCTGTTCCGGATCGCCCGGGTCAAGTCCTCAACGGTCAGGGCGCCCAAGGGGCCGGGCTCGGTCTTCGTCTGGATTGCCATTGCACGGCCTCGGGCGCTTCATAGGCTAGGGTGTGCTATTTATACCTTCCTTCAGGACGGCCCCTGTTGATTCTCAGCCCGGTCGGCCCCGGTGCGTCGCAAGGCATAAAGGCTCCCCAGCCCACTATGTTCGGGAGGACGGGTCCGGGAGGCTCCAAGAAATGGCGAAGGACGATCCGATTGCCCGCGAGTTGGCGGACCTTCGGGGGGAAGTCGCGCGCCTCCGAGAGGCCGTCTCCCGCCTTGGGGGGACACCGCCGGAGGGTCGCGTCCCCGGGCGGATCCGCACGTTCGTCGAGGGGTTCGACGAGGCGCTCGAGGGCGGAATCCCCGAGGGCCACGTCGTCGTCCTGGCCGGACCGTCGGGGTCGATGAAGACATCCGTCGCCCTGAACGCCCTACACCGGAACCGCAAGGAGGGCGTACGGGGGCTGTACATCTCGCTCGAGGAGGGACGCGAAAGCCTCCTGCGGACGATGGAGCGACTCGGGATGAAGTCGGAGGACGATTTCATCGTCGACATCGGGAAGCTCCGCACGGAACACGAGAGCGCGGAGGGTGTGCGGGACTGGCTCCAGATCTTGAAGGATTACCTAGCGCGCAGGATGGAGAAGAGCCGGATTGACTTGCTCGTGATCGACCCTCTGAATTCCCTGTATTCCCTCATGGAACCGCGCAACCCGCGGCGGGACATGTTCCATTTCTTCACGCACCTTCGGTCCCTGGGAGTCACAACCCTTGTCATCGCGGAGGCGGAGGGCGAAGGGCCTTTCCCAGACCACGAAGACTTCGTCGCCGACGGAGCGATCACAATCTCGTACGTCCCCGATCCCGGCGGCCATGTCGACCTCCGTATCCGGTGCGTCAAGATGCGCCACGCGAACCACTCCCGAGACTTCTTCCGCCTCGAGTTCGAGGACGGCCGGTTCCGGGCGCGGCCGATCGGTACGGACTAGAGGCTCCCGCGGATTTTGTTCCGGTCAATCCTCAGGCCGCCCGGCGTCGCGAGGAGCCAGTTCTTCCCGATTGCCGCCACGTCTCCGCCAGTGTCACGGGCGACGTTCTTCAGGTCTGAGGTGATCCGCTTCAGGGCGAGCTCGTCGTTCGCAATCGACGTGTAGTCGATGAGGAGCATGTCCCCGTTGTACACGTGGGTCGTTAGGTCGCCGATATCCTCATATCGATAGATCTCCGCGACGCGGACCCAGTGCTCCGCGGCCTGTCCGAGTGGCTGGTCTTCCTCGAACGTGAGCTCTCCAAGGTCGATGTACGCGTCCGACTCCGCGGCGGGGCCGCCTTCCACGAGCTTCTTCAACGGCTTCTTGATGAAGGCCATTCCTGTCCCATCCCTTGCGACGACGAATGGGGCCACCCGCCTTAAAGATAGCGGAAACCGATGTCTGGGGCTGCAACCCGTGAACTCGGACGGGGTCCTGCCCTAGGCCGCACTCCGGCATTCAGTAAGTATTATCGAAGCGACCGGATGCGCCGTTCTGCGGCCCCCGCCTAGCCCGTGGACATCGGAATCGGCAGCCGCCACCGGGCAACGACGAGGCCGAACGCCTGGACCGCGTTGGTGACCAACAGGACGACCAAGAAGAGTCCTAGGAGAATCCCCACCGCTGGTTGGGCTACGAGGTTGATCCCTCCAACGTTCGGGTCGTACAGGACGACGGTCAGCATGTGCCCTGCGAGGTAGTAGCCCAGGAATGCGAGGCTGCCCCCAACGATGAGCTTCCGTGGGGCCTCCGACGTAATCCGCCAGACGAGTAGCAGCGTCCCGACCGTCACGAGGATCAGGTTTACGGCTTCCCATATGAGCCTGAAAAGCAGAGCCTGGTGATAAGGAGAGCCGACGTCCATGGGCGGGCCAAAAGAGAGGAGGTACGGATGCCCAAGGAGGCCCAACACGATTGCCGAACCTTCCCCCGCGACCATCAGCGCCAGGCCCACGACAGCCGAGCGCCGATGGGCTGGCCACGCTCGACGTCCGACGAAGACGAGCGCTGCTCCCAGGAGCAGCGGCACCGCCACGAGGTAGGACAGGCGCTGATCGAGGAGCAGAGGAAAGAGACTGTTAACAAGGACCAGGCCAGTAGCAAGGATGATGGCCGCGATGAGGAGTAGAAGGCCGGTCTTAGTCCTCGAGACGTTCGGATCCTTCGGCGTGGGCGAGGTCGTCTGAGACGGCACTTGCAACGGATCCTGCACAGGATCCTGCAGCGGATTCTGAAACAGTCCCTGGAACGGATCCTCCGCCGGCGCCATCTGTGCCGGATCCGAGGCCGGGTCCGGGTCCAACATCCTGGAAGGTCCGACCTCCGGAAGATGCGTATATTACCTTCGACTCCATTTCGAAAACGAGAACTATCGAACAGGGACTTGCGCGACTGGTCTCTGCGGTCCGTCCATCCCGTCAAGTGCGGATTCGCCTTGGGTTCTCCGGATGCGGCTGACCTTTTCCATCTCAGCCGGGTGGTTTGCGGCGACTTCCAATGACCCCTGACGTCCGCTCCCCGTGACCGTTGCGTTGGCGGGAGCGCGCGACCCCGTCGGTAATCCGCAGAATGTCAACGGAAAGAGGGACAGAACGCTCAAATACCAACGGCCTCTACGCGAAATCGTCGCACGATGTACGACGTAGTCGTCGTCGGCGGAGGCCCCACCGGCTGCACCGCCGGGCTATACGCGAGGACGCGCGACCTCCGCACCCTCATCCTTGAGGCGAAGGAGTTCGGCGGCCAGCTCAAGACGCTGTACCCGACAAAGTCCGTCTACGACTACCCCAGCTACATCGCGATCGAGGCGGAAGAACTCGGCGGCCTTTTCGTGAACCATGCGCGCGAGGCAGGGTGCGAGATGAAAGACCGAGAGGAGGTCCGCGAGATCGAACAGAGGAAACATGACTTCCTGATCTCGACGAACCGGGCAGAGTACGAGGGCCGCGTGATCATCCTCGCTCTCGGGTGGGGCCTCATCACGCCGAAATTGCTGAATGTCCCCGGTGAGGCGGAATTCGACGGACGCGGGGTGTATTATCTCATCCCAGACCGTCGACTGTTCCGCGGAAAGCGAGTGGTCATCATCGGCGGCGGGGACAGCGCCCTTGAGTCCGCCCTTCAGCTCATGAGCACCGCGAGCAAGGTCACCCTCATCCACCGCCGGGATGTGTTCCGGGCCATGGAGAAAAACATGGACGCAGTGAAGCGATCCCCGGTTGAACTCATGCCAAACAGCGAGGTCACGGAAATCCAGGGAGACGGTGTCGTCGAGGCCGCCGTCGTGTACAACAACCAGACCCTGGAGCGGACGGTTGTGAAGGCGGATGCGGTCATCGTGCAGATCGGGTTCCACGCGAACCTGGACCGCGTGCGCAAATGGGGGGTCCAGCTGGAGGATGACCGCCACATCCGCGTCGGCGCGGACATGAGTACAACCGTCCCGGGAATCTTCGCCTGTGGGGATGTGGTGTCCTATCCGAGCAAGGACAAACGGATCGTAACGGGGGCGGGCGAGGCCGTGACCGCGGTCATGTCCGCCTACAAGCTCCTCCGGAGCCCCTACTGGGCCTGATCACGCCTCGTCCAGACTCCAGAGATCGTCGCCCACGTGCTGGATCGACCTCACGGACTTACCCTTCTCCGACGTCCCCATCTCCACGCCCGTAGTGAGGGCCTCCCCGACCGCCAACGCTCGGAAGTTACGCTCGTCGCGGACCCAAACGAAGTCCCCGACGGCGATCCCCGGATCCGCCTCAACAATGCCGGGCGCCATGACGTCCGCGCCGTTGTAGATGAACCTCACGGCGCCCATGTCCACGGTCACGTACCGTCTAGTGGGCTTGTAGGTCAGTACTCCACGGACAGTCAACAAAGGCCGGCCGTTCTCCAAGAGAACAACCGCCTGCGCGTCTGCGAGGAGAACGCGGAACGGTCCCGCCTCCGCCAGGTCGACATGGGCGTCGGGGAGGAACACGGCACATCCGTAGGCCGCCTCAAGGCTCGCAGCATAGTCCGCGACCTCCTTGCGACGCAACCGCTGGCGATTTCGGACGCGAATCATCGGGAGCGAAACCAGGCCGCCGTACTTATCAGAATCGGCGTCAACCCGCACCGGATCTCGAGCGTTCGAAACATCGCTGGGCTTCCGTATGGTCGGCAAGGGCTTCCAGCGCCCTGCCTTTGTGAAGCCATGCCTGGCGATAGCGAGCATTGAGCGCGAGCGCGCGATCCAAGGAACGCACCGCACGACGGGCGTCGCCGGCCTCGAGAAGGAGTCGTCCCTTCTCACACCAATACTCCTCGCGGGCCCCGTCCGCGCCAATCGCGGCGTCGACTGCCTGCAGGGCGCCACGAGAGTCGCCGAGCCGACCTCGCGCCCGCGAGAGGGTGAACCAAGCGACATCCGGCGGCTCCCCCGCGAGGAGCGCAGCGCGACACGCGTCGACGGCTTCCCCCGCCCGCCGGGCGGTCAGGAGGATCTGCGCCCGAAGAGAGTGAACGGACGCACCCATCGAGATCGAGAAGTCGGCCGCCTTGAGCGCCTCGTCGAGCCGCCCTACGGCGAGGTAGGCGCCGGCTAGGTCGACCCGGGCGTCACGATCCTCGTGGAGGTCGACACAGGTCTGGAACGCGTCCACGGCTTCTTCCATCCGTCCCACCGCCATCAGTGCGCGCCCCTTGGCCCGCCACGCCCTCCCAGAGCTTCGGTCGCGTGTGACGGCCTCGTGCGAAACGTAGACCGCCTCTTCCCCGCGGCGGAGTTGCACGAGCAGCTCCGCCTTCATGGCGAGCAATTCAGCCCGCTCGCGAACCGCGGGGACGGCCTCGAGCACCGAGAGCGCGTCCGCGAACCGCTTGAACTCGACCAGGATCTTCGCCTTGCCTTCCACGGCGTCCAAGTTACCAGGTTCTGCCTGCAACGCGAACTCGTGACATCGGAGCGCTTCGCGGTAACAGTATTCCGCCTCGTCCGTTTGTCCCAGTCGCTCGCAGACGTGCGCTCGCAGGATCCACGACTCGTCCGAGCCCGCGTTCAGGATCAGTGAATTGTTAATCGCGTCGCGAGCCTCCTCGAGGCGGCCCATGTCGAAGAGTACGTGGGCCTTCGCGTACCAAGCATGATCGTAGTTCGGGTTGAGCTCCAAGGACTGGTCGATGAGCTCCAGCCCTTCCTCGTGCCGCCCCAGCCAGCTCAGTGCATGTCCTTTTGCGTAGAGAGCGTAGTCGAAGTCAGGCTTCGCCTCGAGGGACTTGTCGTGATATGCGACGGACTCGCTATGGCGGCCCATCTTGTCGAGGGCGTTCCCGATGTTGTTCCACGCGATCTCGTAGCCCGGGTTCACCTCGATCGCCGCGTAGAAGTAGGGGAGGGACTCCTCATACCGCCCGAGGTTGTACAGGGCGTTGCCCAGGTTGTTCCAAAGGACCTCATCGCCCTTGTCGAGCTCGAGCGCCTTCTTGTAGCACGCAATGCCGTCCTCCAGCTTGTCCATGCCGTGGTACGTGTACCCCTTGTTGTACCAGGCGTGTTTATAGCGGGGGTTGATCGTAAGCGCGCGATCGTAACAGCGCAGGGCCTCGTCGTGGATGCCGAGCATGAAGAACGTAAAGCCCTTGTTGTTCCACGCCTCCTCACTCCCCGGGTTGACGCGGAGGACCTCGTCGTAGGCCTTCAGGGCCTCCTCGTATCGCTCGAGCGCGTACAGGGCGTTCCCCAATCCGTTCCAAGCGTCCTCGTACGAGGGGTCGAGGTCCACGGCCCGGCGGTACGCGACCACTGCATCATCGTACTTCTCGAGCTCTTCGAGCAGGAGGGCCTTCCGGAACCACGCGACCTTGTCACCCTTGTCCAGCTCTACAAGCGCGTCGTAGCACTCGAGCGCCTTCTTCATCCTCCCGAGATGCGCAAGGGCCAATCCTTTGTCATACAGCGCGATCTGATAGGTCGGGTTCAGCTCCAACGCTCGGTCGTAGCACTCGACGGCCTTCTCGTACTTGGCGAGATAGGAGAAGGCGTTTCCCATGTTGTACCAAGCCGTCTCGTATGCGGCGTTCTCCTTCAGCGCCTTGCGATACGAGTCGAGGGCCTCGCCGTGCCGCCCCATGGAGTCGAGGGCAACCCCGCGGTTGTTCCATACCACCTCATCGCGCAGCCCGAGCTCGATTGCGCGATCGTACCGCGGGAGAGCCTCAGCGAACTGTTTCGCATCGCATAACGCGTTCCCCCGAAGGAACTCCGCCTCTGCCCCGGGGTCCGTCTGTGCGCTGCCGCTGGCGTTGGCGGCCATGCTGGCGTACCAGCGGGGGCGCCGTTATAAAATCCTTCCTACCCCGTTCCCCGTTACGTGCCGGGCTGAGACGACCCCGGGAACGTCCACATGATCGAGCGAGACGGCAGCCGGCGACCATTCGGCGACGTGCGTTCGCGTACCTTTAAGTATGGGTCGGAGGGATGAGCTAGGTTCGTGGCGACCATCGAACCGGAGCCGCCATTCTCCAAGTCCAAGGCGATGGAGTTGCCGCGCAGCGTCGTCATCGGTCACGATGCGATCGCCCAGGTCGGGGAAGTGTGCACACACTTGAAGCTCGGCCGGCGCGCCCTTGTCGTCGCCGACCCAACTACGTTGAAAGTCGCCGGCGAGACTGTGATCCAGGATCTGCAGGGCCGGAAGATCAAAGTCGACGAGTATGTGATTTCCGACTCGAACATGGCGGCGGTGAGAGAGGCTGAAGAGGCCATCCGCAGGGGGAATCTCGACTTCGCCATCGGCGTCGGCGGTGGAAAGAGCATCGATGTGGCGAAGTGCGCTTCCTACAATGCGGGCGCACATTTCGTCAGCGTACCAACCGCCGCGAGCCACGACGGCGTGGTCTCCTCGCGCGCAAGCATTTCCGTCGATGGTGGCGAGAGGATGAGCATCGCTGCACAGACGCCGGTGGCGGTGATCATGGACACGGGAGTCATCGCGGAATCGCCGTTCCGCCTGCTGGCGGCGGGATGCGGGGACATCGTATCGAACCTCGTCGCGGTGAAGGACTGGATCCTCGCGCGCAATCTCCGGAACGAGTATTATTCCTCTTACGGCGCCGCATTGAGTGAGATGGCGGCGAAGCTCGTGCTGGAGAACGCGGGGAACATCAAGCCACGACTCGAGGAGAGCGCTTGGTTCGTGTGCAAGGCCCTTGTCTCCTCCGGCGTCGCGATGAGCATCTCGGGTTCCTCCCGGCCCGCCTCCGGGAGCGAACACAAGTTCTCCCACGCGCTTGACCGCATCGCCAAGAAGCCCGCATTGCATGGGGAACAGGTCGGCGTGGGAACGATCATGATGATGTACCTGCACAACGGAGACTGGGAGGCGATTCGCAACGCGCTCCTCGCGATCGGCGCGCCCACGACTGCGCGGGCGCTCGGAGTCTCTGACGAAGAGATCTCCGATGCCCTCGTCCACGCTCATGAAATCAGCAAGGAGCGGTACACGATTCTCGGGGACGCGGGGCTGACGGCGGAAGCCGCGGGGCGACTCGCCCACATCACGAAAGTCCTGTGACGCCGAGGAGGCACAGGCTTAAGACGACCTCTCCCATAGTATCGCACTCATGCTGGGGCACGTGCCCCGAAAGGTTGGGCGTGACTCGCTCGTCGTCGCCCTGCGCTCCATGGGGTACCGCACAAAAGGGGAGACATTCGAGGTCCTCGGCTACCGGGAGCTTCGTGGCCGCCGGAGATTCCATGCGAAAGTGGAGACGTTCGGCGGCGACATGGTCCCAAAAGAAGCGACCATTGACCTACACCTCGACCGCATGGATGGGGACCTCATGGGTCGCCACGGCTACGAGACCGATGGGCCGGAGATTCAGGACGAGATGGATCGAATCCTGCGCGTGATTCTGACCGCATCGACGACGGACGCGAAACACGTGACGTGCCCCGAGTGCGGGAAGTCCATGTTCACGGATCACTTCGCAAGCCATCTGAAGATTGAGCATCGTCGGTGACGGGAGACGAAAGCTCTCGACTCAGTGGACGACCTCACGGCTGCAGGTGTGCCGTCCGGCCCTACGCAATCATCGAGTGCTCGACGGACTCACGCCTGTGGGTACCTCAGAACAGATGGACACGGACAATCTCGCCTTTGTCGAGAAGGTCCACGTTCGCCGGAATCTCGATGTATCCGTCCGCGTGTGCCATGGACGTAATCGCGCCGCTCTTCTTGTACGCGGGTACCGCCCTGCCGTTCTCGACCCGGACCGTGTGGAACTCGACCCGTCCGATTGACGACACGAGCCGCTTGCTGAGGGGTAGCTCTACGACCTTCTCAGGTCTCGGTGGCAGGCGAGCAATCCGACGCAACATGGGCGCGAGCATCAGGTAACAATTCGAGAGGCATGAGGTCGGATACCCGGGCATGCCGAGGACGGCCTTGCCCTCCACAACGCCAAGCACAGTTGGCTTCCCGGGCTTCACCGCCACGCCATGGAACCTGACCTCGCCGATGTTCTGGAGCGCGTCGAGAACCAAATCCTTCGCTCCGACGCTCGACCCGCCGCTGAAAACGACCACATCGAGTCTGGCGGCGGAACGAATTGCCGCCTCCAGAGAGGGGAGCCGATCCGGAACGCGGCCGAGAAGAACGGGTTCCCCGCCGGACTCTAGGACGACGGAGGCCATCGTGTGGGAGTTTATGTCGTACACCTGGCCCGGGCGAATCGGGATCCCCGGCGGAATCACCTCGTCTCCCGTCGTGAGGACCGCGACGCGGGGCCGCCCGTAGACCAAAACATCTCTCTGCCCGATGGCCGCAATCGCCCCGATTTTCGCGGGGGTGAGGACTTCGCCCGCGCGCACGACCACCTCTCCCTTGGCGATATCCTCACCCCGGGGGGAGACGTTCTCCCCGGGATGAACGGGCGAATACACGCGAACCTCGTCGCGCTCCCGCTCCGTATCCTCGACAATCGCCACCGCATCCGCGCCTTTCGGCATCGAGGAACCGGTCGCGACCTCCACACACGTTCCCCTGGTTACACGCTTTTTCGGGACCGTGTCCGCATATAAGGCCTCAAGGAAACGCAGGGTCGCGGGCTGGAACCTTCCTGCCCGGAAGGTGTCTCCCGCGCGGACCGCGTATCCGTCCATCGCCGCCCGGTCCACGAGGGGCACGGGGATCGGAGACACCACATCTTCCCCCGCCACGCGACGAAGGGCCTCCATAAGGGGCACAGTGTCCGTCCTCGCGATGGGATCCGCAAGAGCCATGAGTGCTTTCATGGCGTCGTCGAGGGACACGACGGCCTTCAGGGGCCGCATCTCTCGCCTGCCGTGCCTTCGCATTTCACGGTCGTGGGCTGTCATTTCCGAAGCAACCCCACGAGGTGAGGCAATTCCGGCCGGATGAGATCGTTCCACGCGAGCGTCACGGCGTCCGGCGAGCCCGGAAGGCAGAACACCGCGGCACCCCGGTACACACCCGCGACCGCTCGGCTCAGCATCGCGGCGGACCCGACCTTCCGGAAACTCAGGAGCCGAAAGAGGTCCCCAAAGCCATCGAGCGTCTTCTCCAGGAGCGGCGCGACCGCCTCGACCGTCACGTCCCGATGGGCCGCTCCCGTGCCGCCATCCATGATCACGGCGTCCACGCCCAGTCGAATGGCGGTCTCCAGAGCCCCACGAATCTCAGGAATCTCGTCCCGCACAATCCCATAGTGGACGACCCGATGACCCGCATCCACCGCGCCCGTCCGGAGTGACCGGCCCGACTCGTCGCTGGCCTCGTCCTTCGTGTCGCTGACGGTGATGACCGCCACCCGCAAGCCCCGAGGCGCGCCCTCTCGATGCTCTCTCGTTGCCCGCGAGCCCTTAGACATGGCGTTTCTCCTTTTTCATCACCCGAAGGTTTCGGATCTGCGTGTCCGGATACTGGCCCTGATCGTCCTTCTCGAGAGACTTCACCATATCCCAGACCGTGAGCAATGCGACGGCGCACCCGTACAACGCCTCCATCTCGACACCGGTCTTGTACGTCGCCTCGACTTCGCAGGTTACCGTCACGCAGTCCCTGTCGACAACGGACTCAACGACGGCTCCGGTGATCGGAATCGGATGGCAGTGAGGCAGCGCCTCCCACACCTTCTTGACGGCTTGGAGCGCCGCGACCTCGGCCGTGTGGAGGGCGTCCCCCTTGGTCACCCTGCCCGCGCGAATCGCGCGAATCGTCGCGGGCCGGAGCACGAGTTCTCCGCACGCCGAGGCCCTGCGGGGGACGTCCCCCTTTCCAGAGATGCCGACCATGCGCGCCATGGCCTCTCACCGAGTGTAGAACCTGGCCATAAACATTGGCGGCGTTTCCCCCGCGGGGCCGTTACGTCAGCGCTCCGTCTTCCAAATGGGGACGATCGTCTTTAGCTCCTCGATCATCCATTCACAGGCGCGCAGCGCTTCCCGGCGATGCGGCGCGCCACACGCAATCGCCATCGCTGTCTCCCCAAGCCCAAGCCGTCCCGTGCGGTGAACAATCGCAACCTCCGTGACTCCGAACTGTGACTTGGCGGCCGCCCGAAGGGCTTCCATCTTGTCTACCGCCATCGGTTCGTACGCCTCGTAGTCGAGCGCCGCCACTCCGGGGTCTGCGCGCACGGTGCCCAGAAAGAGGATGACCGCGCCGGCTCGGACGTCACGGACCATGTCGAGAACCTCTTGGGCCTCAATCGGTCCCGCCTGGACGCGGCACAGACCCACCCCCCCGCTCACGGGGGGCAGCAAGGCCACCTCGTCACCCGCCCGGAGCTCCGTCCCGATGTCCGCGAACTCCCGATTGACGGCGAGGATCATGGAGTCCCGATGTGCGGCAAGCTGGGGGTGTGCCTCCATCACCCGGGCAACCAAGTCGGCCACGGTGGCCCCTGCCGGAAGGCGGATGGTCGCGGCTCCCAGACCGGTAACCTCTCGATAGGCTGCGAAAAACCGGACGCTCACCTCGACGTGCATCGCCCCGGCGTCTCCCCGAGCGGAACATACCCAGAAGACGCCCTTAAGGCTTTTCCGTCCCCTCCGACCCCTTCATTTCCAATGGAAAGGCTTTTCGTGACGCCGCCCGTAGAACCCCATGAAATGGATGTCCTGCTCGTGGGCCTCACGGACCACCTCGGGGAGATGCAGGCCCTGATTGATTCCGCGGGGTACCGACAGGCAGGGGTGCTCGTGCAGCGACGGCCGAGTCCCGATCCGAGGTATTTCGTAGGCAAGGGTAAGCTGGAGGAGATGAAGGCGAAAGTGAAGGAGCTGGGCGTCAATGCGGTCATCTTCGCCGGCACGCTCCGACCGAACCAGCACTACCACCTTGAGAAAGCGCTCGGGGTCCAGTGCTTCGATCGACTCCGAGTTATCTTGGAGATCTTCACGCAGCGCGCCCACAGTCGAGAGGCACAGCTGCAGACGGAGCTCGCGATGTTGCAGTATGAGATCCCAATCCTCAGGGAATGGATTCACAGCGCTGCCCAAGGAGAGCGTCCAGGTTTCATGGCGGGAGGCGAGTACCGTGTTGAAGCCTTCTATGAGACCGTTAAGCGGAAGATGAACAAGGTTCGGAGGGAACTCGCCGCGGTATCACGGGAGAGGGCCCTTCGAAGGGATCAACGACAAGGACGTGGGTTCTTTCATGTAGGCATCGCGGGGTACGCGAATGCGGGGAAAAGCTCTCTGTTCAACGTCCTGAGTGGAGAGACGGTCCTTGTCGACAGCCGTCTCTTCACGACTCTATCGACCACCACACGGGCCCTTCAGCACGTCAAGGGACGCGTCCTGCTCACCGATACGGTGGGTCTGGTTTCGGACGTTCCCCTCTGGCTCGTCGAGGCCTTCCATTCCACGCTGGAAGAAATCTATGTCGCGGATCTCGTACTGCTCCTAGTCGACGCTTCAGAATCGGGGTCGGAGATCGAGATGAAGGTGCGAGTTGCGGAGACGACCTTGCTCTCGGGGATGGACGCGACCCGTGTACAGCCCATTTTGACGAAAGCAGATGCGGCGGACGAGGGTCGGATTGATCGCTGTACAGAACTCATACAATCGTCCGCGTTCCAGCGCCCGCCCCTAGTTCTCTCCACGACGACCGGACGTGGGCTACCGGAACTCCACGATTTTCTCGCGCGAGAATTCCGGTACCCGCTTGAGGTGACCGTCCGTCTGACCCAGACAGACGCGAGCGGGGCGTTCCTGAATTGGCTCCACAGGGCCACGGAGGTTCTCTCGACCTCGTACTCCGACGGGTTCGTAGAGGTTCATTTGCGCTGTCGCGAGCGGGACCTTCTCAGGATTGAGTCCCAAGCGAGCATTGTGGCTGGCCCGACACCTACTTGAGGTTAAATTCCGTCTTTTTCGCCTCGGCCCGCTTATGGTAGCCGCTGCCCAACAGCCAGGCGAGGAATTCGATTCGATCCTGATTCCGGACGAACTTGGCCTTGCTGTCCGTGTCGATGAGGCGATCGAACTCCCGTCGCTTTCGGATCGTGTCGATGAAGTACCAGCCACCGGAGAGCAGCAGGATGGGCCCCGCGACCGCAATCCACACGATCCACTCGCCGATCCATCGATCAACGTCCTTCAAGAAGCCGGGCAAGATGGTCCCGCCCGCTCCGCCCAGGGCGTATCGATTGACCGCGAACATCGTGAGGACGATGCCCCCGAAGAACACCATGGCGGCGAGTTCCAGCCGAAGTTCCCGGAAGATTCGCACGGAGCCACGACCATGTGGGTATCACACAAAAAGGTTCCCCTGGTCAGCCAGGCAAAAACCTTTACGGAATTCTTCCATTCAACCCGATCATGCCCCTGCGCACCCCCCTTCACCGGCTCCAAGAAGCCGCCGGAGCAACCTTCTTCGAGTTTGCCGGCTGGGAGATGCCCCTTCAGTTTCGAGGGATCGTCGCGGAGCATCATGCGGTCCGTCAGGGGGCTGGCCTTTTCGACGTGAGCCACATGGGCAAAATCGTGATTTCGGGTCCTAACGCGATGAATCTCCTGACGCATCTCTCGTCGAACAAGGTCCCCCAGTCTGCGTGGCGCAGCCGCTACACCTTCCTCTTAGACGACGAGGGACAGGTCATCGATGATGTCATCGTCACCTGTCTCGCCCCGAACCGGTTCTTGGTTGTGTGCAACGCCGGGCCGCGAAAGCGAGTCCTGTCGTGGTTAGGCAAGCATTCGGACAATGAGGTCGTCCGAGACGTGACGATGGACTTCCTCTGCCTCGCCTTGCAGGGCCCCAAGGCAGCCCGCGTGCTGCAGCTGCTGACGCAGTGGGACGTCGATGCGATCAAGCCGTTCGCGGGAGCACACATCGACCTCCTACTCGGAGAACGCCTTGGGACGGGGCGAACGCCCAAGGGACCTCCATCGGAAGTCGAGGGGTGGGTCCCCTTCGCGGACTCACCGCTGCGCGGCTTGGTCGATTCGTGTCTTGTCACCCGGACGGGGTACACGGGCGAGGACGGATTCGAGATGTTTCCGCCGAGGGAGCTTGCCGAGGCGATGTGGAACGCGACGCTGGCCGCAGGTCGCGAGGCACGGCTCGAACCGGTTGGGCTCGGCGCCAGGGACACCCTGCGACTCGAAAAAGGATATCTCCTTTCCGGGACTGACTTTGACGGCCGCCAGACCCCGCTCGAGTGCGGCGGGGAGCGCTTCATTCGGTGGGATCACGAGTTCGTGGGTCGTGACGCGCTCGTGTCGCAGCGGGCGCGCGGCGACTACGACCGACTCGTTGGTCTCCGGATGCTGGGCAAGGTGGTCCCCCGCCACGGATGCGAGGTCTATCACGGTGGGACTTCGGTCGGGATCGTCACAAGCGGTACCTCATCCCCGACGCTAAAGGGCGGAATTGCGCTTGCCCGGGTCCGCCCCGCGGTCGCCTCGGAGGGCACGGGGCTCGACGTCCTCATCCGCGATCGTCCTCACCCCGCGATCGTCGTGCCATTGCCTTTCCTATGAAACGGATGGTTGTACAGGTGCGCGTACATGCGACCCGAAGGTTCATGCTCTCGCGTTCGGTAACAAAGGTGGTAACGCGGAGGAGTCGCCTTGGTAACAGACCGCGTGCAGAAACGACTATATCGCGCCGCAGTATTCGCGGCGCTCACCCCCGCTCGGAGGTTCTCCCTGCCCCCTTACGCATTCACGAGGTGACCTATGGCTATCGTCAGCTATGCCCCCGGCACGACCCCGCCCCTCGGTGAGCCTGAGCCCACGCTGTCCTCCAACGCTCTCGCGGTTCTTGAGAAACGATACCTGCGTCGGGACGAGACCGGGAGGGTTGTGGAGACACCCGGGGAGCTCTTCTGGCGTGTGGCGTGGAACCTCGCCCAGGCGGATCGGGCGTACGGGGCCAAGGAGGAGGACGTGCGGAAGACCGCCCAGGAGTTCTACCGCATCATGGCGGCGACGGAGTTCCTGCCGAACTCCCCGACCCTGATGAACGCAGGCCTCGACCTGCAGCAGCTCAGCGCGTGCTTTGCGGCGGGCACTCCGGTGAGCACCTCGAACGGGCCCAAGCCCATTGAGCAAGTTTCTGTCGGCGATTTGGTCTTGACACATCGAGGTCGATATCGCCGGGTCACCGCCACGATGCGTCGAGAGGCAGCCGTTCGTCAGATCAAGATTCACCGTCTGCCGCCGATGCTGGCGACAGCGGAGCACCCGTTCCTCACTTCCAGCGGGTGGGTAAGGGCCGCCGATCTCGTCGGCCAGCATGCGAAGGTGGGTGAGCCGGTAGCGCCGACGACGCACAAGCGGATTGAATTCGAGGGAGATGTCGAGGGCGGTCTGGTATACGGTCGCAAGACGGGACGATCGGAAGCCTCCGCTGCGCGACACAGGGTTTCGGGAACGCGGAGCATCCAGATTACGCCCGTAATGACGAACGTGGACCTCGACGCCGACATCGGCTGGTTGCTGGGGATGTTCCTGGCTGAAGGCGAGATCAACCCTGAGCACCGTTCGCTGCGGTTCACATTGGGCTTGCACGAGGAGTCCTTCGCGGGTCGTCTCGTCACAATCCTTCGAGATCGTTTCGGCCTGGACGCTCAAGTCACATACGTCGTCGACGCTCCAACGTCGTGGCTCACTGTCCGGACACACAGCAAGATCCTGTGTGAGTGGATTTCTGGCGAGTTCGGACGGGGATTCGCCGCCAAGCGACTCCCCTCCTGGATCCATGCAACCCCCCCGGCCTTCAGAACGGGACTGCTCCAGGGCGTCGCTGACGGCGACGGGACCCGGATCAACGTGCACCAGACCCGAATCACGCTATCCAACGAGACCCTCGTCCGGCAGCTCTTCGAACTCGCCGTCGGACTTGGTAGCACCCCGTGCCTGAAGGCGGAGTACATGCCAAAGAACGCGACAGCTCAGCCGTGGTCGATCACGATCGGTGGCAAGCCGATGTTCGTGCGAGACGGCGCGTACTTGGTCAAGTCGGTGGACCCCTTGCCAGGCGTCACGACCGTGTACAATCTGGAAGTCGAGGAAGACAGTACGTACGTCGCGAACGGCGTCATCGTCCACAATTGCTTTGTGTTGCCCGTCGAAGATAGCTTGGATGGGATTTTCGACGCTCTGAAGTGGCAGGCGAAAATCCACCAGTCGGGGGGAGGAACAGGATTCGGGTTCTCCCGGCTTCGCCCCAAGGGCGATTTCGTGAAGAGCACGATGGGCGTCGCCTCGGGCCCCGTGTCGTTCATGAAGATCTTTGACGCCGCCACCCAGACCGTGAAACAAGGCGGCAAGCGTCGGGGAGCGAACATGGGAATTCTCCGCGTCGACCACCCAGACATTCTCGAGTTCATCACCTGCAAGGACGACCTCACGCAAGTCACGAATTTCAACATCTCTGTAGCGGTCACGGACCGGTTCATGGACGCCGTGCGGAAAGGAGAGCCGTACGACGTCGTGAACCCGCGCTCGGGCGAGGTCGTGGCGTCTCTCGACGCGCGCACGGTCTTTGACAAGATCGCCCATCAGGCCTGGAAGAACGGCGAGCCCGGCCTGTTCTTCGTCGACACGACGAACCGCACGAACCCGTGCCCCCACATCACGGACTTCGAGGCCACCAATCCTTGCGGTGAACAGCCTCTCTTGCCGTTCGAGTCCTGCAACCTGGGATCGCTCGACCTCGACAAGCACATGGTCCATGCGAACGGCAGGTGGGATGTGGACTGGAAGAAGCTTGAGGGCACAATCCGCACGACGGTGCACCTCCTGGACAACGTGATCGACGCGAACGCGTACCCGATCCCGCAGATCGAGGACATGACGAGGATGACGCGAAAGATCGGCCTGGGCGTCATGGGCTTCGCCCGCATGCTGTTCAAGCTTGGCGTCCCATACGACTCCCCGGAGGGCGTCGACTGGGGCCGCAAGATCATGAAGTTCGTCAAGGACATCGGCTACAGCGAATCCGAAAAACTCGCGGAAGCGCGCGGCGTGTACCCCGCCTGGAAGGGAAGTCGCCACGAAAGCCTCGGGATCAGGGTCCGGAACTCCTACGTGACGACCGTCGCGCCGACGGGCACGTTGTCCATGATCGCGGACACCTCCGGCGGCTGCGAGCCGGAGTTCTCCCTCATCTGGTACAAGAACGTCATGGACGGCACGCACCTGCCGTATGTGCTGGACTACTTCATCGAGGTCTCGAAGAAGGAAGGGTGGTGGCGGGACGATCTGCTCGACATGATCCTCCAGAACGGCGGTTCCGCCCGGGGCCTGAAGGAAGTTCCCGAGCGGTGGCAGCGGGCCTTCGCGGTCTCGTTCGACATCGCCCCGGAATGGCACGTTCGCATGCAGGCGGCGTTCCAGGAGACCTGTGACGCGGCCGTGAGCAAGACGATCAATCTGTCTGCGGGCGCGACGGCGGACGACGTGAAAAGGGCCTACCTGCTCGCGTACGAGCTCGGGTGCAAAGGCATCACGGTCTACCGGGACCAGTCGCGGACGGACCAGGTCCTCAACGTGGGGGTCTCGGAAAAGGAGAAGGGAGGGCAGGAGGCCGGGGTCCCGAAGGGGACGATCCGCGTCGACGTGCCGCCGGAGCCCCCCGTCCCGGCGCCGCGGAAGCCCCGGCCTCGGCCGGACGTCGTCACGGGGAGGACGCAGAAGATCCAGACGGGGTACGGCGCGATTTACGTGACGATCAACGAGGACGAGCACGGCCTGTTCGAGGTCTTCGCGCAAGCCGGACGCGGCGGCGGGTACACCGCCTCGTTCACGGAGGGCCTGGCGCGCCTCGTGAGCCTGTGCCTCCGTTCCGGGATTCCCGCGGACGAGGTCATCGACCAACTCGAGGGCATCCGGTCGCCCCGGGTCGCGTACGACCACGGGGAGCACATCCTGAGCATTCCGGACGCGGTCGCGAAGGCGGTCAAGCGCCACATCGGGGCGCAGCCGAAGGGCGTGCAAAAGCCGGTCGAGGCGTTCGAGGAGCCGGGCGCGATCGTGACCGACACGGAGAACGAGAAGGAGGTCCGGGACGACCGAGAGATCGTGCGCGCGGGGCTGAACCCCGAATGCCCGGAGTGCGGGAGAACCCTCGTCTTCGAAGAGGGTTGCGTGCGCTGCCACACCTGTGGGTACAGCGAATGCTGAGGCGCCTCGCGCGGGAACGTTCATAGCGAGTCGCCGGCTTGCCCAGACCGTGAGGGCCGTCCTGCTGTCCCCCGATCTCGGGATGGATCGACTCGGCGAGGCGGAGGCGCGTCTTCGCAGCGTGGCTCAGGTCCTGCGGCTCCCCACAGGCAAGACGATCATGGACGCCCTGGCGGGCGTGGACGCCTATCTGTGCGTCGGGTTCGCGCGGGAGTTTCCCGAAGATCCGATCGCATACGGGCGGGTCCGGCTCGTGCAGACGACGTTGGCCGGGGTCGACCACCTCCCGTGGGAGCGGATTCCTGAGGCCGTGACCGTGTGCGGGAACGCGGGCGCGTACGATACGGCCCTCGCGGAGCACGCGTTTGCCCTGCTTCTCGCCGCCGCCAAACGGGTGGTGCGCCACGCGACGAGCATCCGGAGCGGGGCGTTCGAGCAGGACGTGCCGAGCAAGCCCCTTCGGGGGTCCACGCTCGGGGTCCTCGGCCTCGGGGGTATCGGGAAGGAGGTTGCGCGGCTCGGCCGCGCGTTTGGGATGAGGGTCGAGGGGATCACGCGCAGCGGTCGGTCCGACTTTCCCGCGGACTTCATCGGCGCTCCCGGGGAGCTGGATACGGTGCTCGGGGAGGCGGACTTCCTCGTGATCGCCGTTCCGCACACGAAGGAGACCCATCACCTCATCGATGCCGACCGGCTCCGGCGGATGAAGGCGGACGCGGTCCTCGTGAACGTGGCCCGCGGCGACATCGTGAAGGAGGACGACCTCTTCGCCCATCTGCGGGACGTGCCGACGTTCGTGGCGGCGAGCGACGTGTGGTGGCGCTATCCGAAGGGCGCCGGGTATCCATACTCCCGGCCGTTTCACGACCTTCGGAACTTCCTCGGAACGCCCCATGTCGCCTGGAACGTCCCCCAGCAGCGGATGGAGGCGCTGGCGTGCGCCGTTGACAATGTCCTCGCATGGCTCGAGGGCCTCCCTGTCCGAAACCGTGCCGACCCGGCGGACTACCGGTAACGCAGGGAAAACAGAACGGACGGAACCCTTATTACCCCCTTTCCGGTTCGACGGGGCTACCCGTTCTCCGACACACCAGGGGGCTAGCCGATGGGAAAAGTGCAAGAAGAGCTGAACCCGTTCGCAATCGCGAAAACGCAGATCGACCGCGTGGGAAAGCGCCTGAAGCTGGATCCCGACCTCATCGAGTTGTTCAAGACGCCGAAGCGGGAGTTGACCGTCAATTTCCCCGTGAAGATGGACGACGGATCCCTCCGGGTCTTCACGGGCTACCGCGTGCAGTTCAACGACGCATTGGGTCCGTTCAAGGGTGGCATCCGGTACCACTGGAATGTGAGCCTGGACGAGGTGCGCGCCCTCGCATGTTGGATGACATGGAAGTGCGCGGTCATGGGCCTTCCGTACGGGGGCGCCAAGGGCGGCGTGATATGCAACCCGAAGGAGATGAGCAAGGGGGAGCTTGAGCGGATGACCCGCCGGTACGCGAGCGCGATTAGCGTCATCATCGGGCCGGAGAAGGACATCCCCGCGCCGGACGTGTACACGGACGGTCAAACGATGGCGTGGATCATGGACACGATCTCGATGCACGCCGGATACGCGGTCCCCGGCGTCGTCACGGGAAAGCCTCTCGCGATCGGAGGCTCCCGCGGCCGGGACGAGGCGACGTCCCGCGGCCTCATGTACGCGGTCCGGGAGGCGTGCAAGCGGATCAAGCTGAACCCGAAGGGTGCCACGGTGGCCGTGCAAGGGTATGGGAACGTGGGGTACCACGCCGCCCGGCTCCTGCACGACGAGCTCGGATGCACCGTCGTCGCGGTCTCGGACAGCAAGGGGGGCATCTACAACCCGAAGGGGTTCGACCCGAAGGAGGTGCTCGTCCACAAGGAGAAGAAGGGGTCCGTCACAGGCTTCCCCGGCTCGAAGCCGATCTCGAACGAGGACCTCCTGGAGCTCGACGTGGACATCCTGGCGCCGTCCGCGCTCGAAAACGCGATCACGGCGGAGAACGCACCCCGGGTCCGGGCGAGGATTGTGGCGGAGGGCGCGAACGGGCCCACGACGCCCGACGCGGACGACATCCTGTTCCGCAAGGAGACCATCGTCATCCCCGACATCCTCGCGAACGGCGGCGGCGTTACGGTGTCGTACTTCGAGTGGGTCCAGAACCTGCAGCAGTTCTTCTGGACGGACGCGGACGTGCGGGCGAAACTCGAGCAGCACATGACGCAGGCGTTCGAGGCGGTATGGGAGACGTCCAAGCGCGAGAAGGTGGACATGCGGGTGGGCGCCTATATGGTCGCGATCGGCCGTGTGGCGGAGGCATACAAGCTCCGGGGCATCTACCCCTAGGGAAACCGCTAAGGCGGATGGGCCGTTCGGGGCCTCGCCGTGGCGCTCAACGTCGTCGTGTGCCTGAAGCAGATTCCGAACCCCGACCTTCAGTTCCAGGTGTCCGCGGATGGGAAGGACATCAGGCGCGACGCGCTCACCTACAAGGTCAACGGGGCGGACGAGTACGCGTTGGAGGAGGCCGTGCGCCTCAGGGAGAAGCACGGCGGCCGGGTGACGGCGATCACCGCCGGGCCGAGGCGGACGGAACAGATGCTTCGGGAGGCGATGGCCAAGGGTGCGGACGCCGCAGTCCGGGTCGCGTTCGAGGAACCTGCCGCCATCGACGCGTTCCAGATCGCGAACATCCTCGCCGCATCCATCCGGGGACGGCCCCACGACTTGATCCTCACCGGGGTGCAGAGCGACGATTACGGGCATTCGGCGACGGGCCCACTCCTCGCGGGGTTCCTCAAGCTCCCACACGCCTCCGTGGTCACTAGAGTACAGCTGGAGGATCGCAGGGCTCGGGTCTGGCGGGAGCTCGAGGGCGGAACCGAGGAGGTCGTCCTGATCCCCATGCCCGCCCTCCTCACCGTCCAGTTCGGAATGAATCAGCCGCGGTACGCGCCACTCCCCGCGATCATGAAAGCCTCCCGCCAGCCGATCGAGGAGGTCAAGTCCGGTGATCTGGGCGAGCCGACATGGGACGCCTTCCGGGGACCGTACGTCCTGTCCGTTCGCAAGGTCTCACATCCCGCCGCGAAGGGGCGGGCAGAGATGATCGCGGGCAAGATCGTGGATCAGGCGAAAACGGTTGCGCGCCTCCTCCGGGAAAAGGGGGTGTACCGGGGTTGACCGGCCGGGACATCCTGGCGGTGGCAGAGCACCGAGAGGGGAGAGTCGTCGGTGCGACATACGAGCTTGTGGCGAAGGGGCGCGATCTGGCCGCAGCGACGGGCGGATCCATGCGGGTCGCGCTCCTCGGTCAGGGCGTCCGCGCGTTGGCCGCGGAGATCGCCGCCCTGGGCAGCGAGATTCTCGTCGCGGAGCACGAGGCTCTGGCCACGTACACGCCGGGGGGCTACGCCCAGGCCCTGGCGGCAATCGTGTCCCGGTCCGAGCCCCGGGTGGTCCTGTTCTCGCACACCGCGCAAGGGTTCGATCTCGCGCCTCGGCTGGCGGCGGAGTGGAGCGCGCCCGTGGTCGCAAACTGCGTGGACCTATGGCTGGAGAATGGCCGGCTCGTTGCGAGCCGGAAGATCCTCAACGATAAGCTCGCCATGGAACTCGAAGTGACCTCGGAGCGCCCGTTCCTTGTGACCCTTCGCCCCGGTTCCGTGAAGCCCGCGACCCCTGCCTCGACTGCGGGAGCCGTCGTCCCGGTCTCGGTGACCGTTGATCCGGCGAACAACGGGAGCGTCTTCGTGGGCTATGAGAAGCCCCAGGTCCAGGACATCGACATTTCTGCGGCGGACATCGTGGTGAGCGCGGGGCGCGGAATCCAGAAGAGGGAGAACCTCGCGATGGTCGAGGAGCTGGCGAGGGTCCTTGGTGGCGTCGTGGGCGCCTCGCGGCCGCTCACCGACATGGAGTGGTTGCCGAAGACCCGCCAGGTCGGGCAGAGCGGGAAGACCGTGCGCCCGAAGGTGTACATCGCGTGCGGGATCAGCGGGGCGATGCAGCACGTCGCCGGGATGAGGGACGCCGGGTTGATCATCGCGGTCAACACGGACCCGAGCGCTCCGATCTTCGAGGTTGCGCACTATGGCGTCGTCGCGAACGTCCTCGAGTTCGTCCCCGCGCTGGTGCGCGAGCTAAAGGGCGGCTGACGGCCCGTCGACCGGGACGCGTGCTCAGATGATCCACGCGCCGTCCCGGATGACCGCCTTGCCCCCGATCTCCACGGACGCGGATGCGTGGAAGTCGTAGAACCCGTACGAGCTCTTGTTCGTCCCGTCCAGGGTCCGGTTGTCGCCGATGCCCACGGTGACGGCGCCGGCGACGATGCTGTTGTGGAGGAACCCGGCCTTCGCCTTCTTGTTCAGGCCGAGGGCGAACGCCCCGAACATGTCCTTCGCTCCCGTGCCGGTCTCCCAGTTCGTCTGTGCGAGGCCGAGGTTCTTCTTCGCGGTGAACTCCGTCACGCGCCCGTTCTGGAAGGTCCATGCGAGCCCGTCAATCAGCTTGCCCATCTGGGGGATCTTCACGTCGGATACGAACGTGCCGTTCGCGCTGCCCTCGACGGGGGCGACCCAGACATCCCCCGCGGGGAGGCTCGCGTCCCGGTTGTCCGCGGCGAGGTCCTCGTCGCTGATTACGCCGTCGTTCACGTGCGCCTTTCGCGCTCCCCCCGCAAGCCGGAAGCTCAGGTCCGTCCCGTTGTCCGCCATCACTTGGACGGGGACAGGCGCCGAGAGGAGCCCGGCGACCGTCTTCCCGAACGACTCCATCTGCCGGTAGTTCACAGCAATCGCCTCCTCTGTCGTCCGCTTCCACGTGGCGTAGTTAAACCCGTACCGCGCAGCCCGCTCCCGGGTCACCTGCCCGAGGGAGACCCCAACGCTCTTCGGCTTCGTCGCGAGCCATTTCTCGTAATGCGCCTGCTCCCCGTCGTTCGCAGCCTCCCAGCGTTCCTTCGGGATTCTTGCCATCTGCCCGGGGTCCTTCGGGCCGCCGAGCCAGATGTACGATCGCGTGTACTCCGCGAGGCCGAGGCAGTGGGCCGACACCTTTCGCAGGTTCTCCAAGCTGTAGTTCTTGTACTGGCCGTAGAACACCGCATCCGTTTCGAGGAGCGTGATTGGGTCCGCGCCCGCCTTTTGGCACTCGAGGGCGACTTGTTCCGCGAGGTCGATCGTGTGCGGGTACGTCGAGATCGTGACGACCTCGTACTCCTTCGGTCGCAGGCTGGCCCGGACGATGCTCTTTGCCAATTGCTGGACGTTTGCCATCGTTCTCCCCGCGCGGGCAACGCGGGACCGCCTCTTCAAGTTGGCGGCTGCGGAATGGGGAACAAGGATTCATCTACGGGACCCGCAAATCCGCGGACCGTGCAACCGCCGCCGCCATCCGTCGGGTGGCGCCCTCCGGTTCGCCAGGTTTCCCCCACCGTCTTCATTGCCGTGATCCTCGGAGCCCTGGTGGCCGTCGTGCTCGTAGTCGTCCTGGCCGTCGGGTGGTGGTCCGGTCCGGGCGGCTTTGGAACGCTGTGGACCCTTCTGGGCCCGTTCTGCGTCGTCATCGCGTTCCTTGTCGTCTTCTTGGTCGTCGCGGTGGCCGGTGCGTTCCAACGTCGCTCGGCTTTGCCTCCGCCGCCGCCGGTGCAGCAGCCCATGGTCCCCGCAGGGATGCAGGGGCCCGTGGCTTTGAACTGCCCGAATTGCGGGGCCCCCCCGTTGAACATCGACCGCTTCGGGGTGGCAACGTGCGCGCACTGTGGGACTCGTTTCCTCGTCCGATGAGGGGCATGCTCATGTCGAATTCGATCCTGGTAGAGCTGCCTCGGGACCACTACCTGACGGGCGAGGTCGTCTCCGGCTTGGTGACCTTGTCCACGACGAGGGAGACGTCCACACGGGGTTTGACTCTGGACATTCAGGGACGGGAATCCACGGAAATCACCACCGGAGGCGGGAAGAACTCGACCACGTACCGGTCTCATGCAGACCACGTTGCATGGCGCGTCCCGCTCGCTCCTGAAGGCGTCGTCGCATCGGGGCTGTACCGATTCCCCTTCCAGTTTCAGATCCCGGTGTACGCCCTCCCCTCGTACCGCGGCACGCACGCCAAGGTCGAATACGAGGCGACGGCGAGACTCGACGTCCCTTGGTGGCCCGACGCGACGCATTCTCTGCCGTTTCACGTGTTCCTCGCGCGGGAGAGCGTGAGGGCGTTCTCGAGTCCGATTCGGTTCCGGTCGGGTTCCGGAGCGGGCGGTCCAGAGATCTATGTCGAGATCGATGGGAACCGGTTCTTCGCCAGGGAGCTGATTGGATGCCGGATCACCCTTCTGGGTCTCGGCGATGCCCGGGTCCGACGCGTGCATGCGAGACTGGTCGGCGGGGAGTGGGCGAGGGCGGACGGCCACGAGGCAACGACGGAGACCACCGTGTCCGAGATCGACATTCCCATGGGGCTCGTCCGCGTGGGTGAGCCGTTCACTTTCGAGATGATGATTCCCTCGCAAGTCCCTTCGAGCTACCGAGGCACCCATTCGTACTATTCATACGTCCTCCGGTTCGGGCTGGACATCGCATGGGCCGCGGACCTGATCGCGGAGACGCCGGTGGTGATCGTTCGGTAGGTAGCCGCTGCTCCGCTCGGCGCGAAGCTTTTGGCGGCGGATGTCTATCACGGCAGGATGACTCGACGGGAACTCCTCTCGGAGACGCGGCTCGCGGAGCGCTTGAAGGATATCCCGAGGTGGACTCGAAGAGGAGCCTATCTCGAACGATCGTGGACGTTCGAGGACTTCCCGCCGGCCCTTGCCTTCATCAACAGGGTCGGAGAAATCGCCGAGGCGATGAACCATCACCCTGACATTCACAATTCGTGGAACAAGGTCCGACTCCGGCTTACGACGCACGACCGCGGTGGGCTAACGGCTCTGGACTTCGAATTGGCGGCGAGGATCGACGCGATCGAATAGGAGAAGTCGACATCAGGGGATGGAACGGTCGACCAGCTCCGCGATGTCCGCTCGTTCCAGCTTGGCGTCCACGTTCTTCGTTTTGGCGGCGTCGTCCATCATGATAAGGCAGTACGGGCATGCCGTCGCGACGATGTCGGCCTCGGTCTTCGTCACATGGCTTAGGCGGCGATGGTTCACCTTCTCCCCGATCGTCTCCTCCATCCACATCCGCGCGCCGCCCGCGCCACAGCAGAACCCCTTGTCCCTGCACCGCTCCATTTCGATGGTCTGGATTTGAGGGAGGGTCTCGAGCACCCGTCTCGGTGGATCGTAGATGTCGTTATATCGACCCAGGTAACACGAGTCGTGGTGCGTGACCTTCGCCGCGAGAGGGCGCGAAGGCTTGAGTCTGCCTTCCGCCAGCAGCTCATCAAGGAGCTGCGAGTGGTGGATCACCTCGTAGTCGCCGCCAAACTGCGGGTACTCGTTCTTGAGCGTATTGAAGCAGTGGGGGCATGCGGTCACGATTTTCTTCACGCCGCGAGTGGCCAGCGTCTCCACGTTCGCCCTCGCCAACATCTGGAATAGGTACTCGTTTCCGATTCGACGCGCGGGGTCCCCGGTGCACTTCTCCTCCGATCCGAGGATCGCGAACCTCACGCCCGCCTTTTGCATCAGGCGGGCGAACGCCTGCGTCACCAAGCGGTTCCGCTCATCGAAGGAGCCCGCACAACCCACCCAGAACAGGTACTGTGCGTCGCGCCCGTCTTCGGCCAGGGTCGGTATTCCCATTCCTTCGGCCCACTTCCCACGCTGATCCCATCCGATGCCCCACGGGTTGAAGTTCTGCTCGAGCTTCCGCATCGTTTCCATCGCCTCCGGCGGCATCTTTCCTTCCATCAAGACCATGTGGCGGCGCATGTCAACGATCTTCGGGACGTGCTCGTTGAAGACGGGGCACTCGTACACGCAGGCGTAGCACGTCGTGCACGCCCAAATGCCCTCCTCCGAATGGACGGTCTGAAACATGTTCGGCAGGCCGTCCGTCTTCGCCGCCAAGATCGCGGGTCCCTGCTCGAGCAACGTGTCCCGAATGTTCGTGATGATCCGCATCGGGTCGAGCGGCTTGCCGGTCGCATTCGCGGGGCAGCTCTCCGTGCAGCGCCCGCATTCCGTGCACGCGAACCCATCAAGGAGTTGGCGGAGGCTCAGCTGCTCGACGCGCTGGACGCCGAACGTCTCCGTCTTCTCGAGATCGATGGGCTTGATCGCTCCCTTCGGTTCGAGGTTCACGAAGAACGCGTTCACGATCGCGAAGACGATGTGGGAGTGCTTGCTGTACAGGACGTACGCGAGGAAGCTGAAGAGGAGCCCGACGTGCGAAGCCCAGAACACCCACCAGAACATCTCCGGGTTCAGCCTGACCACGGAGACGCTTGCGAGGGCCGCGGAGATAGGCTTCCACGATGGGTCGCGCGCAATCCCAAGCGCATGCTCGGTGGCGTTGAACAGGAGCAGGGTCGTCACGATGCCGAGGATGAACATCAGGACGACTGTCGCATCGAGGAAACCCTCGTGCATGAGCTTCTTCGGGCGGACAACGTATCGGCGGAACAGCGCCATTCCGATGCCGACGATCGCAAGGATGGCGATGACCTCCTCCGCGAGGTACAGCGGGCCGGTGAGCCCGAACGGGACCGGAACCTGCCAGCCGAGGGCGTATCCCTGGGCGGTGATCTCCACGACGCTCGCGAATAGGATGACGAAGGCCCAGAAGATGGAGGAGTGGAGGAGTCCGACTGCGACGGAGCGGTAGACCTTCTTCTGGATGAGGCCGTTCACGATGAACGACGCGACCCTCGACGGAAGCCGGTCCCATCGTCGGTCCTCGGCCTTCCCCGCGCGGAGGAGGCGAACGATGTACCCGAGCCGCCACACGAAGATCCCGACGCTGACGGCCAGCACGACCGTCAGGGCGTAGGGGACCCACTCCGGGACGGCGACCACGCGCGTGGATACCC